>CAMVIB010000045.1 GCA_947167455.1 uncultured Prevotellaceae bacterium | reverse complement strand
CTCGGTTACCAAAGCGAAGACCGCGTTGCGGTCTCTTTGGTGGTACGATTGCGGAATCGTTGATTTTTTTCGAAAAAAGAAAGACAATTATTTGGACGTAACACGAGAATATGTTACTTTTGTCGCGAAATAACAGCAAAAAAGCCAAGAGAGGCTTGGATTCTTACATCTTACTGCATTCACACTTTAGTCTTACCGCATACACACTTTTGCCTTACCGCATACACACTTTTGCCTTACAGCATTCATACATCTAACTATATTTATTAACTAAAATCCCAACTACTTATGAAGAGACTATCTACGCTATTCATGCTGTTACTGGGTCTGATGTTGCCATTCATGGCCAATGCAGAGGTTGTCTTCAACTTCAATGCCTTGGATGTGCCGACGTCGGCCAGCGGCGTCACCGACGGAGACATCGGTGCCGACGGATGGAGTCATACCGTCGATGGCACTACAATCACCGTCACGGCATCAACCTCCGGCACAGCCAACCGTTTCTGGAGCACAGGCAACGGTCCGCAGCTGCGCATGTACTCTGGCACGCTCACCATCACCTCCGACAAGGTGATGACCAAAATCACCTTTGCCAACGGCAAGTGGAACACTAGCAACTCTGTCGATAAGGGTACTCTCGATGGCAACGTCTGGGAAGGCTCAGCATCCGAAGTGGTGCTGACACTTGCCGGCAACACCCAGCTCAACAGCATCGACATCGAGTTCTCGCAGGGTGGCGGAACGCCGACCGTTACCATCGCCAAGCCCACCATCTCTCCTGCCACAGGCTCCTTCTTCGAGCCGCAGCAGGTGACGATTGTCAGCGATGTCGAGGGTGCTGTCATCAAGTACAGCTTCGGCGAGGATGAGTTCACCTACACCGAGCCCTTCACCGTCAGCGAGACGACAACCGTAGAGGCTTGGGTGGAGATGTCGGAGGCACGTAGCGACATCGCCACCTCAGTCATCACCATCGCGCCGACATACACCAGCATCGCCGAATTCAATGCTGCCGCCACCTCTACGCGCACGGCAGCAGCCATCTCTTTCGACGATTTGCTGGTGACATACGTCAACGGCAGCTACAACTACCTCACCGACGGGCGCAGCGGTCTGCTCGTGTATGGCAGCAACAGCGGCCTCAACGTGGGCGACCGTGTGTCGGGCAGCATCAGCGGTCAGCTCTTCAGCTATAACGGCCTGCCCGAGCTGACAAGCCCCACGCTGAACGTGGAGGTGATCTCTGAGGGCAACGAGGTGGCACCCATAGTAGTCGCCGCCAGCCAGCTCGAGGCCAACAAACTGCAGTATGTCAACATGTTCATCAAGGTGCAGAATGGCAAGCCCGCCGAGGACATCGCAATAGCGGAGGGTGCCACTGGATCCAACTTCATCATGAACTATGCCGCCTCCGCCGGCGCCGACGACATCACTGTTGCCCTGCGCAACCAGTTCAAGAAAGCCATCGACATGTCGGCTGAGAAGTTCTATGACGTCACAGGCATTCTTGCTATCTACCAGGATGCCGTCCAAGTGTATATCGACGACGTGGCAGAGTCCCCCGTCGCCGCCTCCTTCGTGCAGGGGCAGTACATCCTTTGCAACGTGGAGTCGAAGCTGTTCTGGGGTGCAGGCAACGGCTGGGGCACCCAGGCATCGCTCGTGGCGCATCCCGAGTACGTGACGCTCATTCCACAACAGGAGACCGGCGTGTATCACCTGGAGTCGCAGGTGAGCAACGGCGGCACCAGCTACTATTTCAACGGCGACTATATGGACAACGGCGACCCCATCGACCTCGTCATCATGCAACAATCCACATCCGAGGCAACGCTCGCCGACGGCAGCCCCGTATATGGCTACACCATCGCCAACAGCGACGGCGCCTGCTTCGGGTGGGACGGCACATCGACCGTTCTGGGCAAGGGCCTCGCCACCGGCGATGCCAAGGCCGTGTGGTACATCATCCCCGTGGAGCTGGCCAAGGCCAACCTCTCCGTGGCCACTGCCGACGCACCCGTTGATGCCACGTTCCTCATCGCAGACCCCAACTTCGGGCGCAACAACCGCAACGTGGGTCAGTGGACCATGGAAGCCACCAACAAGAACCTCTCCGGCGGCAACAGCACCAACAACTGCGCCGAGAGCTATCATGCCACATTCACCCTCAAGCAGACGCTGCAGGACGTGCCCAGCGGCGTATATAGCCTCACGGCACAGGGCTTCTATCGCCAGGACGGCACCGACGAGGTCAACCTGCCCGTGTTCTATGCCAACGACGAGACGGCCACGTTCCTGCCCCTGACAGGCACAGAGAACAGCATGGAGGCAGCGTCGGCGTCGTTCACGGCCGGCAAATACACCATCGACCCCATCTTCTTTGAGGTCACTGACGGCAGCATAGACCTCGGCGCACGCCTGGAGGTGAACACTGCCCTGTGGTGCATCTGGGACAACTTCGTGCTGACATACTACGGCACCGATGCCGACATGGGCGCGCTCAAGTTCGGATCGCTAATGCAGCAGGTGGCAGACCTCAACAAGCAGCTCGCCGACCTGGCAGCCAAGTTGCAGCTGCAGAGCGTGCGCAGCGAGCTCGAGGCCATCGTCATCGCCACCGCCGAGGTGCAGCCTAACGAGGCTGCCATCACGGCCGCCATCGCCGACCTCAAGGCCGGCATCGTCAAGGGCGAAGCATACGTCAACGCCGAGAGTGCGCTTCAGCAGATGAAGGCCCTGACAGAAGCCACAAACTTCTACAACGCTGCCGATCTGGAGGAGTACTACGGCCAATGGGCGGCAAAGTACGACGCCGCCACGCTGACAGCCCAGGAGGCTGCAGCCTTACAGAATCCAAGTGTCGTCACGGCTTGGCATGCCAGTGTCACCGTCGATGACTTCCTGCTCGCAGCATGGGACACCAACCCCAACTTCCAGAATGCACCTTATTATATTAACACATGGAGCACAGAGGGCAGCACCGACGGCTCGGGCTTCACCGTACCCTTCTTCGAGTACTGGGCGCCCGACGACGCTTCCCTGACCGAGCGCACGCTGACCGGCAAGCTCATCGATATGGAAGTCGGCCAATACGACGTGGAGGCATGGGTGCGCGTGCGCATCAAGAACGGCGGCGGCGACGATGCCCGGGGCATCACGTTCCAGGTCGGCGACGGCGAGGCCGTCAACGTCTGCGACGGCCAACAGGTGGGAACGTCGCAGTTCCGCATCCAGCGCGTCACGGCCACCGGCATCACCGATGCCTACGGCGTCCTTACCGTGAAGTTCAACATAGCTGCCGACAACAACGTCAGCTGGCTGTCGTTCAAGAACCTCAAGTGGACCAAGAGCACCGCCCCTGCACAGACATACGCCATCACCACCGTTGCCGAACACGGCACCGTCACCGTCGCCGACGGCAAGACCGAGGCCGCCGCAGGCGAGACCGTGAGCTTCCAGGTTACTGCCGCCGACGGCTGGTCGGCTCAGTCCTACACCGTGGAGAGCGATGGCCAGACAGTGGCATGCACCGCTGCCGACGGCATCATCACCTTCACCATGCCCGCAGCACCCGTCACCATCACGGGTATATATAAGAAGTACTACAACATCGCCGTCACACAGGCCGACCACGGCACCATCGTCGCCACGAGCATGGCCACGGGCCTGACCAAGGCCATCGAGGGCGAGACCATAAACCTCAGCGCCACGCCCGTCGAGGGCTATCAGCTTGTGGCCTTCGAGGTCAATGATGCCGACGGCGCACCCATCGCCGTCAACACCGAAGCCGAGGGACGCTCGTCGTTCGTCATGCCCGAGGGCGACGTCACCGTCACGGCATCCTTCAAGACCATCTACGAGACAGTGTATATCGACACTGACCTCACCGCCAAGTTCCCCGTTGACTGGCAAGGCTGGCAGGGCGCAACAGGTTATGTGGGATGGGCAGCCCCGCAAGTGACAACCAACGACGGCCGCCAGACGGCTGCCTGCGAGCAGTACAACGAGGCAACCATCGGCGTGACGGGAGTGGTGTTCTCGCGCACGCTGCAAGGTCTCGAGAACGGCATCTACAACATCGAGCTCTACGGCGCTGCGGCATTCACCCCGGGGCGTAGCTGCCAATCGACTCTCGAGGAGGGCGACGAGACAGCCGTCTATCTCTATGCCGAGACGAGCGCAGGAACCGTCAAGCAGTATATCCCCGCCCACGTTGCCACCGATTTCAACACCTCAGGCATTGCCACTGCCAAGCTTGAGAACGTGGAGGTCACTGACGGCACCATCGTCATAGGCATGTACAAGGAGAAAGGCCTCACCAACTGGCACGTCGTGCAGATCAAGGGTGTGACAGCCCGCGTCAGCGCCGACTATGTCCTTGCCGAGGCCGTAGGCAAGGCCAATGCTGTTGCCGAGAAGCCCATACCAGAGAGTCTGGCAACTGCCATCAGCAACGCTGTTGCCGACAACAACAAGGCATACGCCACCGCCGACGAGTACCTCGCCGCCATAGCTGCCATTGAGGAAGCCACAGCGGCAGCAGCTCCCTACGTGCCGCTCGCCGAGACTATAGCACAGGCTCTGGACGCAGCAGATGACTTCAAGGCTCACTGTGCCGAGGGCTCTGATGCTCCAGCAGCTTTCGACACAGCTATAGAACCCATCCTCAGCAGCTTCCAAGCTGTCAGCATTCAGGACTTCGACGCTGCCATAGCTGCCGTCGAGGCCGCGCTGCTCGACCTGCAGAAAGCTCAGACGCTGCCCGAAGCCAATCTCACGGCACTCATCGTAAACCCGCAAGTAAACGGTGCCGACGGATGGACAACGGAACGCCCCAACGGCGGCAACGGACCCCTGCTTAACGGCACAGCCTTCGAGTACTGGGCCGGCAATGCCACGGCGCGCGATGGGGCGGCCTTCGACTACTATCAGGTCATCACCGGCCTGCCCAATGGCTATTACGTCGTCGGGGCTTCAATGTACAACTCGCTCAACGGTGAGGAGGGTGCCACCTTCGCTCCCACGGTGGGTCTCTACGCAATGTCGTCTAACGGCGAGGTGCAGACTCCCGTCGCTGCCGACAGCGACCAGCTCACAGCATACGCCACCGACGAGATTCTCGTCACCGACGGGACGCTGCGCATTGGTGTCAAGAACCTGGAGACACCCATCGCCGCACGCTGGTTCGTGGCCGACGACTTCACGCTCACCCTCACACGTGAGTCTGATGTGCCAGAGATAGTCCTCGGCGATGCCAACGGCGACGGCGAGGTAACTACCTCCGATGCCGTGCTCGCCGTGAGCTTCGTGCTCGAGACAGAGACACCCACCGACGAGCAGTTTGCAGCTACCGACGTAAATGCCTCGGGCGACATCACCGTCAGCGACGCCGTGGGCATAGTGAACATAGCCCTCGAGGTCAACGAAGCTGTCTTCGAAGAGGGTGTCAAAGCTCACGCTGTCGGCCGCAACAGCATCAGCATGAGCGGCGCGGACATCTTCCTGAACAACGACACGCGCTTCGTGGCATTCCAGATGGATGTCACCCTGAGCGGCACGGCACAGCTGCGCGGAGCACAGCTTGCAGAACGTGCCGCCGGACTCACCATCGGCGTGAACCGCATCGCCGCCGACACATGGCGCATCGTAGCTTACTCGCTGGCTAACGCAGCCATCACCGCCAACGACGGCAAGCTCCTGAGCCTCGACATCGACGGCCAGGGCGATGCCACCATCACACGCATCGAGTTTGCCGACGCCAAGGCCAAGGCCTACGACCTCGACCTCGACGCTGCAACAGGTATCGATGCCATGACCGCTGACGCCGGCGCTGCCGACATATACAGTGTGGGCGGAATGCGCAACTCGCAGCTGCGTCGCGGCGTGAACATCGTGCGTAAGGCCGACGGCTCCGTCACAAAGATCCTCGTCAAGTAACGACCATAGCATCCTGGCGAATCAAGCGGGAAAACGTCCCGCCTGATTCGCCGGGGCATCCGCAACAACAAAACCATCGTAAATCATCATAACGAATCCACTTATGAAAAGAATAACAAACAACATAGGGCGTTGGCTGTCAACACTGACGCTGCTCGTTGTGGCAGCCGTGGCCAGCGCACAGAACCTCGCCGTGGCCATTGAGTCGTTCGAGATCGAGGCCGGGGCAACAGCAACAGTGCCAGTCGCCCTCACCGCCATCGACGCACAGGATGTCTATGGCGTTCAGGCCGACATCACGCTGCCCGAAGGTCTGAGCATAGCGAGCATGGCAGTTGCCGGCCAGGACTTCACGCTCAGCTACAACGCCGTGCAGAGCGGGGCCACACGCTTCGCAATACTCTCGCTCGCTGGAGCGACGATTCCTCTCGGCACCATCGCCAACATCACCTTTGCCGCCAGAGATGACTTCCAGGGCGGTGCTATCGCCATCGGCAACATACGCCTCACCGTGAGCACCGCAGGCGAGGAGGTGACAGCCGCCGCCGTCACCACGCAAGTCACGCTGGCAGCACCTCAGCCGGCATCATACACCATCACCATCGCCGACATCGCCAACGGCACCGTCGTGGCCGACAAGACCTCGGCACAGGAGGGCGAAGTGGTGACTCTAACCCCGACACCCGCCGAAGGGTATGAACTCGAGGAAATCACCGTCACAGGCATCGACGTGAACATCGCCGTGCAGGTGACATATTCTGAGACAACGGCATCATTCACCATGCCGGCTGCCGATGTCAGCGTCAACGCCACCTTCAAGTACATCCCGCAAGACGACTACGAGCGTGCGCTCGAAGCAATAGAAAATGGCGCCACCTACCGCATCTTCACGCAGCAGGGCGACCGGAAGCTATACCTCAACACACAGGGCTACCTCATCAGTGAGGCTAAGAAGGCTGCCACCTTCACCTTCACGCAGACACCGCTCGACGGTGGCTTCAAGCCCATGGGTTGGAACCTCGGATGCAAATTCACTAACCCCAGCCTCACTGGCGGCTCCACCGGCAATGTGGTGCAGACGGGGCATGTCAACGTGGGCAGCAACGACCGTAACGACTGGGAGCGTCAGCTGTTCTTCTACAACGGTGAGGCATTTGCCATCCGCGCCACCAACTCTGCCAGCGCCAACTGGGGTGCCAACACCTACTGGGACGTGATAGCCACAGAGGCCGACTTGCCTAACGCAGGTTACTCACTGCAGCCTGCCTACGTATGGCAGTTAGAGGCATACACCGACAACCGCCCCGAGGCTTTCGCAAAGGTCACAAGCTGGGCAAAGGTTCTCAGTGATGCCTATGCCCTCACCACCGATGCCTCGCAATGGACTACCAACGCCCAGGAGCCTTCTGAGGGACCCATTGCCAACATCTGCGACGGCAACATAGCCACCTTCTTCCATAGCCAGTGGAGCGGCACAGGTCCCGACGAAGACCATTACATCCAGGCACAGCTGCCCGAGGCTAAGCAAAAGTTCACCATACTATTCCACAAGCGCAACGATGCCAACCGTCCGACGAGCATCAATGTATCGGCCGGCAACGCCGATGTCGTACAGACCATCACAGAAGGACTGCCCGCAGCAGCATGGTTCACCACTGATGTTGACCTCGGTGCTGCCTCAGACGTGGTGCGCTTCACCGTCACCGCCACGACCAGCACCTCCGATAATGGCAAGAACAACGGACATTGGTTCTTCACCTTTGGCGAGTTCTACGTCCTCGAGAGCAACCAGCTCATTAATACAGCAGCGCCATACCTCGCCATGGGAGCCTATACCGACCTCGATGACAGCGACATAGACATCATCAACATCATCGACGAGCAAATCCAGGCCGTGGGTGCACAAAAGGCACTGGCCGACGACATCGCCAGCCTGAACGCTCTCGTCGAGAAGTTCAAGGCTCAGGTCAATGCCACCGACACCTACGAGGGCGAGGATGCCAAGGCAGCAGCACAGCAAGCCATCCGGACCATCGAGAGCACTACATTTACTTCCAAGGAGCAGGTAGAGGCCTCTGGAGCTGCACTCTGGGAGGCTGTGTATGCCTTCTTTGGCAGCATCAAGGCTCTGACGCCTATCGACATCACAGACTGGTATGTGGTCAACCCCACGCCCACAGCCGACGGCAACGGATGGACAGTGAGTGCCACGCCCACCTATGATGCCGCCAACAATGTCGCTGAATTCTGGAGCAAAGCCGCCGCTACCATCAGCCAGACGATAGCACTACCCGCTGGCAAGTTCAAGCTCACGGTGCAGGCATTCACACGCACCGACATGACAGGCACGCTCATTGCAGGCAATGCTACGGCGAACCTCGTCACTGTGGGCAACGATGTCGTAAACGATCGCCGTGTAGCCAACACATGGTTAAACGGCGGCAACGGCATCAACACCCTGGAGTTCGTCAACACCAGTGCCGGCAACGTGAACATTGGCATAACCACCGATGCCGCCACCGGCGACCACTGGACGGTGTGGCGCTCCTTCAAGCTTGAGATGATAGAATACACTGCCGAAGACGAGCTTGCCGGCATCAAGGCCGACCTCCAGGCCGCAGCACAGCAACTGCAGCAGACCAATGCAGCATACGCTGCAGCAGCGGGCGAGGAACCATACCAGTTCCCGGCATCGGACATCGAGGCCATCGGTGCCGAGGCCATCGTGGCATCGGCAATGTCGCTCGTTGACAACGCAGCAGCCACGAAGGCTGAGATAGAAGCCATGCAGGAGCAGGTCAGCGCCGCCGCAGCGGCATTCGGCACACTGAGCCTCAATGCCGGCACCAAGAAGTATGTCGTCAGCCTTGCCGTGGCCGATGCACAGCTGCACCTCTCGCTCGCTGCTGAGGATGACAACGCCGTCGTCAGTGCCAAGGCACAGGGGCTGTGCTTCGTCAACAATGGAGCGGAAGTGTTCCTCGCCGACATGGCTGCCGCTGACGGCATAGTTCCCGACGATGCCAAGATTCTCGGCGTGCGCGGACAGTGGAATACGTCCAACATTCAGGCCAACGCTGCAGCACTCACCTTTGCCAAGCTGCCCGACGGGTCCTACACCATAAAGACAGTGATGGGCTACATGGGTGTTGACAACGTACAGGACAACGCAACCATCTTCTCCAACAAGGCCGAAACGGCAGCCTCCAAGTGGCGCTTCGCCGAATACCTCGAGGAGAGTGTCATAGAGGAGAAAATCACTATCGAGCAGCTCAACGAAGAGACTGGCGATATAGAATACGTGGAGGTGGATCCCAATTCCAGCATATCCATCGGCGTTAACAGTGACCTCAAAGTGGCTGTTGATGTGGAGATTGCCGATGCCGACCTCGAGGAATTTGCCACGACGACTGACGATGTGCGTGTGCGCATCAGCGGCACATACACCATCACTGCCATCAACTCCGGCGCCAAAGCAGCACTACAACGCGCACCAGCAATGAACACTGAGATACCGTTCACCGTCATTGGTAAGCCCGGCGAGCAGATGGTCAACCTGCGCGAGGCTGTAGGTGGCAACTTCATCCATAACAGCACCTATACCTTCAACATTACTGAAGTGGCTGCCGGTGTGTTCAACTCATCCAACGTATTCACACCCATCGTGGAGAAGGATATGACAACACCGCAGATGGTCGTGCTCACTATCGACAACGCTACACGCATCGATGCCGTGACTACTGCCGTTGAACGTGGCAACGTCTTCGACCTGCAAGGCCGCAAGGTGCAGACCATGCGCAAGGGTCACACCTACATCATCGATGGCAGGAAGGTCGCTGTGAGATAACAGGAAGTTGACGGGTTGAATCCTCAAGGCAGCCAACTTGTCAACTTGCAAACAAACAACTTATCAACAGAGGGCTGTGTCCGTAGCAGGGCATAGCCCTCTTTGTCGATGATGCTGTCAACAATGGCCGGTTTTATGGCTCGGAATGCAAAAAAAGCAAAAAAAAGAAGAAATATAGCCTCGATGTGTTTCTTGGCATGATTCTTTTCCATAACTTTGTAGCGCAAATCATCAAGGAATCATCAAACTCTTTAAACCCTAAATAAATGGACAACGAACTCATCAAACAATGTATGGCCACGGCACAGCAGTGGCTCGACTCGCCCGTCTATGACGCGCAGACCAAGGCCGAGGTGAAGGCCATGCTCGACGCCGACGACAAGACCCCTCTCGTGGATGCTTTCTACCAGACGCTGGAATTCGGCACCGGCGGTCTACGCGGCATCATGGGAGCCGGCACAAACCGCATGAACCGTTACATCGTCGGGGCTGCAACACAAGGCTTCGCCAACTACATCCTCAAGGCATTCCCCGGACGCACAGACCTCAGCGTCGTGGTGGGACACGACTGCCGCAACCACGGCCGCGAGTTTGCCGAGACGGTGGCAAACATCTTCTCGGCCAACGGCATCAAGGTTTATCTCTTTGAGAGCCTGCGCCCGACACCAGAGATTTCATTTGCCATACGCCAGCTGCATGCACAGGCTGGCGTGAATGTCACCGCTTCGCACAACCCCAAGGAGTATAACGGCTACAAGGCCTACTGGGAGGACGGCGCTCAGGTGCTGGCTCCGCACGACACCGGCATCATCGACGAGGTGAACAAGGTGAATGTCGAGGACGTGAAGTGGCAGGGCAATCCTGACTTGATACAGATTATCGGCGGCGAGATGGACTGGGACTACCTCCAGGCCGTGAAGGAGGCCATGGTGGACCAAGACGTCATCCTGCGCCAGAAAGACCTGAACATCGTATATACGCCGCTGCACGGCACAGGGCGTGTCATCATCCCTGAGGCACTGCGCTCGTGGGGATTCCAGAACATCCATGTCGTGAATGAGCAGATGGTCATCGACGGCAATTTCCCCACCGTCGTCAGCCCCAACCCCGAGAACTCCGAGGCTATGACCCTCGGCATGAAGCTCGGCACAAAACTCAATGCCGACCTCGTCATTGCCAGCGACCCCGATGCCGACCGTCTGGCCATCGTGTGTCGCAACAGCCAGGGCGAGTGGGAAATCCTCAACGGCAACCAGACATGCATGATGTTCGCATGGTACATCATCGCCAACAAGAAGAAGCTCGGCCAGCTCAAGGGCAATGAGTTCCTTGTGAAGACCATCGTCACCACAGAACTTATCAAGCGTATCGCCGACAAGAACGGCGTGGAGATGATGGACTGCTACACAGGCTTCAAGTGGATAGCAGCCCTCATCCGCGAGAACGAAGGCGTGAAGAAATACATCGGAGGAGGCGAGGAGAGCTTCGGCTTCCTGCCCTTCGACAAGGTACGCGACAAGGATTCACCCGCCAGCATCTGCCTCATCTGCGAGATTGCAGCATGGGCTAAGGATAACGGCAAGACACTCTACGACCTCTTGATGGACATATATCTCGAGTATGGCTTTACCCTCAATAACACCATCAATGTGGTGCGCCCAGGCAAGACAGGTGCCGACGAGATAAAGCAGATGATGGTTGACTTCCGTGGCGCTAAGGCTCCCAAGATGCTTGCCGGATCTAAGGTGGTGTGCACAAAGGACTATCAGAGCCTGACGGCCACAGATGCCGAAGGCAATGTCACTCCGCTCGACATGCCTGCCAAGTCTAACGTCCTGCAGTGGTTCACCGAAGACGGCACCAAGGTCAGCGTACGACCCTCAGGCACAGAACCCAAGATTAAGTTCTATGTCGAGGTGCCGGCCGAGATGCAATGTCCCAAATGCTACGTTGCCGCCACCGCCGAGGCCATGAAGAAGGTCGAGGCTGTAAAGGCTGACCTCGGCATCTGATATCGTCGCAACAGCATAGGGAAATGCGTTTGTCAGGGCTGACAGGCCATTCCCGACGGCTATATTCTTTTGTTCGCGGCACCGGTTCCCGATGGGCGGTGCCGCGAACTGTTCTTGATACACAAGTATGCTCAGGCAATGAAAGGCCCAAACACTGCTGATTTCTATTCTGACGTGTATGACGTTGTCAGGCAGATTCCTGCAGGACATGTTCTCTCGTATGGGCATATTGCCAAACTCATTGGCTGGCCCAATCACAGCAGGCTGGTGGGTCGAGCCATGCATGATGCCCCGCTCGAACTAAACCTGCCATGCCACCGTGTCGTAACCAGCGACGGGCGCACAGTGCCGGGCTGGCATCAGCAGGCCATATCGCTGATGTCGGAAGGTGTGCGCATCAAGCCTAACATTTCCTTACCATCGGACGTTAATTAATGCTAAAACAAACGGTAATTTCGTCTTTTCGCCAACGGGATTTTGCCATGTGCGTCAATTTACGTACCTTTGTGTCACCAAAACCCATATACAACAAAATGAAAAAATTATTCACTTTCTTTGTGCTCATCCTCCCCTCGCTTGGCTTTGCGCAGTGGCGAGTGGGTGTCAATGGTGGTGCAGACTACAACCACTTCATCATCGACAAACACTATCAGACTGACTATGTCTTCAAGGATCGCTGGGGCGTGACCCTCGGCGTCATGGGTCAGTATGACGTTAACAACTGGTTTGGCGTACGTGCCGAGCTTGACTGGA
Organism: uncultured Prevotellaceae bacterium; assembly: GCA_947167455.1. Taxonomy (GTDB): domain Bacteria; phylum Bacteroidota; class Bacteroidia; order Bacteroidales; family Bacteroidaceae; genus Physcousia. Next base: position 10,796 of record CAMVIB010000045.1, on the reverse strand, counting down.
CACAGAAGAACTATCGCCACACCCGCGAAGTGTTGAAGTTGATGCGCTACGACTACACCAACAACTACCTGCAGCTGCCGCTCATGGCATCGTTCAGCTTTGGCGGCAAGCAGTTGCGCGGATTCTGCAACGCAGGAATCTACGGCGGTTACTGGCTCAACAGCGGGCGTGAGGGCTTCGACACCAACACCTTTACAGAACGGGTCTATGATTTCAGTGAGAACATAGAGTTCAACAGCGAACGCGACCAGCGCTTCGACTTCGGACTCGCTGGCGGACTGGGGCTGGAGTACAGGTTCCATAAGCACTGGGCGGCACAGGTCGAGCTGCGCTACTACTACAGCTGCATCAGCACGCAGAAAAACTACATGCGCGTAAGTGACCCGCGCTACAATTCGACCTTGGCGCTGCAGGCCGGCATGTGGTACTGTTTCTAATGATTGAAAACATAATTTACGATTACAGACAATGAAGAACAATATCATTATAGCAGGTGCGATGCTCCTGACGACAGCCGTCAGCTCGTGCCACAAAGACTCTGACGTTCTGCTGAACTATGCTTACGAAGACCACATGACATTCAGCGAGGCTGACACAAGCTTTGCCGGCAAGTTCCGTGTGTTCTGGAATGCCATGAACCAAAACTACAATCTCTGGGATTATGAAAAGGAGTGCGGACTGGACTGGGATGCCGTTTACGATGAGTATCTACCCAAGTTCGAGGCTCTCGACATGCAGGGCACTAATGTCGCAGACTCGACATTATATAAATTGATGAGCGAACTCGTTGCGCCATTGCACGATGGACACATGTCAGTATATTTTAAGAATCACCAAACAGGTCAGGTCTTACGCGCCACGCCAAGTGAAATACGTAATGCCGATCGTCCGGAATTCGAAGAGAGCATTAACATGAGCCCCTCCATGGAGACTTACAATAAGCTCGGTATGCTGAAGCGGTTCATGAAATACGATGTCTCTATATATAGCCAGCTGCAAGACATGTTGATGAAGGAAGGCGTCGGCCTGCAATGGGTGAAGACAAAACTGGATGAATTTGCTGCCAAAGACGACCTCTCCGAGAGCGAGGTGATACTCTATGATGGACTTAATGAACTCAAAGCAAAGCTTGAACCGCTTGTCGGCAAGTCACCTACCGGTGAGCTGCTGAACGTTTTCAATGCAATAGCCTTGAAGTACAGCTACCTTAATGTACCATTCTTGCAACCCATTGACCCCAAGTTCTCTGACTATGGCATCGACCTCCAATTTGCGTTGACAAATGACAATATCGCATACCTGCGAATCAGCGAGTTCTCGCTCTCGGTATATCTTAACGACACCGCTTTCAAACAGGAGTTTGGAGACAACGCTCGCGACAAGGAGATTCGACAGAATGTCGTGCAGGTGTGGAAAGCTTGGTTCGACTCCATACAGGAGCTCCACAAAACAGGAAAACTCGGGGGGGTCATCATTGACGTGCGCCGTAATCCCGGTGGCATGGTGACCGATGCTCAGTATGTGCTCGGAGCCTTGCTGCCTTCGGGTGACTTGCAGTATGGATGGTCACGCTATAAGCGTGGCGTAGGCCGTTACGACTACTCACCTTACACGCCGCAGTATATGCAAACCATGAATGAACCTCATGAGATTATCGATGACAAACCCATCGTCGTACTGGCAAACGCCTATTCCATAAGTATGGCGGAGATGACATCGCTCTCTACCAAGCAGATTGATAATGCCGTGCTCATCGGCACACGCACCTATGGCGGACTATGCGGTCTCGTAGGCAACGAATATAACACCGAAACCTACTCAGGGCACATAGGATTGGAGAACGTCACATCCGTTCACGTCTATCTGCCCACAGATGCCGTCTTCGACATGGACAAGAAATGTCTCGAAGGCATTGGCGTGACACCAGACATCGAGGTTGCCTATGATGCCACACAGTACGAGGAAACAGGCCGCGACACCCAAATAGACCGTGCACTGGAATATATCCGCACGGGGAAATGACAGAAATCATAATCGACAATTATTTTTCACAGGCATAAGACATAAACTATCACATATATGACATATAGTATGAAAACAGCAAAGTTCCAGCAACTGCTGGCTGCCATGCTACTGGCAGGTGCGATGCTTACCGGCTGCAGCAAGGACAACAGCTTGACAGAAATAATAACACCTGACAGTCAAGAGCAGACGTCAGATGCCATCGTCCAGGCCTTGGAGGCCATCGACGGTGTGAGTGCTGTTCGTGTTGAAACCGATGAAATATACGAGGACAAAATATACTTCTTCAGTTTCCGGCAACTCATTGACCACGAGAATCCCGATGTAGGCACCTTCGAACAGCAGGTGGCCCTCAACTTCAAAGGCTTCGACAAGAACGTCGTGCTCTATACCCATGGCTACACCATGTCTAAAGATGTCGATGACATGCGCCCGGTTGACCTGAGAGTCCAGCTCGATGCCAATCAGGTCAACGTGGAGCACAGATACTTTGGCAACTCGCTGCCGGAGGCATCCGACAATATGAAGTTCACATACTTTAACGCCAAACAGCAGGCACAGGACTTGCACGCCATCGTTCAGGCCCTGAAAAAGAACATGTTCAAGACCGGCAAGTGGGCTAGCACAGGCACCAGCAAGGATGGCATCACGACCGCACTCTACGCCTACTATAGCGACATGTATGGATGGCAGGACATAGATGTCTTCGTGCCCTTCTGCGCTCCTTTCCTAACAGGCACCTTCAGAGACGGAGAGTTCACATGCATGGATCCTAAAACAGGAGCGTATTTGGAGGATGTATGTGGAAGTGGCTACGCAGACGGAACTGTCGAAGCCATCGCCTACCAGCGTCTGCGTGACATCCCCCGGTACATCTGCTCCAACGAGAAGGTGCGCGATGCCGCCATAAAATCGTTGCGCGTTTCTGCGCCTTCAACTTTCAGGACGGGTGTCGAACAGTACAGCCAACACAGTCCTTTCAGCACCGGTGACCTCACCAAGGATCTGACGGCAATAGCTTACTATACTTACTATGACAATCTGTACAGTAAGTTCTCATACGTGCCGTTCACGTTATGGGCCAGGTTCGTGCCAGACCCTGCCAAGGCTGTCACCGATGACGAGGAGTTACAACACCTGTGCTTGTTTATGCACATGGACCGAGACGTTACTATAGACTCTCTAAGAAGCATCGCTGCCAATGCTTCGCCGACTAGAAGTTCTCTCACTGATGCGTATGACAAGTATTGGCGGTACATCATCGACTTGCGAGACGATGAGGACATGCCATATCATGTGCAGTCATTCATGGAACTGGGCGCTTTTGACCATGCCTACAACACTGTGGATGGAATTTACCTGACCAAGGAGCAGGCCATAAATGTCAATGAGATATTCAGCACACAGAGTCATTACAAAGGACTATATAAGCAGGACAAAGGACAACTCATGCGCGACTTCCTCGAATGGGTAGGTACTGAGACGACGCAGAAAATCATCTTCGTCTATGCACACAACGACGCTTGGACAGGCGGACGTCCCGATGACACTGCCGTGCTCCAGAATCCAAACACCGAGATGGTCATCGACTTTACTTCTGTTCATACCGATTCCTTCCTCAACAGTTCAATATACACAACAGACTCCAAGAAAGCAATCATTGCAGCCCTGGACAGGTTCTTGAAGTAGAATAAGCAAACAGCACACCTATTATAGGTAATTGAGACTACTCGAAATATTATACACCAAACAATCAGCAAATGAAAAGGAATACATTTTATTTGACGCTTTTTGCCATCTGCGGACTTGTCATGGGCATGACGTTGGCATCGTGGAGAGTACCATCAGTGCCGCTAATGTCTATCGCATCAATGGTGTCAACATCGTCAACAGCATGGGCCAGACGATAGCACCCAAGAAGGGTTTCTTCAGCCTCGGCATATCAATCTATGCCAATGACAATGAGACTTGGGAGGACTTTGGTGATAACTACAAGGCTACCGACTTCGATAAGGCAACAGGTTGGAGTGCCTTCCTTGATCAAAACACTGTGGGAGTCTTTAAGAGTGCGATCAACCCAGCCAACAACTCTGTTTGGAATCTCGATTACCTCGACGAGTAATCACGCAGCACGCGCGCGGCGAAATTCCGCCGCTCTACGGGCTTCATCCTTTCAATAAATGCAAAAATAGTTTCAATATTGGCAAAAAAACGACTCTCCTGTCATAAACCTCATGGCAGAACAAGGATTTTACCTTATCTTTGTGCCGAAATAACATAATTTCTTCTATATGACACAGACTATTATTCTCGGCAACATCATCACTATGGATGAGAAGCGGCCCTTTGCCAAGGCGGCATTAGTAAAGAACGGTGTATTTGCATATATCGGCAGCGCCGAGGAGGCTAAGCGATTCGCGGCACCCGATGCACAGGTGCTCGACTACGGCGACAACTACATCTATCCCGGTTTCCTCGAGTCTCACTGCCACGGACATCTGGCCGGTGACCGCCTTATCGGTCAGGCCAACCTTATGCAGGCGGGATTCACCAACTATCCCAAATACCGTGAGATTATCAAGGAGTACATCGCCAAGAACCCGCAGCGCACGTTCTATTTAGCCGCAGGGTGGGTGGAGAATGACGAATATGTCACCAAGGCATATCTCGACGAGATCTGCTCTGACAAGCCACTCTTCATGCACACCGGTGGCGGACATTCCATGTTGCTCAACACCAAGGCGCTGGAATGGGCCGGCATCGATGCCGCCTATGCCAAGCGAATGGGCTATGACCTCGTGCATGTTGACGAGCATGGCGAGCCTGACGGCTACATCTGCGAGGCTCCCGTGTTCGAAATCGTGCCAAAGCTGCCTACGACCTTGGAGGATGCAAAAAACTACCTGCTCGCCTGGCAGAACCTCGCACTGCAAAGCGGTTTCACAGCCGTGGCCGACGCCGGAGCAGAAGTCGTCTGTCCGCTTTCCCCCAGGGCATATTATGAGCTGGAGCAGGAAGGCAAGCTGAAGCTGCGCACCTATGCCTATATGTATGTTACCGATAACATCGACAGCCCCAAGGCTGAGATTGCACGCATCGCGGCACAGCGTGCTGAGATGAGCGGCGAGTACTTCCACATCATCGGTGCCAAGGCGTACCTTGACGGCGTGACGGAGGCACACACGGGCTGGCAGAACCAAGACTACCTCGATCAGCCAGGCTACCATGGCGTGGAGCGATTCAACGACCATGACAAGATGGTGGAGCTGATTGTCGAGGCCAACAAGGAGGGCATGTCCGTCCACGTGCATTCTGAGGGCGGTGGCGCCACACACTTCATGCTGGGGTGCATCGAGGATGCCGAGAAAATCACCGGCAACCTCGACCAGCGCAACGTGCTGGCACACCTACATTTCGTCACCGACGAGGACATACGCCGCATGGCAGCCACAGGCTCCATACCTGCCGTGGCACCCCTGTGGTCGATAGGCGCGCCAGGGGTCTATGAGCAGGAGGTGGCCTATGTCGGTCAGGAGCTGACAAATCAGGCCTACCCCATAAAGTCCTTCTTCGACGCAGGAGCTAATGTGGTCTTCCACTCCGACTACCCGGTTTCGCCGATGATGAATGTTAAATACAGCATCTATACGGCGGAGAAACGAGCCTATCCAAAGGAGGTGCTCAATGGCCAGACATTCACGCGCAACATCAAGGAGGCCATCACACGTGAGCAGTCGCTGCGAGCCATGACCATCAATGTGGCCCGACAGTGGCATCAGGAGCACCGCATGGGCTCCATTGAGTTCGGAAAGATTGCCAACATGACGGTGTTCGACTGCGACTTCCTGCACGACGACATCGAGAAAGTGGCACAGGCCAACGTCATCGCTACAATTGTGGATGGCGAAGAAGTCTATAAGGCATAACTAAGGCTGAGGATGTGTCATGCAGATTGGCACATCCTCACCTGTTTATGGCGCATCATCCCTTATCGATCAAGGCAGCTACACTGCGGACGCCAGAACCATCTACGTGGTGAAGCTCGACAGTATGCAAGTTGACATTGCCGATGGCTGTTGGCAGATAACTCGCATCAGCTATCAGGAGGGACAGAACAATATGTATTATGAATTTAAAGAGGTGCGACCCGATCTTTTCTTGCTCTATCGCGGACGCGCCAAGTTCTTTGTGGATAGAGCCAAATGGCCCAAGGGTTACATCTCCATGCATATTGAATATGACTATCGATGAGCTGAGGTCATTACAAAATCAGCAAAACATGTTTCAAAATTAACAAAATCTTCTCTTTCTATTCTTCGAGACGCCGTTGTTTACAGGATTTTGCTTACATTTGCACAGAATAATAATTGACTTGTACAAACACGATCAAGTATATTTACATAAATAACATATTATGATAAAAAAAAGCTTTATTTTCATGCTGGCCCTGCTCTGCACCCTCGTGCAGACATCGTGGGCCCAAGACGTATGGGACGGTTCGACATCGAGGCCGGAATACCTCCCCGGTCGTCAGGTTATAATCATCAGGACTGCGGCCGAGCTGGCCTACGCCCAGCAACACTGGGATGACGACTCCGGCGACGGTGTCGATAAGGATTATTACGAGCACAGCTACATGCTGGAAGCCGATCTCGACTTGACCGCTTACTCGTGGCAACCCCTGGGATTCAATAGCAGCAAGGCGTACACGGGCACTTTCTTTGGCAACGGCCACACCATCAAGCTCAGCATTTTAGCTGCCGCGGATAACTATCAGGGCCTGTTTTCTGAAATCGCAAAGACGGGCTGTGTAGAGAACCTGCATGTGAGCGGCCACATCGAGTGTTCCACTTCGCGCCTGGTGGGCGGCATCGCCGGCCAGAACAACGGCCTCATTTCCAACTGCTGGGTGAGCTCTGACGTCATCTCCTATTGGCGCGGGTCCAGCAATACGGCCAAGGTGGGCGGCATCTGTGGCGAGAACCTGGGTACAATCGAATATTGCTGCATGACGGGCGACGTGCTGAACCACGATGCCGACGTGGGCGGAATCGTAGGCTATAATAACGGCAACATTAACCACTGCACGTTCTACGGCACCCGCACAAGCAATCATAGCCAAGACAATGAGTTCGTCGGCGACCAAAGTGAAAATCTATGGAACGCGCACGGGCGCGACCTCTATGATGATGCCACGCTCGCCAACTATCTGAACAGCTTCAGCTCCGTCGAACGCTGTGAAATGTATCGCAGCGCCATCCAATACCCGAACCGCGTAGTCGTTCGCAACGAAGGCTTCGGTGTCGTGACGGCGGCATCCCTTGGCACTCACGAGGGAAAGACCATGCGCCTGACCAAGGCGTTCGGCTCGCTGCAGAGCATCTCTGTCACCGACGCGCGTGGCAGTGCTATAGCCCTCAGCGGCAACGAGACCGACGGCTACACCTTCACCATGCCTCGGGGCGATGTCATCGTCCTGGCCAGGTTCAGCGGCAGCGACTGGCTGTCTGCCCATGCCGGCACGCAGAGCGATCCCTACGTTATCAACAGCACGGACGATTGGGCAGCATTTGCCTACTATGTCGGTCAGGGTAACGACTTCAGCGGCAAGGTGGTGAAGCTGGGCAGCGACGTCACCGCCACCACGACGGTGGGACTCCGGGAGCAGAACGAATTCGGCAGGCGTCCTTTCAGCGGCACATTCCTCGGCGAGGGCCACACGCTGACGGCCAACCTCAGCAGCACGGCCACCGGCACGAGCCCCAACGAGCAGGGCGTGGCTCCCTTCCACTGCATCTCCGATGCCACCATCAAGGACCTCACCGTGGCGGGCACCATCAGCTCCTCCAGCTACCACACGGCGGGTCTCGTAGGCTTTGCCTACGGCGAAAACCTCTTAGAGAAATGTATCATCACCGCCACGCTCAACATCAACAGCGACTATGCCGGCGGCATCATCGGTCATGGCGAAATCTCAAGCATTACCTTCAAGGACTGCGTCTTTGCCGGCACTATCAACGGCGTGGGCGGCCAGCGCGCCAACGTGGGTGGCCTCTGGGGCTGGAGCGACCACGGCTACCCCGTGTTCCAGAACTGCATAGAGAAGGGCACCTACAACAACATCTCGTCCATGCACCCCGTGGGGTTGACCGGCCCTAAGGGGCGCTTCACCGACTGCTACTACGTGAACGCGCAGATCGGCACGCCGGATTTAGCCTGCGTCTCCCCCGGAGCCTATCAGGTTCAGGCCTCTGTTCCCCAGAACAAAGTCTATTATATGGTGCAGGTTGCCGACGGCACGACGTGCTATCTGCCCTGTGAGCTGTCGGGCCTCCAGCAGAAATACTTCTATACAGGCAGAGGCATAGAACCCGACGTGGCGATTACGTGCAAAGGTGTCGCCCTCGTCAGAGACGTCGATTACACCGTAAGCTACGCCAACAACACCAATAGTGGCCGGGCCTCGGTAACCTATACAGGCCATGGAAAATATGGTGGTCGTGACAGCGAAGGGTTCTCCATCGGTAATGTCGAATACATAGATGGAACCTGGGACTGGAACCGTCCCAACCTCGACCTGACTGATGGCATGTCGTATATGGTGGTGAGTGACAAGACATTCGATGATGTCCGCATCAAAATCAAGGGCCATGCCACGCTCATCCTGTCCGAGGGCATCACGTTCACCATAAACGGAGGCATCGAACTGAGCGAGGGTAATACGCTCACCATCGAAGGCCCCGGCAACCTGGTGGTGAAAGGCTCATACGAAATGGCCGGCATCGGCTCCTCGAGGATGGGCACGCTCATCATCAACGGTGGCAACATCAATGTCACGGGTGGAATGGCAGCAGCCGGCATCGGCGGCAACTTGGATAATAGCTACGGCGGCCGCGTCGTCATCAATGGCGGTGTGGTGAGGGTCACCGGTGGTCCGGGCGCCGCCGGCATCGGCGGCGGCGACAAGACGTGGAACGGTTCTCCCGACAGCTACTGCGGCGACGTCGTCATCAACGGCGGTCAGGTGACTGTCATAGCCGGGTCGAACTCAGCCGCCATTGGTCATGGCTCCAGAAGCCCCAACAGCGGTACGCTGACGCTCGGCTGGACCAACCCCAGTGATTACCTCCATACCATTGACGCCGGATTCGGCGTGACCAGCGTCACCTTTGTCGATGGCAAACAGTTCGTCATTGAAGGCACCACGACCATTGCCACGGCCGCAAACGCAGGCAATCAGAAAATCGTGCCCTACATCCCGGTGGGCGCGCTCCCCGGCAGCGGCACTCAGTCTGATCCCTATACCATCAGCTCTGCCGACGAATGGGAGGTCTTCACGAAAAATGTGGGTAACAGCTACAGCTACAGCGGCAAGTTCGTGGAGCTGAGGGCCGACATCAGCGTGACGCAGAAGTGCGGCAACGTGACAGGCAGCACCCCGGTCCGAGCCTTCAGCGGCACCTTCCTCGGCGGTGGCCATACCATCACGATGAACATCAGCGACTGGGGCAACCAAGGCACAGCCCTCTTCAGCTACATCAACGGAGCCACTATCAAGAACCTCACCGTGGCAGGCACCATCACCGCCAGCCAATACCACACCGCCGGCATCGTAGGCTTTGCCGACGGTACCAACCTCATCGAGGGCTGCACCGTCACGGCCCAGCTCAACATCCGCAGCGACTACGCCGGTGGCTTCGTAGGCCATGGCCGCGAGTCGAACACCACCATCAAGGACTGCATCTTCGCCGGCACCATCGCCGGCCTCGACGCGAACCGTGGCAACGTCGCCGGCATCTGGGGCTGGTGTGGCAACGGCAGTTACACCATAGATAACTGTATGGAGCGCGGCACCTACTCCCGCATCAGCTCCTTCCACCCCATTAGCCTGCAGGGCGACAAGGGTACCATCAGCCGATGCTACTACCTGAACCCGGTGCGTGGCATCACCGCCACCACCAGCGGTGCCTACCAGGTGAGCAGCGAGCCCGTTGAGGGCGAAGTCTCCAAGCAGCTGCGGCTCTTGGACGGCAAGACATACTACGTTCCTTGCCTCATCAGCAACATCGAAGAATTCTACGAGTTGGCTCAAGGCGGCACGCTCAGCATCACGCCGGCCGTGAAATCCGCCGATGGTACGCAGCTCAGCTCCGGCACCGACTACACGGTTGCGCTGGACAGTGGCAGCGCGGCCGCTTCCACTGCCAGCGTCACCACCAAGGGCGAGCACACGCTCGTCGTCGCCGGCACGGGCAGCTGCAGCGGCTCGAAGTCCTTCAGCTTCAGGGTGATTGACCCGATTGAGGGCGAAGGCACGGCCGAGAAGCCCTACCTCATCCGCAGCACTGACGAATGGGAGCTCTTCGCCCTGCTGGTCAACAGAGGCACCAATGACTTCAGTGGTCAGTACGTGAAGCTCGGAACCGACCTGAGCGTCACGACCATGGTGGGCGTGAAGGCCAACACCCCCTTCAAGGGCACCTTCATTGGAGACGGCAAGACGCTGACCTCCAACATCGGCAGCGCCTCAGCACCCTACGGCGAGGAGTTCTGCGCCCCGTTCCGCTACGTCAACGGTGCCACCATCCGCAACCTGAAGGTGGCCGGCGACATCTACACCAACAGGATGCGCGCCGCCGGACTGGTGGGTTCTACCGCCGGCACTACGAGCATCGCCGACTGCCAGGTGAGCACCGTCATCCACAGCAGCACTGGCGGCGACGGCAGCCACGGCGGTATCGTGGGCATGCCCACAGGTCCGCTGAACATCACGA
>CAMVIB010000044.1 GCA_947167455.1 uncultured Prevotellaceae bacterium | reverse complement strand
TGTCGAAGTCGGGGTAGGGTGTCACGAAGTCGAAGACATCGCGCTTCCACATGTTGGCCCAGTCTTCCCAGCCCACGTTCCAGCCTTCCACGAGCACCTCCTGCAGGCCGTTGGTGGCAGCGAAGTCGATGTAGCGTTTCACCTTCTCGTTGTTGGCGGCATGGCGACCGTTGGGTGTTGCCGTCTGGAAGTTGAAGGCAGAGTGGTCGGTGGGCAGTGATGCTGACGTGCCGAAGGGCATCACCTTGGCATCGAGTTTCACGCTGGGGCGGTCATCGGTGTAGTGCCAGGAGCTCTTGCCCACGATCATCTCCCACCACACACCGCAGTACTTCGTGGGGTGAATCCAGCTCACGTCGTCGAGGGCGCAGGGTTCGTTGAGGTTCAGGATGAGGTTGCTGGAGAGCATGTCGCGGGCATCGTCGCTGACGATGACGGTGCGCCACGGTGTCTGGCACGGTGTCTGCATGGCACCCTTGAGGCCTGTGGCGTCTGGCGTGAGGTGGCTCACGAAGGTCATTACGGCGGGCAGTGGGAATCGCGAGGGTGCCGGTGCCGGGGTGTAGGCGTTGCTGGCGCCGTCGAGCTTGGTAGTGAGAGCCTTCGTCTGCCCGTCCACGAGTTCGAGATGCATCGTGGCATAGTCTATGCATGCGGCCTCATGCAGGTTGATGTAGAGTCCGTCGTCGGTGCGCATCTGCAATGCCGTCTGCACGCCAGTGGGCGAGAAGACGGCGACGCTGGAGTTGCCCCAGTTCACGGCATCGTGGAAGCGCGAACGTATCTCTGAGAGGCGCGACTCCTGTGTCATCTGTTCCTGGGTGTCGTAGTCGCCGGGAAGCCACCATGCCGTGTGGTCGCCCGTCATGCGGAACTCGGTGCGTTCGTCCTGTATGAGGAAATACACCAGCTCCGGCTGCTGCGGAAACTCATAGCGGAAGCCGAGGCCGTCGTCATAGACGCGGAAGCGTACCAGCATCGTTCGCCCGCCGTGGGATGCCTGTGTTAGCGTCACGCAAAGCTCGTTGTAGTGATTGCGGATGTCGCGTGTCTCGCCCCACACGGGTTGCCACGTCTCGTCGAACGTGCTCGTCTCGGTCTTGGCGATGCTGAATCCGTCCATGAGGTCGGTCTCGCCCATGCCCTTGGAGGCATGCTTGTCGCGCGCCAGCTCCAGTCCGAGGTGTGAAGGGAGAATTACGTCCTTGCCCTTGAAGGTCAGTGAATACTGAGGCCGTGTGCCATCGAGCCCGAAGGTCAGGATGACATTGCCGTTGGGGCTGCTGACGGTCTGTGCGTGCAGAGATGCCGTAGCGGCAGCCATAAGAAATGCCATAGAGAGTCGTTTCATATTGTGTCAGATGTTGATGTTTGAATGATCAGAGTGTAGCTCAATGACTTCGAGGTCGCGAAACTTCGAGGCGTCAACGGTGAACCTCACCAGTGTCCGCACCTGCTGCCAGCCCTGCAGGCCAGCGGCTCCGGGGTTGATGTGCAGGAGTCCGAGCGAGCGGTCGTATTGCACCTTCAGGATGTGGCTGTGTCCGCATACGAAGAGTTTGGGCGTGCGCTCCACGAGCTGCCTCACGATGGAGCGGTCGTAGCGCCCGGGGTAGCCTCCGATGTGTGTCATGAGAACTTCGGCATCCTCACAGCGCCAGCGCAGCACCGTGGGGAACATGCGCCGCAGGTCGCCGCCGTCGCAGTTGCCGCAAACGGCACGCAGGGGGCGGAAGGCCGCCAGGCGGTCGGCGACCTCCGTGCTGCCGATGTCGCCGGCATGCCATATCTCATCGCACTCGGAAAAGTATTCCAAGTACTTGTCATCCCAGTAGGAGTGAGTGTCAGAGAGTAGTCCTATTCGCTTCATGACTGATATATCATGCCGCAAAATTATGGAAAAAGTCACGCTCGCGCAAATATTTTGCCGAAAAACATACATAAGTTTTCATGAAACAGTTATAATAGCAGTAAAGATATGTTTGGAATAAGCGCCCCCAAAGGGACAGCAGCTGTCAGCCCAGGCTGTCAAACCCTTTCTTGAAGTGTCAAGCGCACGACGTTGGCGTTGAGGCATCGCGACAGGCGGCAACGCGGCCTGACTTCGGGGTGGCAGAACACGCCTTTTGTTAATCTCTCGTAAAAATGATGCACCTTTTTGGCCATGTCGGCAGAAAGACGTAACTTTGCGCGCAATTAAAGTAAAACCTCATATTAAGATTATGACTTCATTTGCAGCAGACCGTATTGTCACGGACGGACTCACCTTCGACGACGTCCTTCTCGTTCCAGCCTACTCCGAGGTTCTGCCTCGTGACGTGCAGCTCACCACTCGTTTTTCACGCAACATAGAGCTGAAGGTGCCTTTCGTCACCGCAGCCATGGACACCGTGACGGAGGCCACGATGGCCATCGCCATAGCACGTGAGGGCGGCATAGGCGTCATTCACAAGAACATGAGCATCGAGGAACAGGCACGCCAGGTGGCCATTGTGAAACGTGCCGAGAACGGCATGATCTATCATCCCGTGACGATCCTGAGCGATGCCACGGTGGCCGATGCCCTGGCTCTCATGGCAGAATATCATATCGGCGGCATACCCGTCGTGGATGCCGACAACAAGCTTGTGGGCATCGTGACGAACCGCGACTTGCGCTTCGAGCGCAACACAGGGCGGCCGATTGCCGAGGTCATGACGAGCGAGAACCTCGTCACGACACACCAGCAGACCGACCTCACGGCAGCCGCACAAATCCTTCAGGAGAACAAGATAGAGAAGTTGCCCGTCGTTGACGATGACAACCACCTCATTGGCCTCATCACCTACAAGGATATCACCAAGGCCAAGGACAAGCCCATGGCCTGCAAGGACGAGAAAGGCCGTCTGCGCGTGGCAGCCGGCGTGGGTGTCACCAGCGACACCCTGGAGCGTATCACAGCACTCGTGGAGGCCGGAGCCGACGCCATCGTGATTGACACGGCACACGGCCACAGCCGTGGCGTCATAGAGAAGCTGCGCGAGGCCAAGGCCAAGTTCCCAGATGTGGACATCGTGGTTGGCAACGTTGCCACCGGCGATGCCGCACGCATGCTCGTGGAGGCCGGAGCCGACGGCGTCAAGGTTGGCATAGGCCCTGGCAGCATCTGCACCACACGTGTCGTGGCAGGCGTCGGAGTGCCGCAGCTCTCGGCAGTATATGACGTGGCCTGCGCGCTGCAAGGCACCGGTGTGCCCCTGATTGCCGACGGCGGACTGCGCTATTCGGGCGACGTGGTGAAGGCCATTGCTGCTGGCGGCAGCTGTGTGATGATAGGCTCGCTGGTGGCCGGTACGGAAGAGAGCCCCGGCGACACCATCATCTTCAACGGCCGTAAGTTCAAGAGCTACAGAGGCATGGGCTCGCTCGAAGCCATGGAGAACGGTTCCAAGGACCGATATTTCCAGGCCGGCGAGAAGGACGTGCGCAAGCTGGTGCCCGAAGGCATCGCCGGACGTGTGCCTTACAAGGGCACGGTGCAGGAGGTGATATACCAACTCGTGGGCGGTCTGCGCTCGGGCATGGGCTACTGCGGTGCACCCACCATCGACGCCCTCCACAATGCCAAGTTCGTGCGCATCACGGCTGCCGGCGTCATGGAGAGCCATCCTCACGACATCACCATCACGAGCGAGGCACCTAACTATTCGAGACCACAGTGAGACTGTGCATGCTGAACAGACAAGATAACTCTAAACGTTAAATTATAAAAATGAGCGCGCGCGCGTTCATGCGATTCATAATGAAATTCACGATTTCACTACTAACCCTTGCACTCTGTGTCACGGCAACGACAGTGTCGGCGCAGGACGACCCCGTTGTCATGCGCGTCAACGGTCAGGACGTGACACGCTCGGAGTTTGAATACAACTACAACAAGAACAATACCGACGACGTCATCGACAAGAAGAGCGTCAAGGAATACGCCGAGCTCTTCATCAACTACAAACTGAAGGTGTGTGCTGCCATTGATGCGCACCTCGACACACTGAGCAGCTACCGGCAGGAGTTCCGCACCTATCGCGACCAGCAGATACGTCCGCTGCTGGTGACACCACAAGCCGAGGAGACCGAGGTGCGCGCCTACTACGACAAGATGCTGGAGGAACTCGACGGCAAGAAACTTCTGATGCCGGCTCACATCTTCGTGCACGTGCCGCAGCAAGGCGGCGACGAGGCAGCTGCCAAGACGCGTATAGACAGCATCTATGCCGCACTGCAAAGTGGTGCCGACTTCGCCGAGACGGCCAAGTCGTGCTCTGACGACCGTGCCACGGCACAGCGCGGAGGAGTCATAGGATGGATAGGTCCGCACAACCTTCTGAAGGAGATTGAGGACCGTCTCTATGCCATGCAGAAGGATGAGGTGTCGGAACCTCTGCGCAGCACCGTGGGATGGCACATCCTAAGACTCAACGACATGCGCGACATCGAACCCTACGACACTCTGGCTCCGCGCATACGCATGCACCTTGAGCAGCGCGGCATGAAAGACCGTCTGGCACAGGTGGTTGTAGATAGCCTGGCAAAAGGCAGCGGCGGCGAGCCTCGCACCGTGGAACAGGTGATGGATGACCTCGCCGAGCAGTATGCTGCCAAGGACATGGAGCTGAAGTACCTCATTCAGGAATATCACGACGGGCTGTTGCTCTATGAAGTGTGCCAGAGACAGGTGTGGGAGCCAGCGGCACGCGACACGGCGGCTCTCGAAGCCTACTTCAAGGCCAACCGCAAGGCATACGCCTTCGACAAGCCACACTATGCCGGCGCACTGCTCCAGGCTCGTGACAAGGCCACACTCAAAGCTGCCGTCAAGGCACTGAAAGGTAAGGCCGAAGAGCAGTGGGCAGAGATTGTGAAGAAGCAGTTCAATGCCGACAGCGTGTGTGTGCGCTTCGAACGTCGTGTCTTCGAACAGGGTGAGAACGCACTCGTCGATTCGCTGGCTTTCGGCATCAAGCAGGGAAAGACGCATCCGTCAAAGAAATACCCCGAGTCGGCCGTCATAGGCCGCAAGCTCAAGAAGGGGCCGCAACGTTGGACAGACGTCAGCGCACAGGTGGTGTCTGACTACCAGACGAAGAAGGAGGCCGAGTTCGTTGACGAGCTGCGTCGCCGCTACAGCTTCGAGGTCTATGACGACGTCCTCGACACCGTCAACAAACACTGATACGAGAACACACAACACATAACAGACAAGCGAAAAACACATCATCCAGATGAGACATATCTTCTTGACAACCATGACAGCCCTGACGGCATTGCTCCCCATGACAGTCATGGCACAGTCGGCGACGAACGTCATCGACGAAGTGATATGGGTTGTTGGCGACGAAGCCATCCTGCGCAGCGATGTGGAGAAAGCCCGTGCCATGGGCGACCGCATCCAGGGCAACCCCTATTGCGTCATTCCCGAGCGGCTGGCCATTCAGAAACTCTTCATCCATCAGGCACAGGCCGACAGCGTGGAGGTCACCAACGAACAGGTGACACAGATGGTCGAGGAGCAGCTCAACGAGTGGATTCAGATGGCGACCTCCAAGGAGAAACTCGAAGAATACCGCGGCATGTCGCTGGCACAGATACGTGAGGAACTCACCGAGCAGCTGTGCAACATGCAGCTCACGCGTATGATGCGCAACAAACTCACCGAGGACATCAAGGTCACTCCTGCGGAGGTGCGCTACTTCTTCAAGGACATGCCCGAGGACTCGTTGCCACTGATCCCCACGCAGGTGGAAGTGGAGATTATTGCCAACCACCCCAACTACCGTCAGGAGGAGATAGACCGCATCAAGGAGACCCTGCGCGACTACACCGAGCGTGTCAACTCCGGGGAGACAACGTTCGCCATGCTCGCCAAGATGTTCTCTGACGACCGCGAGAGCGCACGCCAAGGTGGCGAGTTGGACTATATGAGCCGTATGGATCTCGACCCCGCCTTCGCCAACGTGGCGTGGAGTCTCACCGACCCGAAGAAGGTGTCAAAGATTGTGGAGTCGCAGTATGGCTTCCACATCATACAGCTCGTGGACAAACGAGGCGACAAGCTGAAGCTTCGGCACATCCTCAAGCGTCCACATGTGGAGCAGGCTGATATCGAGGCGTGTATGGCACGCCTCGACTCCATAGCCACGGACATACGCAACGGCAAGTTCACCTTCGAGGACGCTGCACTGAGCGTCTCCGACGACAAGGACTCGCGAGCCAACCGTGGCATCATGACAAACATCGTGCTCGACGAGAGCAGCGGCGAGAGAATACGCACATCACGCTTCAAGATGGGCGAGCTGCCGTCTGAGATAGCACGTGTGGTGGAGACGCTGGATGTCGGCGAGCTGTCGAAAGCCTTCCTCATGATGGACAAGAGCGGCAAGGAACAGTGTGCCATCGTGAAACTCAAGAATCGCATCAAGGCGCACCCTGCCACCATCACCGAGGACTATCAGGTGCTGTCGCACATAGTGCGCGAGCGTCGCTGTGATGAGTTCATCGACAACTGGATCCGCGAGAAGCAGCGCACCACCTATGTGCGCATCAGCCCCGATTGGCTCACCGACTGTGAGTTCCAATACCCTGGCTGGATAAAGAAAAATGCCGACGAATGACGCTACTGAGCGACGAACGATGCCTGTCCATGGCATGCCACATCCCTCCACCCGAGTGAATAGTTAATGAAAACGAGACTTCCCCTTACATTAATAATAGCCCTGCTGACACTGTGCTCCCTGGCAAAGGTTTCAACGCCGTCAATGCCCGCGAGCACAGCTGCTGCCTCTACGCTGCCACGTCCGCAGAGCAGCAAACGCATAACACTCATACACACCGACGAGCTCTACAAGGACCCGGCCGTGAATCGCGATGCCCAGATCCTCGTGGGGCACGTAAGGTTCCTGCATGACGGTGTCGTGCTGACATGCGACAGCGCCCTCTACTTCGATGCCAGCAACTCATTCGATGCCTTCGGCAACGTCAAGATGAACCAGCACGACACCATGACGCTGACATCCGACGTGCTCTTCTACGACGGCAGCGACCAGATGGCACGTGCGCGCCACAACGTAGTGCTCACACACCACCACTCAAAACTATATACCGACTCACTCGACTACGACCGTCTCTACGACCTCGGCTACTTCTTCAACGGCGGAAAGCTCGTTGACCAAGAGAACACGCTGATATCATACTGGGGGCAGTACAAACCCTCGACGCGTGAGTCTGTCTTCAACTACAACGTAGAGCTGAAGAATCCCAAGTTCACACTCATCAGCGACACGCTGCACTACAACACCGGCACCGGCATAGCACGCATCGTGGGACCGTCCAACATCGACTCCGACGACAATCACATCTGGAGTGCCAACGGGACCTACGACACGCATGGCGACCGCGCACACCTCCTGGACCGCTCCGTGGTGACCAACAACGGGCGCACCATCACGGGCGACAGCCTCGACTACACCTCGGCGGGCTCCATCTCCAAGGCCTATGGCAACATCGTATATACCGATGTCGTCAATAAGAATATGTTCACAGGCAACTACTGCCTCTATGCCGACAGCATAGGCTATGCCGAGGCCGCCGACAGCGCGCTGTGCATCGACTTCTCGCAGAAGGACTCGCTCTTCATCCATGCCGACACCTTCAAGCTCTTCACCTATGACATCGACACCGACACCATGTGGCGCGAGCTCAGGGCATACAATCGTGTGCGGGCCTACCGCGTCGATCTGCAGGCCGTATGCGACTCTATGGTATATATCAGCCGTGACTCATGCCTGACGCTCTATCACGACCCCATACTCTGGCAGAACGGTCAGCAGCTGCTGGGCGAGGAGATACGGGCGTGGACCAACGACTCCACCATCGACAGCACCTATGTCCTCAGACAGGCATTGTCGGTGGAACGCATCGATAGTCTGTGCTACAACCAAGTCACGGGCAACAAGATGCAGTCGTACTTCTACCCGGATGGCAAGATGAGGCTTACCATCGTTGACGGAAACGTGCTGGTGAAGTACTATCCCTTTGATGAGGACAGCCTCATGATAGGCATGAACCATCTGGAGACGACCCAGCTGAAGCTCTTCATGGAGAAAGGCAAGGTGAGCCGGCTATGGGCTGCTGCCGGCGAGGGCACTTTACACCCGTTGGCACTGATGTCGGATGACTTGCGCTATCTCAGCAACTTCGCATGGTTCGACTACATACGGCCCGTCAACAAGCACGATGTCTTCGTCTGGCGAGGCAAGAAGGAAGGCACAGGCCTCAAGGCTTCTGTGCGCCACGAAGCACCCAAGCAGAAGCTTGGCGAAGCTGCTGACCGGCCATCCGGCAAGCAACGAGGCCGCATGAAGGCACAACAGTAAGCGACTCAACACCCGCAAGTCATCACACGAAAATCAAAACCTACGATTCAGAGACAATGAATTTTGCCATCATCACCGGTGCCGACGGCGGCATGGGCACAGAGGAGACACGTGCTGTGGCAGAGGCTGGCTACCATGTCATCATGGCATGTTTCTGCACAAAGAAGGCACAGCCCGTCTGTGACAAGCTCCGAGCCGAGACAGGCAACCAGAATATAGAAGTCATAGGCATCGACCTCGCCAACCTCGCCAGTGTCCGCGCCTTTGCCGACGAGGTGAGCCTGCGCATCAGTGCTGCTGCCACGCCAGGCTCAAACCCGTATCTTGAGCTTCTGATGAACAATGCCGGCACGATGGAGACCGGGCGTCACTGCACCGTCGATGGACTGGAGCGCACCGTCAGCGTCAACTACGTGGGGCCATACCTGCTCACACGCCTGCTGCTGCCGCTCATGGCAAAGGGCTCACGCATCGTCAACATGGCCTCGTGCGTCTATGCCATTGGCCATCTGGACTTCCCCGACTTCTTCGAGCGCGGCCGCAAAGGCTCATTCTGGCGAATACCCATCTACAGCAACACCAAGCTGGCCATAACCCTTTTCACCATCGACCTGGCAGAACGTCTGCGCGACCGCGGCATCACTGTCAATGCCGTCGATCCCGGAGTGGTATCGACGGAGATAATACGTATGCAGATGTTCTTCGACCCGCTGACAGACCTCGTCTTCCGTCCATGCATACGTACCCCACGTCAGGGTGCCGAGACGGCCATCCGCCTGCTGCTCGATGACGACAAGGCAGGGCTCACCGCCCACTTCTGGCGCACAAACCGCATCATCGACATCGGCGACAAATACTATCATCACCCCAAGATGCAACAGCTCTGGACCGACACAGAGCGCATCGTAATGCCATTCTTAAAGTAAGCTGTGTCTCCGGCTCATGCCATGCCGGACGTAATGACTACTCCCTATGACCGACCGCACAAGAGAACTCGGAACCAAGCCCATCGGCGCGCTGCTGATTCAGTATGCCGTGCCAGCCATCATCGCCATGACGGCATCGTCGCTCTACAACATGGTAGATTCCATCTTCATAGGTCAAGGTGTAGGACCCATGGCCATCGCAGGCCTGGCCATCACCTTCCCTCTGATGAACCTCAGCGCCGCTTTCGGAGCCATGGTCGGTGTGGGTACGGCCACTATGATCAGTGTGCGTCTGGGACAGAAGAACCGCGAGGAGGCGCAGCACTTCTTCGGCAACTCCGTGACGCTCAACGTCATCATGGGTGTGGCATTCATGGGTGTCGTGCTGGCGTTCCTCAATCCCATCCTGCGCTTCTTCGGCGCCTCGGATCAGACGCTCCCCTATGCTCGCGAGTACATGGAGTGGATTCTCTACGGCAACGTCTTCACACATCTATACTTCGGCCTCAATGCCGTGCTGCGCTCGGCCGGACATCCTCGCACGGCAATGTCGGCCACCATCCTCACCGTGCTACTCAACACCTGTCTGGACCCTCTGTTTATCTACGGTTTCGGCATGGGCATCCGCGGTGCGGCAATAGCCACAGTCATCTCGCAGTGTGTGTCGCTCTGCTGGCAGGTGTGGATATTCTCACGTTCTGACGAGGTGGTACATTTCCGCCGCGACACATGGCAGCTGCGCCCGCACATCGTGGGAGGCATACTGTCCATAGGCCTCTCGCCGTTTCTGATGAATGCATGCTCGTGTCTTGTGGTGCTGCTCATCAACCGGGGTATGGTGGAGTATGGCGGTGACCTCGCCGTGGGAGCCTACGGCATTGACAACCGTGTGCTGTTCCTCTTCGCCATGATTGTCATGGGGTTCAATCAGGGCATGCAGCCCATAGCGGGCTACAACTACGGTGCCGAGCTGCACGACCGTGTGCAGGAGGTGCTCTGGCGCACCATCGGCTATGCCACTGCTGTGATGACCTTCGGCTTCGTGGCCTGTGAACTCTTCGCCGAGGCCATCGTTGGTGCCTTCACCACCGACCCCGACCTCATCGCCATCGCCGCACATGGTATGCGCATCGATGTGGCTCTCTTCCCCGTCATCGGCTTTCAGATGGTGACAGGCAACTACTTCCAGAGCATAGGTCAGGCTGGCAAGAGCATCTATATGTCGCTGACGCGACAGCTCATCTTCCTCCTGCCGAGCCTGTTGCTGCTGCCACATGTCATGCCAGTGCTCGGAATTGACGAGCTCGACGGTATCTGGCTCTCGCTGCCCGTGAGCGACGGCCTCGCTGCCCTTAATGCCGCCGTATTGCTGTGGCTGCACATCAGAGCCTTAAAGCGCGCCGGCGCAGTCGGCAATGACGGTGTCGTCACTTATCTCGCTACGACAACAGGCACTGTCGTTGACAGTGATAGCGATGGCAGTGGCTCTGCCGCCAAGCCCCGTCCAGGGTTCCACTCACTGCTACGTCTCCCGCGCCGCATACGTTACTTTGCAGCATCACGCGTGGCGCCGTACATCCCCCTCTTCTCGGTCTTCCAGCATCAGCAGATGCCTGCTGAGGGCGACGCCACCTCAGAGACGACATAGGCTGAGTAGCACTCAGAACGATATGTGCAACCCAAAGCGCACACCATTTTTCTTGGCATTAGGATGCTCGGTGTAGGAGAAACGATGCACCCATTCCACTGAAAACAAGTCGAAAATGTTACGTATGCCGACGGCAAGCTCGAAGTAAGGCCGTCGCTTGTCCATGGCGTATGTGCCTTCTGGCAGCACGAAGAGGCGTGCGTCACCGCCATTCTCAGCGAGGGTGGGATTGTTCTTGTCCGTCAGCATGCCCCACACGGCACGCAGGGCCACATACTCACGCCACTTCAGCTTCTTGATGAGAGGTATGCGGTTGAAGAACTTGCCGTTGGCACTCCATGCCACGAAAGCCGTCACCTTACGATCCATGAAGAACTCCATGTTGTGCATGAGGTTGAAGGTTCGCTCTTGTTCGAAGTACGACAGGCTTATAGGCGGTGTCATCAGCAGCGGGAAAGGCACCTTATTCCATTGTGCTGCGATGTCGAGACTCATGTCTATATGCCCCCAACTGTCGAGCCACTGGCGCATGTATATGCCCGCCTCTGTCTGGTTGAGAGTATATCGTCCGCCCAGGAAATTGTTGAAGCCCGCAGTGTGTCGGATGTAGTATTCCGGCTTGTCGCGATTCATGGCGAAGCGGCGTTGCTTAGTATTTATGAATGTAAGTCCCGAGCAGTAGCGCAGCTCCATGCTGAGCTCCGTGGTGCGGAATGCCTTCACCTCCCGGCCTCCGTCGAGGGGATAGAAATGCAGGTCGCCAGCCACGCGGTTGTGTTGGGCCGTGAGCGAACTCCTGACGCTCAGCCCATAGTCTGTCTCGTAGGTGAAGGAGAGTCGCTGACGGTTGTAGGTGTACATCTGCCTGACTTTCTCCGTGCGCAGGCCCATGAAGAGGTTGTCCTTGTCGTTGGTGAGGAAACGGTCGGAAGGCGACATGACATCGTAGGTCGTCTCGAAGGCTATTGACCGTTGTGGAAACTCAAAGGGCGAGTTCTGCTTGCGGTTGAAGCTATATGTCACGGTAGTGCCGTAGTAGGGCTGTTTGGACTTGAAGCCGTAGGCAGCATAGCCCAGCCAGAACCAATGCGGGTGCAGTGCCCCCATGGTGCGTCCGCTGATGCGCACCCGAAAGCCATCGACGAAGTTGGTGGAGAAGGTGCTCATCAATGGTCCGAAGTCGAAGCGGCTGGGCTTGCCAGTACTGCCTGTCTCTATGTAGTTCCCTGCGAGGCTCCTTAGCAGGAAGAGCGGGATGCGCAGCTTGCGGTTCTTCTGTAGCTGGTCCATGAAGTTGCCCATGTTGGCCTCCTTCTCCGTAAGCTCATTGCCACGGTACTGAGTCCAGAACGCCTCGTCGCGGCTGCCGGCATCTGCCACGCGGCGTGTCGGAGCCCTGCCCCGGAATGTCGATGGCGGCAGCGGCTCGAAGCTGTAGTCTGTGAACGTCTGTGTGCGCACAGCAAGGCCGTTGATGTTCAGTATGCTAGCCTCTGCCCACATCTCATCGCGGCTGATGGCCCACTCGCCATTGTCGAGCTGGGTGAATGTCTGGTCGATGTGCATCTCATCCACGAAGTTGACACCGCTGTGGGGTGGCAGTCCGAGAATGCACCTCTTCACGTGCAGGGTGCTGTCGGCAAGCACATACAGTTCTCCGCTGAAACCCACGTCCTGGGAATTGTTGGGCGTAAACTCCAGATGGTAGCACTTCTGCGAGTCCACTTCCACGGTGTCCTTGATGAAGAACCTGTAGAACGCTATCGCCCCGCTACCTATAGGACTTGTGAAATGCAGTCGCAGCAGGCGGATGTGGTCGTCGTAGATATCTACATCCTGAAAGATGTCCTTCACGGCCGTGTTGACCATGTCGCCCGTGAGGAAGAGTTGGTTGATGCCGCCACTCGTCTCACCGAGTATGATGTCTCGCTCTGTCCGTGGCTCCTTGCGATAGACGTGCTGGCTCACCACCTCGTCAACGAATAGTGGCAGCACCCGCTTGTGATTGTACGGGCTTATCTCGGTGTGCTCGTCAAGATCAAGGAAGCGTCGTCGTCGCGAGGTGGTGGTGTCGGTGGTATCTGAGGCATCGACTTTCCACTTGTTTGACGCTATTGATATCTTCTGGTACTTTTTGTACTGATAAAAGTCGTGATTCTCGAGGCGTGTCCGTTTTCGGGCATCGATGACACGTCGCATGAGTTCTACGGCAGGGTTGTTCTTTCTGCTATAGCGTTTACGTTTGCCCTTCACCACGAGCTCGGACATCTGCGCGGCATTCTCCTTGAGCTTAATGGTGACACTCGACGGCGTTCGGCGGCCGATACGTAGCGTCTGCGACTTGTAGCCCATCGATGAGAATGTCAGCGTCCACCCCTCATGCCTGTCCACGGAGAAGTGCCCGTTGATGTCCGTCTGGGTGCCGCGGTTGTGGCCTTTGTAGATGACGTAGGCCATAGGCACCGTCTCTCCCGTAGCGGCATCGACCACCCTGCCCGTGAGTTTCTGCGCGAGCAGTGTCACGGGCATAAAGAGCATAAAGAGCAAGATTGCCAGAGTGCTTGTGTCGTGTCTCATGTGTCGGTTGAAGGACAGCGTCATCGTGCAGCCGTTGGCATGAAGCGCAGAGTGTAGCAACGTCGTCGCTTTATGTACTTCGGCTTCAGTTCGTCCCATTGCGACAGCTCCTTCATGTTATTTTCCAGCTGAGGACCTGTCTCGGCCCATCGGAATCCACTGTTGTTGTAGATGGGTATGAGGTCGTCGAAGAAGAGGGCATTGACGCCCTTGCCCTGATACCTTGGATGCACGGCCACGAGCAACATCTCCACGCCGTCCTCGTGTCGCCATTTGACGGCTCTGAGCAGATGCATCCATCCCGTTGGCCACAGGCGTCCGTGTGTCTTCTGCATGGCGTGGTTGAGGCTGCCCATGGTTATTGCCACTCCCACAATCTCGCCGTCACGGTTCACCACCACTGGCATGAGCCTCTTGTCGATGAGGCGCAGGTACTTCTTGACAAAGAAGTCGATCTGTCCGTCAGAGAATGCCGAGAAACCGAAGAGTGGGGCGTATGCCTCGTTGAGAAGTTGGAAAATTTTGTGTCCGAGTCCTTGGTGTGTTATGGCATTGTCGGTGAGCTTTATCACCCTGAGTCCCATTCGTTCGCGCACGACGGCAGCGATGCGTGCGAAGCGTGGCGGTACGTTCTCCGGCACATCGACATGCACCTGCACCCAGTCCACCTCCTTCGTGAATCCCAGCTGCTCCATGTGTCGTGGGTAGTAGGGATGGTTGTAGATGGTGTTCATGGAGCCTATGAGGTCGAAGTCCTCTACGAGCATACCCTCCTTGTCGAAGTCTGTGATTCCCAACGGACCGTGGATGCACTCCATGCCACGCTCGCGTCCCCACTCCATGACGGCATCTGTCAGTGCCTTGGAGACCTGCAGGTCGTCGATGAACTCTATCATCGAGAATCTCACGTTGCGTGTGTTCCACTTGTCGTTGGCATGGCTGTTGATGACTCCCACGATGCGTCCCACGGCCTTGCCGTCGCGGAGTGCCAGAAAGGGCTGCACCTCCGAGAATTCCAGTCCGGGATTGGTGCGCAGGTCGAACTGCTCTCGTATGTCCGTCTCCAAGTCGGGGACATATTGTGGGCATGACCTATATATCAAATCTGTGACATGCATGAAGTCGGCCATCTGCTGTCGGCTTCTGACATTCACCTTGCATACTTCTATTTGGCTCATTTGCGAGTGTGCGTTGCCTTACCTTACCGTCAGTTTAGTTACCAAGTTCAGATATGAACTTTATTCGCACGAGGCGTATCTGCTCCTCTGTATATTCGTCTCCCAGTTCGTCGAGAGCATCATCGATGTCGTCTGTCTCGCTCTCGCGGAAGTACTCGAAGATGTCGTCCACTTGATCGGCATCGAGTTCTTCGTTGATATAATAGTTGATATCTACCTTCGTGCCTGAGTCAACGATGGCGTCTATCTCGTCGAGCAGCTCGTCCATCTCCAGTCCTCGTGTGGAGCAGATGTCGTCGAGGCTCACCTTGCGGTCAATGGCTTGGATGATGCTCACCTTGATTTTGCTCTTGTTGGCAACGGTGCGTACCCGCATGTCCTCGGGGCGGTCTATATCGTTCTCCTCGCAGTGCTTGGCAATGAGTCGGCAGAATGCGTCTCCATAGCGTCTGGCCTTCCCTTCTCCCACTCCGGGTATGTTCTTCAGCTCGTCGGTTGTGATGGGATAAAGCGTTGCCATGGCATCGAGTGACGTGTCTTGGAAGATGACGTATGGTGGTATCTTCTTCTCGCGTGCCACGCGTTTGCGCAGGTCTCGCAGCATGGCCAGCAGCTCGGTGTCGATGGCTCCGCTGCCACTCTCGGCCTCGGTGACATCGGTGTCGAACTCATTGTCCTCGCTGATGTAGAAGTCTGTGGGATGCTTTATGAAGTGCTTGCCGGCGGTGGTGAGCTTGATGAGTCCGTAGTTCTCCACCTCTTTATATACATATCCTGCGAGCATGGCTTGTCTCAGCACGGCATTCCAGTGTCGTGCCTCGTGCTTGTCGCCGCAGCCGAAGCATTCGAGTTCGTCGTGTTTGTGTGCCAACACCTCCTCTGTGGGATGTCCGGTGAGCACGTCGATGACGTGGTTGACCTTGAAGTTCTCCTTGATGTCGCGCACTACGGTCAGCGCAAGCACCAGGTCCTCGCGTGCCTCTATGCGCTGTCTGGGGTGCAGACAGTTGTCGCAGTTGCCGCAGTTGTCGAGCGGGTAATGTTCTCCGAAGTAGTGCAGCAGCACACGTCGGCGGCACACGCTGGTCTCGGCATAGGCGGCAGTCTCTTGCAGCAGCTGTCGGCCGATGTCCTGCTCTGCCACGGGCTTGCCCTCCATGAATTTCTCCAGCTTCTGCAGGTCGCGGTAGGCATAGAATGTGATGCACTTGCCCTCACCGCCGTCGCGGCCGGCACGTCCTGTCTCCTGATAGTAGCCTTCGAGACTCTTTGGTATGTCATAGTGTATGACGAAGCGCACGTCGGGCTTGTCGATGCCCATGCCGAAGGCTATTGTTGCCACGATGACGTCAATCTCCTCCATGATGAAGTCGTCTTGCGTCTGTGTGCGTGTCGGTGTGTCCATGCCGGCGTGGTAGGCACGTGCGTTGATGTCGTTGGCCCGCAACACCTCTGCCAACTCCTCCACCTTTCGTCGCGACAGACAGTAGATGATGCCGCTTTTGCCAGGGTTCTGACGTATGAAGCGTACGATGTCCTTGTCTATGTCCTTGGTCTTGGGGCGCACCTCATAGTAGAGGTTTGGCCTGTTGAACGAGCTCTTGAACTCATCGGCTTGTGGCATACCGAGGTTTTTCTTTATGTCGTCGCGCACCTTGTCGGTGGCTGTGGCAGTGAGTGCTATGACGGGAGCCTGTCCTATGACGTTGATGATGGGGCGTATGCGCCGGTATTCGGGTCGGAAGTCGTGGCCCCACTCACTGATGCAGTGGGCTTCGTCCACGGCATAGAATGATATTTTCACCTGTCGGAAGAATTCCACGTTCTCTTCCTTCGTCAGCGACTCGGGAGCCACGTAGAGCAGCTTCGTGCGTCCGGCGAGGACATCGCTCTTCACCTGGTCGAGAGCAGCGCGGTTGAGCGATGAGTTCATGAAGTGGGCTATGCCGTCGTCGGCACTGACTTGGCGGATGGCATCGACCTGATTCTTCATCAGAGCTATCAGAGGCGAGATGACTATTGCCGTGCCATCCATGATGAGTGCAGGCAACTGGTAGCATAGACTTTTACCTCCCCCCGTGGGCATAAGGACGAACGTGTCACGCCCGCGGAGCAGGTTGCGGATGATGGCTTCCTGGTCGCCTTTGAAGGTGTCGAAACCGAAATAATGCTTGAGTTGTTGTGTCAGGTCGGTATGTTTGCTCATGAGTCCGTGATTTTTGGTTACAAAGATATATAAAAAGAGCGCAAGTTTCAAAGTTAGGACTTTTCTTTTTGCATTTTTTAACCCCTGCCGCTCTTCCCTCTGCCGTCAAAGCATGACGCCCGCCGCTTTCGCGACAGGCGTCATGTCTTGATTTGACGTGTGTGAGTGGTGGTGGCAGAGTGCCGACGGTGCTGTGCTGTCAGTGTCCGAGTGTGGATTTCTCTATCTGTTCGCGTGCGAACTGTTCGTCCACCACGAAAGTCTTGACGTGTTTTGAGGGCAGGTCGAACTGCGGCCCTATCATGATTGTCTCCACGATGCTGCGCAGGCCTCGCGCACCGAGCTTGTACTCCACGGCCTTATCCACGATATACTCCAGCGCCTCGTCGGTGAAGGTGAGTTTGATGCCGTCCATGGCGAAGAGCTTCTGCTGCTGGCGTATGAGTGAGTTCTTTGGCTCGGTGAGTATGGAACGCAGGGCGCTGCGGTCGAGTGGGTTGAGGTGTGTGAGCACCGGCAGACGTCCGATGATTTCGGGTATGAGTCCGAAGGCCTTCAAGTCTTGCGGCACGATGTATTTCATGAGGTCATTGCGATCTATACGTGCCACGTTCTGCACGGAGTTGTAGCCCACGACATGGGTGTTGAGTCTCTGGGCTATCTTGCGCTCTATGCCGTCGAAGGCTCCTCCGCAGATGAAGAGTATGTTGCGCGTATCGACGTGCACATAGTCCTGGTCGGGGTGCTTGCGGCCTCCCTTTGGCGGGACGTTGACCATGGTACCCTCAAGGAGTTTAAGCAGCCCCTGCTGCACACCCTCGCCGCTGACGTCGCGTGTGATGCTGGGGTTGTCGCTCTTGCGTGCAATCTTGTCAATCTCGTCAATGAAGACGATGCCTCGCTCCGTGGCAGCGACATCGAAGTCGGCCACTTGCAGCAGGCGTGTGAGTATGCTCTCGACATCCTCGCCGACGTATCCGGCCTCGGTGAATACCGTGGCATCAACGATGGTGAAGGGCACCTTGAGCATCTTGGCGATGGTGCGGGCCATGAGAGTCTTGCCCGTGCCGGTGGCTCCGACCATGATGATGTTGCTCTTCTCAATCTCAACATCATCGTGCGTGTCTTTCTGTGCGAGGCGCTTATAGTGGTTATAGACTGCCACGGAAAGGTAGCGCTTGGCGTCCTCCTGACCAATAACATATTGGTCGAGGTACGCCTTTATCTCCGCAGGCTTCGGCAGTTGCTTCATGTCGAAGTCCTTGGCGAACTTGTCGTTGCCTGCGCCGTTGACGCTGCCGAGGCTGCTCTGCACAATCTGGTGGGCCTGTTCTGCACATTCGTCGCAGATGCATGTGTCCAGACCGGCAATGAGCAACCGGACATCCTTGTCGCTCCTTCCGCAGAAGCCGCATTTCCTCATATTCTTTGCCATGATGTTAGCGTGCGGCTTAGTTCTTGCGGGTGAGCACGTTGTCTATCATGCCATATTCCTTAGCCTCCTCGGCCGTCATCCAGTAGTCGCGGTCGGAGTCGGCCCACACTTTGTCGAACTCGGTGTGCGAGTGTTCGGCGATGATTGTGTAGAGCTCACGCTTGAGCTTCTGAATCTCGCGTGCCGTAATCTCGATGTCGCTGGCCTGCCCCTGAGCTCCGCCCAAGGGCTGGTGTATCATCACCCGGCTGTGTGGCAACGCTGAGCGCTTGCCCTCCTTGCCTGCCACGAGTAGCACGGCGGCCATGGATGCTGCCATTCCTGTGCAGATGGTGGCGATGTCAGAGCTTACGAACTGCATGGTGTCGTAGATTCCTAGGCCGGCATATACGCTGCCGCCTGGCGAGTTGACGTAGATGCTGATGTCCTTGCCGGGATCCACGCTGTCGAGATACAGCAGCTGTGCCTGCAGCGTGTTGGCAGTATAGTCGTTGATTTCCGTGCCGAGGAAGATGATGCGGTCCATCATCAGTCGCGAGAAGACATCCATCTGCGTGACGTTGAGCTGGCGCTCCTCGAGGATATATGGGTTAAGATAGTTGTTCTGAACGCTGACGATGTCGTCCAGCACCTGACCGTTTATGCCCAGATGGCCAGTGGCAAATTTGCGAAAGTCTGTCATTGTAAGGCTGTTGTCGTGACTGTCAGTCAGCGATGTTAGTTCTCGTAAAGCTTGTTGAAGTCGGCCAGCGAGACGGTCTTGCGGTCGAGTGTTGCCACTGTCTGCAGTGCATCGGCGAGTTTGCGCTCTTCGGCATACTGCTCGATACCTTCGCGCTGCCCCTTCTGCTTGAGCATCTCGTTGGCATACCGCTCCACGAGGTCCTCTGGGGCATTGGGCATACCGTACTGAGCGAACTGCATACGTGTGCGTCGGCGAGCCTCCTCGATGATGTCGTCCTCGGTAATTTTGACTCCTGTCTGCTCTGCGAGCTGCGACATGATGAGGTGCCATTTCAGAGCCTCGATGCTGGCGGCATAATCCTTCTCTATGGCTGCGTCGTCGAGCTTGGGGTTGTTGGCGCGCATGACGCGCTTGAGCAGGGCATCGGGCCATTCGAGGTCGCCCACGCGCTTCATGAGGTAGTCGCGCAGGTCAACGATGAAGCGTGCCTGCGAGTGTTCGGCAAATGCCTTTACGTCCTGCTCGCGGATGGCGGCACGGAACTCTTCCTCGTTGCTCACGGCACCCTCGCCCAGAATGCTGTCGAAGAGCTGCTGGTCGATGGCGGCGGGCACGAAACGCGAAATCTCACTCACCTGGTAAGAGAAGTTGCTCCTCACCTCGGCAGCGGCATCCTTCTCTATGCCGAGCAGTGTGGCGATTTCCACAGCCGAGCCTTCGTAGGCATCGTAGGGGTTGATGGTGATGACGGTGTTGTTCTGCAGACCCTCGAACTTGCGACGCTGGTCTTCGTTCTTCATGTAGCCGGGGAGTATCAGGGCATCCTCTTTCTGCAGGCCGCCCTCCTTGATGTTGCCTTCGTCGTCGAGTTCGGCCAGATGACCCTTCACCATGTCGCCGTCGGCGTATGTGTCAACGGTCTCGTGGTGTCCGGCACGCGATGCAAAGTTCTTCACGTCGTTGTCAACCATCTCGTCGGTGACCTCAATGGTATAGTAGGGCAGGGTGTCCTGTGCGCTGACCTTGGCGTCGAACTGGGGAGCCAGTGCGAGGTCGAAGACGAACGTGAGGTCGTCGGCAGCGAGGTCAATGTCTGCCTGCTTCTCGCTGCTCATGGGGTGGCCGAGCACATCGATCTTCTCGTTGTCGATATACTTATAGAGCTCCTCGCCGAGCACCTTCTGCACCTCCTCCTGCTTCACCGAGTCGGCGAAGCGCTTCACGATGATAGACATCGGCACCTGGCCGGCACGGAAGCCCGGCATCTGTGCCTGACGGCGTATCTTCTTCAGTTCTTTATTTACGCGCTCCTCATAGTCGCCCTTCTCGATGGTGACGGTGAGTTCGGCCGTCACGTTGCTTGTTTTCTCAAAGTTAAATTTCATTTCTTAGAAGTATTATTTGTTGTTTTGTTTTTATGCTTGCTGTGTTGCTGCTGCCGCCTCGGCTGCTGCGGCAGCCACTGATGCCTCACGCTCGCGCTCCATGGCTTCGAAATCCTTGGGCCGCAGCTCGAAGCTGTTCGTCAGGTACTTGGCTCGCACGATGGGGTTTGCTGCCAGCTCGGCAGGCTTGCCCTTGAAACGTATGCGCCCCTCAAAGAGCATGTATGCGCGGTCGGTGATGGTGAGTGTCTCATCGACGTTATGGTCGGTGATGAGCACTCCGATGTTCATGCGCTTCAGCTTCCACACGATGAGCTGAATGTCCTCCACAGCGATGGGGTCAACGCCGGCGAAGGGCTCGTCGAGCATTACGAACTTGGGGTCGATGGCCAGGCAACGTGCTATCTCTGTGCGTCGTCGCTCGCCGCCGCTGAGTCGCTCGCCGGTGTTGCGGCGCACCTTCTCAAGGCGGAACTCGCTGATGAGCATCTCCAGCTTCTCGCGCTTGTAGCTCTCGCTGCAGTCGGTACGTAGCTCCAGGACGCTCATGATGTTGTCCTCGACACTCATCTTGCGGAAGACGCTGGCCTCCTGCGCCAGATAGCCGATTCCCAGACGTGCACGCTTATAGACGGGCAGTGCCGTGACCTCCGTGTCGCCCACGAAGACCCGTCCGTTGTTGGGCAGCACCAAGCCGGTCGTCATGTAGAACGATGTCGTCTTGCCGGCACCGTTAGGTCCCAGCAGACCCACTATCTCGCCCTGATCGACGTGGAAGTTGACATCATCCACCACGGTACGTTTGCCGTAAATCTTTACGAGGTGTTCGGCCGACAGGCGCAGAGGCTCCGTCTGGTGAGGAACCACCCATGTCGTGCTCAGCTCATCGGAGGCCTCGGCGATGTTTATTTGTGGTGATGCGATGTCTGTCATCTGTGTGATGTGCTTTAAGAGCGCGCAAAGGTAGTGAAAAAAACGTAAGGGGCAGGCCGATAGTCTAAAGTTTTTCGGCATTTTTTCGCTTTTTTGACATAAAACAGAAAAAAGTTTAAAGATTAAAGACCAAAGTCTGAAGTTTTCACTACCTTTGCACCCGTTATGCTACCACTATTGAAACCCCTGCACACTTTTGGTCGTTATTTGGAACTCATGGCCAAGGTGTTTTCTAAGCCCGAGCGCCTGCGCATGTTCTTCAAGCAGTATGTCAAGGAGATGCAACAACTCGGCGTTGATTCCATCGTCATAGTGATGATGATATCGTTCTTCATCGGAGCCGTTATCTGCATACAGATGAAGGTGAACATCCAAAGCCCGTGGATGCCACGCTTCACGACGGGCTACACCACCCGCGAGATTCTGCTGCTCGAGTTCTCATCGAGCATCATGTGTCTCATCTTGGCCGGAAAGGTGGGCTCCAACATAGCCTCCGAGCTGGGTACCATGCGTGTGACCCAACAGATTGACGCCCTCGAGATAATGGGTGTCAACTCGGCATCGTTCCTTATCTTGCCTAAGATTCTGGGCCTTGTGACGATGATACCCTTCCTCGTGAGCTTCAGCATCGTGGCGGGCTTCGCCGGAGCCTACGCCATAAGCTTCGTGGGAGGTATCATCACTGCCGAGGACCTCACCTACGGCCTGCAGCATGGGTTCAACCAGTGGTTCGTGTGGATGGGAGTCATAAAGTCCGTCTTCTTCGCTTTCATAATATCGTCGGTTTCGGCATTCTATGGCTACACCGTCGATGGCGGGTCGGTGGAGGTCGGCAAGGCATCGACAGACAGCGTCGTTCATTGCTCAATGCTCATCCTCTTTGCTGACATCTTCCTTACACGAATCCTGTCATGATAGAATTACGCTCCATACACAAGTCTTTTGAAGACCGCGAAGTGCTGTGCGGCATCAATGCCCGCTTCGAGACGGGACACACGAACCTCATCATCGGTCAGTCGGGCTCAGGAAAGACGGTGCTCATGAAGTGCATCGTCGGTCTGCTGCAACCAACGTCGGGCGAGATTCTTTACGACGGGCGCGACTTCGTGCGCATGTCGAAAAAGGAACGCACGCTCCTGCGCCGCGAGATGGGCATGATATTCCAGAGCGCAGCTCTCTTCGACTCCATGTCGGTACTGGAGAACGTCATGTTCCCACTCGACATGTTCTCGTCCGAGAACCTCGCCGACCGCAAGCGCCGGGCACAGCAGTGCCTCGACCGTGTGAACCTCATAGAGGCGCAGGACAAATATCCCGACGAGATTTCAGGGGGCATGCAGAAGCGCGTTGCCATAGCGCGTGCCATAGCCTTGAATCCACGCTACCTCTTCTGCGACGAGCCCAACAGCGGCCTTGACCCGAAGACATCTCTCGTCATAGACGATCTCATCCACAGCATTACTCAGGAGTATAAGATGACAACCATCATCAACACTCACGACATGAACTCGGTGATGGGCATCGGCGAGAGCATAATCTTCATCCGGCAGGGACATCAGGAGTGGACAGGCACGAAGGACGAGGTGTTGCGTTCCGACAATGCCTACCTCACCGACTTCATCTTCGCCTCAAACCTGTTAAAGAACGCACGCCATGCTCTCATTGAGAAAGGGCAGAAGTGATACGATATTCGGGGAGAGATATGTCATGCGGCTCTCGTCCGTATGTACTCCTGTAGGCAGTAGTTACCGTTTGTTGATGACATAGCCGTGTGGCAGATAGGGCGTTATGTCATGTTGGAAATGTGCCAGCTCGCGCACTACAGAGCTGGAGATGGCTGCAAGGTGTGGCAATGTGAAGAGACACACGGTCTCTATACCTGTGAGCTGGCGGTTGACGTCGGCCATGCTGAGCTCGTAGTCGAAGTCCTGGACGGAACGTATGCCCCGGAGGATAGCTTGTGCGCCTATGGCAGTGGCAAAGTCGGTGGTAAGTCCTGTGTATGTCTCTACGTTCACGCGCGGTTCATTATAATATAGGTTACGCAGCGCGGTGACTCGTTCCTCCGTGGTCAGCCATCCGGGCTTATGCTCATTGATGCCTACGGCAATGATCACCTCATCGAACATCGTGAGAGCACGTCCTACGATAGAGAAGTGTCCGATGGTGAACGGGTCGAAGCTGCCGGGGAAAAGAATTCGTCTCATGGCTGTGGCTCGGGCGTTGGGGTGTTGTACTCATGCAACTCAACCGACTCCTCGTCGGGACGGTCTTCCTCGATGACGAGGTTGTCGATGATGAAATTCTGTCGCTCCATGGTGTTC
>CAMVIB010000043.1 GCA_947167455.1 uncultured Prevotellaceae bacterium | reverse complement strand
TTGTCCCTATCCGGGGGTACTGCGCACCCCCGGTTATTGAGAGGAGACGCTTCCGGCGTCTTGGTGGTACGATTGCGGATAATCATTTTATGGTCGTACGCACAGGTGCCACCATCCAGAACATATTATGCCACTTATGCTCAGCGCCGTTGTCTTTTCCGTAGGGCATCAAGTTCCTCGCCGCTTAGTGAAAACCTCTTCATCGCCTGGCTCAACGTCGTTCATCGCTCAGCCCGTTGCCCTTCATCGCCTAGGAAAAAACTCTTCATCGCCTAGGAAAAAACTCCTCATTGCCTAGGGAAAAACACTTCATCGCCTAGGGGATAATTCCTCATCGCCTAGGCGATTCGCTTGTCCCACGTTCGTGGGCGTATTGTCCCACGTTCGTGGGCGCATTGTCCCACGTTCGTGGGCTAATCGTCCCACGTTCGTGGGCCAAGTAATTCCCCTTGGGGATGCACGTTGATCCCCTTGGGGATGCATGTTGATTCCCTTGTGGATGCACGTTGGTTGCCTTGTGGATGCACGTTGGTTGTGGCATGGTTCGTTAGCTTTTTTTTGGAGGCAGGAAATATTTTTTCGGGTTTTATGCTTGTCGTTTCGTCAATTATGCTTACCTTTGCAGCCGAAACATGGCAATCGTTGGCCCGACGGCCTTCGATGTAAGGGAATCCGGTGTGAATCCGGAGCTGTACCTGCAGCTGTAACCCCATAGATAAGTGCCTGTCTGTATGACGCCACTGAGCCATGCGCGCTAACACTGTAATGTGCGCGTTGAGCTTGGGAAGGTAGGACGGGTAGGGGAAAGCCAGAAGACCTGCCTTGTTATCTGAAAATCAATTATGCGCTCAGGCATTGGCGCTCGGTTTCGTAATGGAAGTATCACATTCAGAATCAGTTGTTGCCCTTTTGCGGCATGTGCACAGGCTATGCATCGGACTGCGCTCTATGATGTTAGCGTTGGCTCTCGTGGTCAATGCTGCCATGGAAATGGTCTGTGCCGCTACACGCATCGGCAATGCTGCCCCTGCCGCAGTCTGTGCAACGGCCGTCATGCCAGCCGCCGATACGCTTGTGGCCACGAGCATGGATGAGATCGTGGTGACCGGCACCGGCACCGAGCACCGTCTGAAGGACGTGCCGGTGCAGACGGAGGTGATAGGTCGCCGCGAGCTTCAGCAGATGGGCGGTCGTTCGATAGAAGACATCCTCGCCACGCTGACGTCGAGTTTTGCCTTCAACGAGGATGACATGGGCAGCCAGATGCAGATGGGCGGCCTCGGCAACAGCTATATACTTATATTAATAGACGGCAAGCGCCTGCATGGCGACAACGGAGGCGAGAACGACCTTGGCCTCATCGACCCGGCACGTATAGAGAGGATAGAGATTGTGAAGGGAGCCGCCTCGGCACTCTATGGCTCCGATGCCATAGCCGGCGTGGTGAACATCATCACCCGCAAGTACGACCGCGACGGCCTCCTGCTGGAGAACACTACGCGCGGCGGCAGCTACAGCGACATACGCCAGCACAACAGCGTGGGCTTTGCCATCGGCAAGGTGTCGTCGCTCACCAATTTCCAGCTGCAGCACAGCGACGGCTGGCAGAACACCGCCCATGAGGCCCTGTCGCAGACGGAGTTTCCCATATATGACTCGCGCAACATGACTGTCAACCGCCACACCAACTGGCAGGTGTCAGAACGTCTTACCTACACGCCGCTGCCCAGCCTCGAGTTCTACGCCGAGGGCAGCATCTACTGGAAGCGCATCTACCGTCCCTCGGGCAAGTATGCCGCCGTGGATGTTAAGACCTACGACCTGCAGTACCGCAATGCCTCGGCAGCCATCGGCGGCAAGTGGACTATGGACAAGGGCTTGCTGACGCTCGACATCGACTGGAACCGTCATGCCTACGAGTATGTCTTCACGGACACTACGCTCGTCGATGGCTACGACCCGCAAGGCCGTTTCACGCACTACTTCCCATACTTCCCCGGACAGTCGAACCTACAGAGCGACCAGCGTCGCACGATGGTGCATCTGAAGGGTATCTTCGAGCTGCCGGCGCAGAACCGCCTCAGCGCGGGCGTGGAGGCACGCTTCGACTGGCTGCACGCCCCCATGCGTGTTGACCATGGCGGCACGGTGCGCGACAACACCGAGGCCCTGTACGTTCAGGACGAGTGGTCGCCGTGGCACGTGTTGCAGGTGACGGGCGGTCTGCGCCTCGACCGCAACCAGCAGTTCGGCCTGCACCTCACGCCGAAGCTCTCCGTGATGGTAAGTCCCACGGAGTGGCTGCGCCTGCGTGCGGCATGGTCGCAGGGCTTCAAGACCCCTACTCCCAAGGAGCTGCACTACCGCTATGTGCGCGAGATGAGCGGCACGTACCTCTATCTCGGCAACAGCGGCCTGCGCCCCCAGACGAGCAACTACGGCTCTGTGAGTGCCGAGGTTACGACGGGCGGGCTCTCGATGAGCGTTACGGGCTATGTCAACAGGGTTGACAACATGATAACCCTCGTCACCATCCCCAACTACCTGGCTCCCGAGGAGTATCAGATGCAGTACGAGCTGCACCGCACACGTCAGTATCAGAATCTCGATGACGCCCGCACGTGGGGCGTAGATTTCAACTTACGCTACACGCTGCGCGACTGGGCCGTTGGCGGCAGCTATTCGTGGCTCAACACCAAGGCCAACCAGTATGATGCCGACCATGACCGCCAGCGTGAGGTCGTCATCGACGGCACGGCTCACCACCGCGCCAACGTCTTCGCCACATGGAGCCATGCCTTCAAGTCAAAGTATCGTCTGGGACTCGGCATCTACGGCCGCGCATCGTCGGAGCGCATGTACCAGCTCAACGGCAATGGCAAGGCCTACCATATCTGGCGCCTCACCACGACCCACGATATCGAGAGCCGCATGCTGCGCACCAAGGGGTTGTCGCTGCGTGTAGAGGCCGGTGTGGATAACATCTTCAACTATGTTGACCGCACGCCCCACGGGCTGCACCTCGGCACCACGACGCCTGGCACCACCATCTACTCAACGCTCACCCTGCGTTTCAAGCAAGGCAAGAACATAAAGTCATATAACACAAAAACCACAAAAACATCAAACAACAATGAAGAAGATTAAATTCTTTATGATGGCTGTGGCAGCCATCGCACTTTCTGTAGGCTTTGCCTCATGTTCTAAGAACGACGACGCCCCCTCCAACAACTGGTCGCGCTATCAGGATGCCGTGACCTCCAACGTCAAGGCCAACAAGCAGAGCGACAAGGCCATCTTGCTCGTGGCCTTCGGTTCCACGTGGCAGCAGGCCTACGATGCCTTCGACGGCACCGTGAAAGCCTACAAGCAGCAGTTCCCGGGCTACGACGTGTTCCTCTCGTTCTCGTCGGCCATCTGCATCAACCGTGCTGCCGCCGGCGAGAACGTTGACCCGCGCAACTTCTACGCCCCCAACTTCTGGCTCAACGCCTTTGCAGCCGAGGGCGTTCGCTATAAGGAGATCGTGGTGCAGTCGCTGCAGGTCATCCCTGGCGAGGAATATACGCGCGTCATCAACTACATCAAGGACTTTGCCAACAACAGCAACGGCGACCTCGACGACGCATACCTTGCCAACGTGACGCTTAAGCTCGGTGTGCCCCTCCTCCAGGATGCTGAGACCGACGTCCCCGAGGTGGCCAAGCAGCTCAACGCCATCTACAAGTCTCAGGCCGCCGAGGGCGTGGTGGCCTTCATGGGCCATGGCAACCCCGACAGCTACGACACCTACAAGGCCAACGTGCGCTACACGCAGCTCGAGGAGGCCCTGCAGGCCTACAGCCCCAGCTACTTCGTCGGCACCGTTGACATGATGGGCAACTTCAAGACCGATGTCCTGGAGCGTATGGTTGAGGCCGGCATCACCGACGGCAAGGTATATTGTCACCCCCTGATGTCTATCGACGGCGACCACGGCCACAACGACATGGCCGGCGACGACGATGCCTGGGACGATGGCTTCACTCCCAACGAGGAGGGCGAGGTGGAGGACACCAGCTGGAAGATGTACTTCCAGCGCATGGGCTACGACTGCGACAACTCCACCATGATCGAGAAGGGCCTGCTGGAGCTCCCCACCGTGCGCAACGTGTGGATGCAGCACACCAAGGACGCCATCGCCGGCGAGCCTCTCGACTTCTACCACTCCAAGAATCCCGAGTAGCAAGCAGACTCCATGAAGCACACCATAAATACTATCTGCCTTCTGGCGGCGCTCTCCGTGACGGGGAGTGCCGCCTTCATGCTCTCTGCGTGCAGCAACGACAGGCGCTCCACGTCGGCCTCGGCCACTGCCGACGCCCTCTTCATGGAGAGTGACTCTGTGTTGCAGCACGCCGATTCTGCCAGCGACAGCGTGGTGATACGTTACGCACGCGGGCTCGCCGTGAGCTACGAGGCCGACGGTGTGCACGTAAGCATCTGCAACCCCGAGTCGCCGGCCGGCATCACGGAGCAGTTTGTCGTGCGACAGCCGTCGCGACGCTTCATCTGCACCACGGCCCTGCAGCTTGGCAACTTCGAGGTGCTGGGTCTGGAGCCCTGCATCGTGGGCATGAACTCGCTGCGCAACCTCTTCTCGCCGCGCATGAAGGCACAGATGGCCGACGGCCGCACGGTGGGTATCGGCAAGGAGGGCAACTTTGACCTCGAGACCGTCATCGCCACACGCCCCGACTACATCTTCGTCTCGGCCTCGAAGCACGGCGGCTTCGAGGCCCTTCGTGAGTGCGGCATACCCCTCATCCCGCATCATGGCTACAAAGAGACGGACCCGTTGGGTCAGGCCGAGTGGATAAAGCTCGTCGGCCTGCTGACGGGCGAGGTGCGTCGTGCCAATGCCGTCTTTGCCGACATAGAACGCAAATATGTCACCCTGCGCGATGAGGTGGAGGCCCACGTGGCGACGCTCGGGCAGCGCCCCACCATCGTCAGCGGCCGCCAGCTGCGCGACGGATGGTATGTCGTGGGCGGCCGCAGCTACATGGCGCGTCTGTTCCGCGATGCCGGTGCCCAATATATCATGGCCGACGATGATGCCACGGGTGGCCGCTCGCTGGAGTTCGAGAGTGTTTATGCCCGCGGCCTTCATGCCGACTTCTGGCAGACCGACGGGAGCTACGACGGCGACTTCACGTTGCAGACGCTGGCCGACGAGGACCCTCGCTATGCCACCATGGATGCCTACAGCAAAGGTCACGTGCTGTTCTGCAACCTGGCACGGACGCCCTACCGCGAGCTGGCCGGCGTGCAGCCCCACTATGTCCTCGCCGACTTCGTGAAGGCCATATACCCCGACTTGTTGCCGAATTATGAGCCGCGCTACTACCATCTGCTGCAATAAACGGCACGATGCAACGTTATATTATTAGTAACCTATTCTCAGCATGAAGATATACACAAAGACCGGCGATGCCGGACAGACGTCGCTCGTCGGCGGTCAGCGCGTGAGCAAGTGCTGCCAGCGTCTGGAGAGCTACGGCACCATCGACGAGCTGAACTCGCACATCGGCCTGCTCATGGCCGAGACGTCCGATGAGGCCGACCGTGCCACCCTTCTCGACATCCAGGCCGCACTCTTCGTGGTGGGCGGCTATCTTGCCACGGACACCTCGCAGCGCGAGGTGCGCACCGGCAACATCGTCACTTCGGAGATGGTGGCTGCCATAGAGGGCGAGATCGACCGTCTGCAGGAGCTGCTGCCACCCTTGCGGCTGTTCATCCTGCCCGGAGGGTCGAGGGCTGCCGCTCAGGCACATGTGTGCCGCACTGTGTGCCGGCGTGCCGAGCGCGAGATCCTGCGTCTTGCCGACGCAGGTGCCGACATCGACCCGCAGGTGACGGCCTACGTCAACCGTCTCAGCGACTATCTCTTTGTACTCGCACGAAAGGCGAACCTCGATGCCGGAATTGCCGACATCGTATGGCACCGCAAATAAGACACTGACATTCATGCAAACATCTGTCAAACCCATTAACACAAAGACTTCTCACGGCAACCGTGTTGCCGCCCTTACCATCGCAGCGGCATGTCTGCTGTGCTGCAAGCCCGTTACGGCCCTGTCGCAGCCCGACTCACTGCGCGCCACCACCCTCAACCCCGTCGTCGTGACAGGCACGGGTACATACCACCGTTCCGCCACGTCGCCTGTCAGCG
The DNA here is from genome assembly GCA_947167455.1 of uncultured Prevotellaceae bacterium. Lineage (GTDB taxonomy): Bacteria > Bacteroidota > Bacteroidia > Bacteroidales > Bacteroidaceae > Physcousia. Next base: position 17,578 of record CAMVIB010000043.1, on the reverse strand, counting down.
TGCGTGTCATCAGTGCCAAGGAGCTGCACGATGCCCATGCCACATCTCTGCAGGAGGCCCTGACACGCCTCACACCCAACGTCACCACGCAAACCAACGGCATGGGCACCTTCGTGAACTTCGGCGGCGTGAGCGACGACTATATGGTTATTATGGTCAACGGCCAGCGCGTGAGCGGCGACGACCGCTGGGAGCGCATCAGCCTCGACAACGTACGTCGCATAGAGATCTACAACGGCGCTGCCTCGGCACTCTATGGCTCTGACGCCATGGCCGGTGTCATCAACATCATCACCGACGACGGACGCGAGCTCGTATCGGCATCCTCCAGCACCAAGGTGATGAGCCACGGACGCTTCAGCCAGGACATCAACGTCGATGTCAACGCCGGCAAGTTCTCCAGCCGCACGTCATACAGCCATCGCAAGGCCGACAACTGGCAGGTCAACAACTATCAGGCCTTCGACGAGGGTGGCACGGAGGTGCTTAAGCTCACGGGCCGCCCCATGTCAGCAGGTTTCCGCAGCGACAACATCAGCGAGCGTCTGGAATGGCGCTTCGACGACCGCTGGAGCATCTACGTCAAGGGCGATTACTACGACAACCTCACCGCCCGTCCGCAGAGCGCCACCTACTTCACGCAGAAGAAACAGACCGACAAGGCCACGGGCGAGACATCTTACTCATACACCGCCAAGCAGGCATACACCTATGACCTGCATCACCGCTCATACACCTACGGCGGCGGTGCACGCTTCACGCCCAACCCGCGCATACACCTCTATCTCGATGTCTATAGCGACAATTTCTCGTCGAAGTACGACTACTGGCAGACAGCCGACAAGGAAGCCTATGACGAGACTCGCAAGCGCACACACTACGTCAACGAGACCCTGCGAGGCATCTTCCGTCTGGCACGGTGGAACAAGCTCACTGCCGGCGTGGAGTTTGTGCAGGAGAGCCTCACGAGCCAGAGCGACAACATCGACTTCGAGACCACAAACACCTACAACCTCTTCGTCCAGGACGAGGTGAACATCGTGAAGGGCCTCGATGCCTTTGCCGCCGTGCGCTACACGCAGAACGACAACTTCGGTGCCGCCTTCACGCCCAACGTGGGACTGTTCTACCACATCGGAGGCCTGCGCCTGCGTGCCAGCTATGCCGGCGGCTACCGCACCCCGACACTCTCGCAGCTCTATGCCACCGACCAGGCCAAGACCACCATGCGCTACACTCTCTACAACACCTCCCTCAAGCCCGAGAAGAACCACTATGTCAACGCCAGCGTGGAGTATGGCACCTCGTGGATGAACATCAGCGTGGGTGCGTTCTGGAACAAGATACGTGACATGATCAATTACCGCACCATGACGCAGGCCGACATCGATGCCGACCCTTCGCTCACGGCACTGCAGGCCGAGGGCTGGACCACTATCCGTCAGCGCGACAACATAGACCGTGCCACACTGCGCGGCGTCACCACGCAGCTGAGGCTCCTGCTGCCCGCCGGCTTCACCCTTGGCGGCGGCTACACCTTCACCGACTCAGAGGCCGAGACGCAGACCCTCGACACGAAGACGCAGCAGTACGTCGTCACGACATCGCCTGTCGATAAGAGCGTGAAGCATGTGGGCAACATCATGGCATCGTGGGAGCATACGTGGGGGAAATACACCCTCAACGTGGGCATTGACGGACATGTGCAGGGCGAACGCTACAGCAGCACCTACGGCTATGCTCCGGCCTACAGCCAGTGGAACCTCACCACACGCCACACCATAGCCTTGCGCCACTGCACCCTGGAGCCCGGCATCGGCATAGACAACGTCTTCAACAAGCGCGACACATCGCCATGGAATTCTAACTTCTCGACCATAAACCCCGGACGCTCGCTCATCGCCACGTTCCGCCTGAAGTACTAAGGCACGGGCTGCGCCATCATCCTCCACACCATGAGCCGTATCATCATCGCCGGGCTCGGACCCGGAAGTCCCGAAGACATGACGCCCGCCGTGCTCTCCGCCGTGCGTGAGGCCGATGTCATAGTAGGTTACAAATACTATTTCCAGTTCATCAAGCCCTATGTGCGCGATGGCTGCCAGTGTATCGACACGGGCATGCGCCGTGAGCGCGAGCGTGCCGAGCAGGCCTTCCGCCTTGCCGGGTCGGGCAAGACCGTGGTGGTCATCAGCAGCGGCGATGCCGGCATCTATGGCATGGCGCCGCTGCTCTACGAGATGTCGCGTCAGGTGGCATCGCCGGTAGATATCACCGTCCTGCCGGGCATCAGTGCCTTCCAAAAGGCAGCATCGTTGCTCGGCGCTCCCGTGGGTCACGACTTCTGCGTGCTCTCTCTCTCCGACCTCATGACGCCGTGGGCGGTGATAGAGAGACGCATACGTGCCGCCGCCATGGCCGACTTCGTCACGGCCGTCTATAACCCACGCTCGCACGAACGCTACTGGCAGCTGCACCGCCTGCGTGAGCTCTTCCTTGACGAGGGCCGCAGCCCTGCAACGCCTGTCGGCATCGTCCGTCAGGCCGGACGTCCCGGGCAGGAGGTGCGCATCACAACGCTCGAAGCTCTCGACCCCGACACCATCGACATGTTCTGCGTCATCATCATTGGCAACTCGCAGAGCTATGTAAACCGTCGCCCGCAGCCCGCCGACGGCGCTCCCGTCCCCGATGTCATCATCACCCCCCGTGGCTACTACCGTGAGGAGGCTGCCGTGGCCGTCACCCGTGGGGCGTGTCCATCCACGACTGGCGCCGTGGCCGTTAAGCCCGGTCAGGCCATCATGCTGCAGAGCTTCCGCACCATACTCGCCGAGCTAGGCCAGCGCCGCGGCAATGCCACGGATGTCAACTTCGCCCTCGACCACCTCTGGGCGCTGCTTCATGCCATACACACCACCGCCGACTTTGAGATGGAACGCCTGCTCTACTCTGACCCCGGTGCCGTGGAGGCTATATATAATAAGGTACGTGCGGGAGAGGTCAGCACTATCATTACCGATGTCACCATGGTGGCGAGCGGCATACGCAAGGGCGCCCTCGCACGGCTCGGCATAGAGGTGAAGTGCTATCTCTCCGACCCTCGCATCGCCGACATGACAGCTCAGGCGCCGATGGCGGCCGACGGCGGCGCAGGCTCTCTCACCCGCACGCAGGCTGGCATACGCCTTGCCGTGGAGGAGCATCCCGATGCACTCTTCGCCTTTGGCAACGCCCCGACGGCGCTGATGGAGCTCTGCGACCTCATGCGCAAGGGCAAGGCGCAACCCGCAGGCATCATCGCCGCGCCGGTGGGCTTCGTGCACGTCTGTGAGTCAAAGCACATGGTGAAGACCTTCCGCGACATTCCCAAGCTCATCGTCGAAGGCCGGAAGGGCGGCAGCAACCTGGCAGCAACGCTATGTAACGCCATACTGACGTTCGACGACGCCCAGAGCCTGACGCCGGGCCGCGACCTCTGAGGGACAGAGCCTTCATGACACAACGACACAGGGTCACAGAGTGATACCTCTACTCTGTGCCCCTGTGTCGTTGTGCGCTGAGGCCGCCAGTCTCTCAGGAACATAATCCATGCGAGGCCGCCACGTCCTTACGCCTTGTGTCAGTTGATGAAGTCGAGCTCACGCTTTATGTCAACGAGCTGCTGGCGTATGTCCTGTAGGGTCTCTATGAGGTTTGCCGACGAGCGTGCGCCCTCGCGGTTGCGTGCTATGAACTCGCGCGCGGTGGCAAGCTTCATGTTCTGCCCCTTCACGAGGCTGTTGATGAGGCGTATCTCCTCGATGTCGGCCTTTGAGTACTGGCGGACATTGTTGCCGCTCTTGTGAGGACGGATGCTGGGGAACTCCTTCTCCCAATAGCGCAGCAGCGAAGCCGGCAGCGAGAACATCTCGCTGACCTCGGCAATGGAGTAGAACTGCTTCAGGTCCTTCTTTGGATTCAATGGCATGGCTGTGAACGGGTCTCTGAGTTTTATGCTTACAAAAGTACGCCCTTCTCGTGACGTGGCCAAACATTTGACAATAAATTTGCCTTTTTTAAGCAAAAACACCATGTCGCAGACACTATTCTCTAAACTTTTTCACTACCTTTGCGCCCAAATTGTGAATAACAGTCATATAACCTCATGTTAACAGCCAACGAAATCCGCGAGAGCTTCAAGCAGTTCTTCGCTGACAAAGGGCATGCCATCGTGCCCTCTGCTCCTATGGTCGTCAAGGACGACCCTACCCTCATGTTCACCAACGCCGGCATGAACCAGTGGAAGGATATCATCCTCGGCACCAAAGACCCTGAGCCACGCCGCCGTGCCGACTCGCAGAAGTGCCTGCGTGTCAGCGGTAAGCACAACGACCTCGAAGAGGTGGGTCACGACACCTACCACCACACCATGTTCGAGATGCTCGGCAACTGGTCGTTCGGCGACTACTTCAAGGAGGGTGCCATCGACATGGCATGGGAGTATCTCGTAGATGTGCTGAAGCTCAACCCCAGTGACCTCTATGTCACTGTCTTCGAGGGCTCGCCCGAGGAGAACATACCTCGCGACGACGAGGCGGCATCGTTCTGGGCAAAGCATGTGCCTGCCGACCACATCATCAACGGCAACAAGCACGACAACTTCTGGGAGATGGGCGACACCGGCCCCTGCGGCCCCTGCTCGGAGATACACCTCGACAGCCGCACGCCCGAGGAGAAGGCCAAGACACCCGGCCGCGAACTCGTCAACAAGGACGACCCTCAGGTCATAGAGATATGGAACATCGTGTTCATGCAGTTCGAGCGTAAGGCCGACGGCTCGCTCGTGCCTCTCGGCATGAACGTCATCGACACGGGCATGGGCTTCGAACGCCTCGTCCGCGCCATTCAGGGCAAGCACTCCAACTACGACACCGACGTCTTCCAGCCCACCATCCGCGCCATCGAGCAGCTCTCTGGCAAACGCTATGGCGAGAAGGAGGACATCGACGTGGCCATGCGTGTCATTGCCGACCACATCCGCGCCGTGGCATTCGCCATCGCCGACGGACAGCTGCCGGGCAACGCCAAGGCCGGCTACGTCATACGCCGCATCCTGCGACGTGCCGTGCGCTATGCATACACCTTCCTCGGACAGAAGCGGCCCTTCATGCACCTGCTCCTGCCTACGCTGACAGAGCAGATGGGAGGCGCATATCCCGAACTCGTAGCGCAGAAGGAACTAATCGACAAGGTGATGAAGGAGGAGGAGGAGAGCTTCCTGCGCACTCTCGAGACAGGCATACGCCTCTTGGACAAGGTCATGGCCGACACCAAGGCCGCCGGACGCACAGAGATAGGTGGCGTGGATGCCTTCACGCTCTTCGATACCTACGGCTTCCCCCTCGACCTCACAGAGCTGATCTGTCGTGAGAGCGGCCTCACCGTTGACGAGGCTGGCTTCCAGGTGGAGATGCAGAAGCAGAAGGAGCGTGCCCGCGGCGCTGCCAAGGTGGAGACCGACGACTGGGTTGATGTGGCAGCCTCTGGCGATGTCGTTGCCGAGTCGCAGTTCGTGGGCTGGGACTTCACCGAATACACATGCCACATCCTGCGTTACCGCCGTGTGACGCAGAAGAAGCAGACATACTATCAGCTTGTGCTCGACAACACACCGTTCTATGCCGAGATGGGTGGTCAGGTCGGCGACCAGGGTGTCATCGTCAGCGAGAACGAGACCATCGACATCATCGACACCAAGAGCGAGAACGGCCTCACCGTGCACATCGCCAAGACGCTGCCCCAGCACCCCGAGGCCGAGTTCATGGCGTGTGTTGACACCGACCGCCGCCGTGCCTCAGAGGCCAACCACAGCGCCACGCACCTCCTCGACCAGGCTCTGCGCCAGGTGCTCGGCACCCACGTCGAGCAGAAAGGCTCGCTCGTGTCGCCCGAGGGCCTGCGCTTCGACTTCAGCCATTTCCAGAAGGTGACGGCCGAGGAGCTGCGTCAGGTGGAGCGCATCGTCAACCAGCGCATCCGCGAGAACATACCCCTTCAGGACCATCGCGACGTGCCCATCGAGAAAGCCAAGGAACTTGGTGCCATAGCCCTATTCGGCGAGAAGTATGGCGACCGCGTCCGTGTGGTTCAGTTCGGCGAGTCGGTGGAGTTCTGCGGCGGTTGCCATGTCAAGGCGACAGGCCAGATAGGCATGTTCAAGATTGTGGCAGAGAGCAGCGTGGCAGCCGGCATACGCCGCATAGAGGCCGTCACGGGTGCCAAGGTCGAGGAGGCACTCTATCAGTTGCAGGACACCATGGAGGCCCTGCGTCAGATGTTCAACGGCGTGCCCGACCTCAAAGGCGCTATAGAGCGCCTCGTTGGCGAGAACGCAGGTCTGAAGAAGCAGGCCGAGGAGTTCGTACACGAGAAGGCTCAGGCCTACAAGCAGGAACTGCTGCGTCAGGCCGTGGAGCGCAATGGCGTGTGCATCATCAGCGGACGCACCATCCTGCCGGCAGAGGCTGTGAAGGACATCGCTTTCCAGCTGCGTGCCGAGGTGGAGAATGCCCTCGTGTGCATCGGCAGCATCAACGACGGCAAGCCCATGCTAACCTGTGCCGCCAGTGACATGCTCGTCAAGGAGCAAGGTGTCAACGTGGGCAAGGTGATTCGCGAGGCTGCCAAGCTCATGCAGGGTGGCGGCGGCGGACAGCCGCACTTCGCCACCGCCGGTGGCAAGAACGTTGACGGCGTCAGTGCTGCCATCGACAAGTTCATAGAACTTGCCGTCCAGTGAGGCAGACGTTGAAACCGTCTCCTCTCAACAGCCGAGGGGCGTGTACGACCCTCGGACAGGTGGGCATGAGGGATTGCACACTGAAAAGTGTGCCCCAACACGCCAGATAGGCGACTCTTCCTTTGAGGAGTCGAAGCGACCGGAAGTCGAGCGCAGAGTCGATATACTGTCAGGTTTCTGACTCCGGGGATGCTCGCTACGCTTGTACCTCCGGCTATTGAAAGGAGACGACGTTGCGGTCTTGCTGGTGGTATGGTCGCGCATAATAATAAAGCCCCGTGCTCAGTGGCGAGCACGGGGCTTTATGTGTAGATATCTTGCAGCGTCAGATGCCCATGAGCTGCAGGATGAGTGGTGCGAGCAGGGCGGTGAGGATGCCGTTGAGGATTAGCCCGAGCGAGGCGTAGGCACCGTAGGTGTCGCCTTTCTCCATCGCCCGCGACGTGCCTACGGCATGTGAGGCGGTGCCGATACTAAGGCCCTGAGAGTATGGGTTCTTGACGTGCCACACCTCCAGCACCTTGAAGCCGAAGATGGCACCGAACAGCCCCACGGACACTACGATGGCTGCCGTCAGCGACGGTATGCCGCCCATGGCCTGACACACCTCCATCGCTATAGGCGTGGTGACCGACTTTGGAGCCAGGGAGATGATGGTCTCGCGCGATGCGCCCATGACCTGCGCTATCGCCACCACGCTCACCACGCCCACTATGCTGCCAGCAAGCTGTGAGAGGAAGATGGGCAGGAACTGTCGGCGTATCTGGCCGAGATGTTGATAGAGCGGTACGCCGAGGGCCACGATGGCAGGCTTCAGCCAGAACTCGATGTAGTTGCCGGCCTGCGAGTAGGTCTCGTAGCTTATGCCTGTCACTGTCAGCAGCACGATGAGCACGGCAATGGTGACGAGGATGGGGTTGAGCACTATCCATCCTGTGCGTTTCTGCAGCTGGCGCGCGGCATAGAAGATGCCGAATGTCAGCGCCAGCAGGATGATGTTATTCTGCAGTATCTCCATGACGCTTGAAGAGTTGATGTGTCCAGCCTGTGGCCACGAGCACGAGCACGGTGCTCACCACCGTAGCCACCACGATAGGTGTCAGCTCGGCCTTGATGACATCGAGGTAGAGCATCAGTGCCACGCCGGGCGGCACGAAGAAGAATCCCATGTTTGAGATGAGGAAATCGGACATACCCTTCACCCACTCCTCTTTAATGAGGCGCAGCTGAAGCAGTGATGCCAACAGCAGCATACCGATTATGCTGCTCGGGATGCTGATGCCTGTGAGCCATACTATGAACTCGCCCACGGCCAGGCATCCGAAGATTATGAGGCATTGACGTATCATCGTGACGTGACTTGCGATTTGGCGGCAATGATGGTCCGTGCGGGGCTTATATACCGCCTTATAGAACCCACCTTGTAAAAGATTGTCATCATGCTGATTGACGCTGAGTTTATCGTTTCTGCTTCATGATGCCTGTGAACAGGCGTCCGCTGTTGATGCCCAAGCGTCGTGCGGAGAAGAAGCGGTCGTAGTGTGTGTATGTGCAGATGGCGCTGATGTGAATGGCATCTGTCGGCACCCCCTGCTGTGTGAGCTGCCAGGCATTGGCGCGCCAGAGGTCGATGTGCCATCTCTGTGTCTCTGGCTCGAGGCGGGCGATGTCTGTCATGGGGAAGTCGGCCTCGGCGAAGGCGTCATAGACTTCCTGCCCCACCTCGAAGGCGGCGGGTCCTATGCTCGGTCCGATGATGCACCTCACGTCAATGGCCTGTGTGCCGTAGGCTTCGTGCATGGCGCGCAGTGTCAGCATGCCGATGTGTGCCACTGTGCCTCGCCAGCCTGCATGTGCTGCGGCGATGGCTTTGGTGCGTGTGTCGTAGAAAAGCAGCGGCACGCAGTCGGCGGTGGAGATGCCTATGCACACGCCGTTGAGCTGAGTGATGAGAGCGTCACACTCTTCGAAGGGCTGGCATCGGTTCTGCTCGCTGACCTCCTCGACGTTAATGCCGTGCACCTGTCGCGGCACGATGATGTCGGCCTCTGTAATGCCGAGTTGCCGGCCGAGCTGTCGGCGGCACGAACGGACATGTTCGTCGGCATCGCCGCAGTAGTGCGTGATGTTGAAGCCGTCGTAGGGCGACGCGGCGTCCGTGCAGCGGCGTTCTGTCGTGAAGGCTATGAGATCGTCAGCGAGATTGTAGGTCATGGCTTGTCGCTTTCTTGTGCCGCATCATCCTCGGGCTTAGTGGCTTCGCCGGGTTTGTCGGCATCGGTGTCTGTCTCTCCTGCGGCCTGCGGCTGTGGCTTCTTTGGTGCGAGCGTCAGGCCGTAGGTGGTGCGCAGCACGCGGAACTCCGTGCGGCGGTTGAGGGCATTGGCAGCCTCTCGCTTTTCGTCGTCGGGGAGGGCTGCTATGAATGCCTCGGTGAGCGTGTCGCCCTCGTTGAGGAAGTCATATTGTTCGGCAATACGTCGCTTGATGACCTTCGGGCGGCTTTCGCCGTAGCCTTTCGGCGTCAGACGATCGGCAGCTATGCCATGGTCTATGAGGTAGCGCACCACGCTCTCGGCACGTCGTTGCGAGAGGCGCATGTTGTAGTCGTCGTTGCCTCTGAAGTCGCAGTGGCTTGCCAGCTCGATGGTGACGTTGGCGTTCTCGTTGAGGAGAGCCACGAGGCTGTCCAGGGCCGTCGTGCTGCTCTCGGTGAGTTCGGCGCTGTCGAACTCATAGAACACGTTACGGACGAGCACGGGTGCGTTGATGCTGGCGAGTGGGAATTGCAGCACGTGCTCCACGGAGACGCTGCTGGTGTCCGGCGTGATGCGTTCGGCATGGTTGAGGTAGCCGGCGCAGGTGGCGAGCATGAGGTAGCTCACCCGTGGCTGCACCTCGAAGACGAACGAGCCGTCGGTGCGTGGCGTGAGCTTCTGGTTGGTGCCGTTGTTGCCGATGATGTGCACTTGGGCCTGTGGCAGCTCGTAGCCGTCGCGCTCATAGACCCATCCCTTCACCGTCTGCAGCACCTCGGGACATTCGAAGCCCATGATGTGGTCCCAGCCTCGGGCGTCGCCTCTCGATGTGGCGAAGTAGCCGCGGTTGTGAGGCCCCTCGAAAGTCATGCCGAAGTCGTCGGCGGCAGAGTTCATGGGGTAGCCGAGGTTCTGCACCGTCCATCGTCCTGTGACGGTGTCCTGACGGGCGCAGAAGAGGTCGAGGCCGCCCATGCCGGGATGCCCGTCGCTGCTGAAGTAAAGGTCGCCGTTGGGCCGGAAGGTGGGGAACATCTCGTCGCCGGGTGTGTTGATGGGTGCTTCGAGGTTCTCGGCTCCACCGAGGGCGTTGCCTATGATGGCTATTCGCCAGATGTCCTTGCCGCCGTGGCCTCCGGGCATATCGCTAACGAAATACAACCACTCGCCGTCGGGCGAGACGGCTGGATGTGCGAAGGCCGACAGCGTGTCCTTTGAGATCTTCAGCTCCGTGGGCTTGCCCCATGAGGCGTCGCTGCGTGTCGATGTGAATATCTTGGCATAGCGGGGATAGTCGGGGTCGGTGGTGCAGCGCGTGAAGTACATTGTCTTGCCGTCGGGCGAGAAGCAGCATGCGCCCTCGTCCATCTCGCTGTTGAGCTCGCCGGCAACGAGCTCCGGCTGTTGCCATCGTCCGTTCTCGTCGCGCTTGGTGAAGAAGATGTCGGCATACTTGGTGCCCGTGATGCCGCTGAGGTCGTCGCCGGTGGCCTGTTGTCGGCTGCTGGTGAAGTACAGCTGTTCGGAGTCATCGCCGAACAGTGCCGGCGAGAAGTCGGCACGCCGTGAGTTGAGGATGGTCTCCTTGCGTACGGTGTGCAGTGTCGGCGTCGTCTTCCATCGTTGTGCTGCCCGTGCACCTATGATGCCGTTCATGGCCAGAGTGTCGTTCTGCGGCGTGCAGATGTCGGGATGCAGCGGGTAAAGGATTTGCGCCTGTTCGAGGTACTGCTCGTATGTCTTGATGGCGTCCTTGTAGTCGCCGCTCTTGTGCTGAAGGCGTGCCAGCTGAAGGGTGGCGGCGAGGATGGTGGCCTCGGCTATGCTGTCGTCGGGGCTGGCGAAGGCAGAGGGTGGGGTGGTGGTGGCTTCCGTGGCTCCGCTGCCTGCCTTCGCGGTGGCGGGGTCGATGGTTGCGGCCACGTCTTTGCGTCGCCGCCGGGCGCGGGGTGATGTCTTGGGGGTGCTGGCTGACGGCGTAGCAGAGCTGTCGTCGTCGGCACCGTCACGGGCGAGCTTCTCGTCAGACTCTTTGCTGTCTTTCCTGGCCTTACGCTCCATTTCTTCCTGAGCCGCCTTCTCTGCCTTACGGCGGTCGGCAACAGCCTTCTCGGTATAGCGTATGGCGTTCTGGTAGGCGCCGAGAGCCTTGGCGCTGTAGTTGATGCGGCGGTAGCAGTCGGCCATCTTCAGTGCCCTCTCGCCGCGCTGGCGGCGCTGGCGCAGCGGCGTCTTGGAGTATGCCCTGCGGTATTCGGCAGCGGCGTCGTAGTATTCGCCGCGGGCATAGAACTGGTCGCCCTTGCGCAGTGCGCTCTCGGCATTGCAGCCCATGAGCATTGCAGCCGACAGCATGGCGATGAGCGTGGCGGCCAGGAGGCTGAGAGATGTGTGTGACAGACGACGTTGGTTCATGCAGACAGGTGTTACTTAGAAGTACGTTCAGTGCTTTTGCCTGAACGTACACTTATTTATAACGCGATGCGGTGGTTTTTATTGTTCTACGTGGCGGTTTGTGTTGTCCTGAAGCACGGACAGCACGAGGTCTGCCACCATCTGTTTCAGCTCTGCGATGAATGTGGCGGCGTCATACTCATGGCGCTCTATCTGGCGTAGCTTCTTCTCCCATATGCCTGTCAGCTCGGCGCTCTTGAGCAGCTCTTCGTGTATGAAGTCGATGAGCTGTGTGCCGGTGGGCGTCGGCGCGAGGCTTGTCCGCACACGGCGTATGTAGTTGCGCTTGAAGAGCGTCTCGATGATGGCGGCGCGTGTCGAGGGGCGCCCTATGCCGTTCTCTTTCAGCGCATCGCGCAGCTCGTCGTCCTCGACCATGCGTCCTGCCGTCTCCATGGCACGTAGCAGTGTGGCTTCGGTGTAGGGCTTCGGGGGTGTGGTCTGCTTCTCGGCGAGGCTTGGCACGTGCGGCCCGCTCTCGCCTTTGTGGAAGGCGGGCAGTGAGGCGGGCTCGTCGGGGGTGTTGTTTCCGACGGTAGAACCGTCGGAGGCAGACGCTGGTGGAACGGTGTTGTTTCCGACGGTAGTACTGTCGGAGGCAGTGGCGTTAGGGTCGGGCTTCTTCTCCCAGAGCACATGCCAGGCGGGGTCGGTGATGCGTTTGCCTGTGACACGGAATGGTATGAAGTCATCGAAGGCACCGACGCGTAGCCCCTCGCTGCGTACCTCTCCGAGCACAGTGGTCTTCTCGAAGCGGCAGTCGGGATAGAAGGCTCCTATGAATCGCCGTGCGATGAGGTCATAGACGCGTTTCTCCATGAGAGTGAGGGGCACGGTGGTGACGGGCGTCGGCGTGGGGATGATGGCATGGTGGTCGGTGACCTTGGCGTTGTCGAACACCGTCTTGCGCTTCTCCAGGGCCTTGCCGCCCTCGTTGAGCGGGGCAATGAAGTTGGCGTATGGCGTCATCGCTGCCAGTATCTGAGGGCATTTGGGATACACGTCATCGGGCAGGAAGGTGGTGTCAACGCGTGGATATGTGGCCACCTTCTTCTCGTAGAGGCTTTGTATGAGCTGGAGGGTCTGGTCGGCAGAGTAGCCGAAGCGCTTGTTGCACTCCACCTGTAGCGACGTCAGGTCGAAGAGTCGTGGCGGCGCCTCGCGTCCTGCCTTCTTCTCCACACTTGTCACCGTGAAGGGCAGCTCGCGAATGGCCTCTAAGGCCTTCTCGCCCAACTCCTGACTCTTGAAACCGCGGTCGCCCTCTTCCATCACAGCTGTGAAGGTGGTGTCGCGGTACACCGTCGTCAGCACCCAGTACTTCTCGGGCTTGAAGTTGTCGATCTCGCGTTGGCGGTTGACGATGAGTGCCAGTGTCGGTGTCTGCACGCGTCCTATGCTCAGCACCTGGCGGTTGACTCCGTACTTGATGGTGTAGAGGCGTGTGGCATTCATGCCCAGCGTCCAGTCGCCGATGGCGCGGCACAGTCCGGCCTCGTAGAGGCTTTGGTAGTCATCCTGCGGGCGCAGGGTCTGGAAGCCCTCGCGTATGGCCTCTTCTGTCAGCGAGCTTATCCACAGACGTTTCACAGGGCATCTGGCACCGGCCTTCTGCATCACCCAACGCTGTATGAGCTCGCCCTCCTGGCCGGCATCGCCGCAGTTGATGATGCCGTCGGCAGCCTGCATGAGGGTCTGGATGACAGCAAACTGTCGCTCCACGCCCTTGTCGGCTTTCAGCTTTATGCCAAAGCGCTGCGGTATCATCGGCAGCTGTGCCAGGCTCCACGACTTCCACAGTGGCGAGTACTCTCCGGGCTCCTTGAGCTCGCAGAGGTGTCCGAATGTCCACGTCACCTGGTAGCCGTTGCCTTCGAGGTAGCCCCCGCGTTCGCTCGTGGCCCCGAGGACATTGGCGATGTCGCGGGCCACGGATGGTTTTTCTGCTATGCAAACTATCATAAGTGGGCGCAAAGGTAGGCAAAATTTGCCATTTATTATCCATCAGGGCAAAAAAATACTGTTTGGACAATATTTTGTGTGGAGTCGGGGCGTAATATCCCAAATTATGCCTAACTTTGCAGCGCGAATATGGAACAGAACGTAATTATAAGCAAGGACATCAGCTCCGAGCTTGCTCAGGTCGTCGCCTCGGTGAGACCCGACCGTCTCTTTGTGCTCACCGACGAGACGACACTCGCCTGCTGTTGGCCGCGTGTGGCTTCAGTGCCTTGTATGGCTGAAGCTCAGATGATTACCATCGCGCCTACCGATGAGGCCAAGACGCTCGACTCGCTGACTCATGTGTGGGCATCGCTGCAGGACGGTGGTGCCACGCGTCACTCCATACTTATTAACATAGGTGGTGGCATGGTGACCGACCTTGGTGGCTTTGCCGCCTCGACCTTCAAGCGTGGCATGGCCTACGCCAATGTGCCGACGACGCTGCTCTCCATGGTCGATGCCAGTGTAGGAGGCAAGACGGGCATCAATTTCCGTGGCCTGAAGAATGAGATCGGTGTCTTCAACACCCCGCACACCGTGATCATCGACACTGCCTTCCTGCGCACGCTCGATGCCGGTAACATCCGCAGCGGCTATGCCGAGATGCTCAAGCACGGACTCATCAGCGATGAGGCCACGCTCGCCGAGCTGTTGCTCTTCGACCTCGACAATGTTGACTATGCCGCCATGGCCGACATGGTGTCGCGCAGCGTGGCCGTGAAAGACCGCATCGTAACCGAAGACCCCCACGAGCATGGCATCCGCAAGGCTCTCAACCTGGGGCATACCGTGGGACATGCCTTTGAGAGCCTCGCCATGTCTGAGGGCCGCACCATATTGCATGGCTATGCCGTGGCCTACGGCCTCGTCCCGGAACTCTATCTTGCCGCCACACGTTGCGGTTTTCCCACCGAGCGCCTGCATCAGGTGGAGGCTTTCGTGCGCGAGAACTACGGCCATTTCGCATTCACCTGCAAACACTACGACCGTCTCATCGAGCTGATGCGCCACGACAAGAAGAACACTGCCGGCATCATCAACTTCACCCTCCTCGCTGCCGTGGGCGACATACGCATCAATCAGAGCGTCTCGCCCGATGACATCGCCGAGGCTCTCGACTACTACCGCGAGAGTTAGTGGCGTGAGACACGCAAACGGAAAACCGTAAAAGATAAATAGAACATACATTCATGGATTGGTTAATTAATCTCTTCACCAGCACAGACTCGATAGCGCACATCGTCGTGCTCTACTCGCTGGTCATCGCCGTGGGCATTGCCCTTGGCCGCTTCAAGATTTTCGGCATCTCGCTCGGCGTCACCTTCGTGCTCTTCGCCGGCATCCTGGCCGGACACATCGGTTTCACGGGTACGCCGGAGGTCCTCAACTATGTTCAGGACTTCGGCCTGATACTCTTCGTATATTGCATCGGCCTGCAGGTCGGCCCGGGCTTCTTCGAGAGCTTTGCCAAGGGCGGCATCACGGCCAACATGCTTGCCGTGGGCATCGTGGGCCTCAACGTGGTAACGATGCTGGCTCTCTATTTCATCATCTTCTACAACTCTGCTGCCCAGGGCGGCGAGAACGTGTGGAACCTCTCTATGATGACCGGCGTGCTCTGCGGCGCCATCACCAACACCCCAGGTCTCGGTGCTGCTTCCGAGGCTGTGGCGACGGTGTATAAAGGTGCCGCGCAGATTCCGCAGATAGCCTCCGGCTACGCCTGCGCATACCCTCTCGGTGTCGTGGGCATCATAGGTGCCACCATCGCCCTCCGCTATATCTGCGGCATCAGTCTGAAGACTGAGGAGGAACAAATAGCCAAGGAGATGAGCGAGAATCCTCATGCCAAGCCTCACCGCATGACGCTGCGTGCCGAGAACCGCGCACTGAGCGGACGCACGCTGTTGCAGATTCGCGAGTTCCTAGGCCGTAACTTCGTGTGCTCGCGTCTGTTGCACGAGGGGCATGTCACCATCCCCAACCGTGATACCGTCGTCACCGTCGGTGACCAGATGTACATCACCTGTGCCGAGGATGACTGGGAGGCCATCTCGGCATTCATAGGCCCCGTTGACCATCTGGAGTGGGAGGAGCAGGATGTGCAGATGGTGTCGAAGAACGTGCTCGTCACCCAGCCCAGCGTCAATGGCAAGAGCTTTGGCCAGCTGCATTTCTCCAGTGTCTATGGTGTCAATGTCACCCGCATCCACCGCAACGGTATGAACCTCTTTGCCGACCGCAACCTACGCATTCAGATTGGCGACAAGCTCGTCTGCGTGGGACCTGAGGATGCCGTGGCACGTGTGGCTACCATGCTCGGCAACGAGGTGAAGCGTCTCGACCACCCTAACCTCAGCGCCATCTTCATCGGCATCGTCGTGGGTATCGTCTTCGGCATGATGCCTATCGCCCTGCCCGGCGTGCCGACGCCCGTGAAGCTCGGTCTCGCCGGAGGTCCACTCATCGTGGCCATCCTCATCGGGCGCTTCGGCTACAAGGCCCACCTCGTGAGCTATACCACCACCTCTGCCAATCTCATGTTGCGTGAGTTCGGACTCGTGCTCTTCCTGGCATCAGTGGGTATCAAGGCGGGAGCCACCTTCTGGAATACCGTCACCGAGGGCGACGGCCTCACCTACGTCTGGACGGGCTTCATCATCACCGTCCTGCCAATCCTCATCATCGGTGTGTTGGCTCGTCTGAAGTACAAGATGAACTACTTCACCCTCATGGGACTTATCGCCGGTGCCACGACCGACCCGCCAGCCCTTGCCTACGCCAACCAGACTGCCAACAACGACGCTCCGGCCGTGGGCTATAGCACAGTATATCCGCTCTGCATGTTCCTGCGCATCCTCACCGCGCAGCTCATCATACTGCTGCTCTACTCCGTGGTTTAGAACATAGGATAGGCGTATTTTGACCCGTTTCATAAAAAAGGTATGGAAAAATTTGCAAAAACCAAACAAAGGACGTACCTTTGCACCCGCTTTCTGACATGATGTCAGAAAGGCTTTCAGGTAGATCCGTTAGCTCAGCTGGTAGAGCACAACACTTTTAATGTTGGGGTCTTGGGTTCGAGCCCCAAACGGATCACCACAAGGAGAGGCTGTATAGCCTCTTTTTTTGTGTTTTCGCATCGTACCGCCAAAGGCCGTAGGCCATACCCATGTTACGTGTACACACTTCAGGCCGAACCCCGAAGGGGCGGCCTCTTTCTGACGGTTGAGTCGTGCCTACGGGCTTTGGTTGCGGGTGGTGTACTATGCAGAGGTTCCGTGCCTCCCACTCTACCCCTGCCTGTGGTGAGCCGTCCCTACGGGGTTCTATGGTGGTTCGATTGCGGATAATCACTTCATCGACCTTCTTTATGGCGGGTTGTGACAGCCTGCTAACGACAAGCTCAGGGGCGCAGCCGGTCATGTCCGGATGCGCCCCTGTGCGATGTGTGTTGATGTCTGTCGTGACCTGCGAGGCTCTACTGTGCGTTGACGCGTTGCCGTACAAGTGCGATGATGTTGTCGGCTTGTTCCTGTGTGAGGCTCTCCTTGTTGAGGAAGAATGCGCAGAGCTTCTCTATCTTCTTGTCGAAGAATATGTCCTTCGCCGGCGTGAGGAAAATCTCGGCATACTCCTCCTTCGTCACTATGGGCGTGAAGAAGAGGCGGCTACCCTTCTTCACTTCTTTGACATAGCCTTTCTTGGAGAGAATCTTGAGGAACGTGGCGAGCGTGGTATATGCCGGCTTGGGCTCGTCGTATCGAGCCAGTATCTCGCTCGTGTGCCCTTCATCTGTAGGTAGGTTCCAGAGTATGCTCATCACCTGAAATTCTGCCCTCGTGAGTTGCTTATTATTTCTCATAGGTGTATATAGTAGTTTGTGATTCGCGACAAAGATACACCTTTTATTCGTATCTTCCTAACTTGGGCTGATGTATTTTGTGCGTTACAGGCCTTACCACCTATGATTTAACCATTTTTTGCGAAAAACTATTGCTAAATAAGTCGTTTTTTCATAAATTAAATTATTACTGTCCGCTAAACATTTCCCTTATGGAAAAATTTAGGGCTGAAACCT
>CAMVIB010000042.1 GCA_947167455.1 uncultured Prevotellaceae bacterium | reverse complement strand
GTGCCACGGGCGAATAGACGTAGGTCCAGGCGTAGGCCGTGGTGTTCAGCTGCGGGTTACTGAAGAAGGCAGGTACGGTGGTGCCCCACACGTGACGCAGATAGATGGCGCCGCCGGTGGCCATGCTGGTGGCGTAGGTCTGGCCGTCGTAGGTGTACTCGTCGGGCAGCACGTCGGCCGTGCTCTCCTCGGGCGGGAAGACGGCGCCGGCCGTGCCGCCGTTGGGGAAGGGCTGGGTGATGCGCCAGCGCACATTGGTCTGCTTGACGTAGGGGATGCTCTCGTCCTGCAGCCACGTACCTTTATAATATAGGAAGCGGCGTTCCCAGTCGGCAAACTCCTCGAACTCCGAGCCGCTGTTGGGCAGCGTGGTGCCGCCGACTTCGATGTACTGGTTGCCGCCGCCCATCCAGCCGCGCTCGGCGGTGGCGATGGCGTTGGCCCAGAGGTTGTTCTGGCGGATGATGTCGGTCTCGGTGGGCGTCTTGCGGTCGTTCCACAGGCCGCAGATGGCTCCAGCCACCTCGGCGCTGCCCTGCGACTGGTAGTAGATGTTGCTCTTGTAGATACCCACGAGGTCGGCAAAGACGTCGAAGTGGTTGATGTAGTTGTAGCGGCAGTCGATGTTGGGCAGGCCGTCGATCTTACGGCCGCTGGTGCCCCACATCTCGGTCATGTCGATGTAGGGGAGGTTGGCCCTGCTGATGGTGACGCCGCTGAGGGGGTTCCAGACGAGGCACTTGCGACCGAGTGTCTCCTTGACATACTGCGACATCTCGTTGACGAAGGCGGCGGTG
The DNA here is from genome assembly GCA_947167455.1 of uncultured Prevotellaceae bacterium. Classification (GTDB taxonomy): domain Bacteria; phylum Bacteroidota; class Bacteroidia; order Bacteroidales; family Bacteroidaceae; genus Physcousia. The sequence continues at coordinate 24,091 of CAMVIB010000042.1, read as the reverse complement.
GTGCCGGCCTCGTCGCAGCCGATGTGCAGGTAGGGAGCGAGGGGGAAGGCGGCGGCCAGCTCGTCGAGCAGCGCCTTTAGCACGGGTTTGCCCTGGTCGCTGTTCATGGCGAAGCCCATGGCGGTCTGGAAGGCCTGGCTGTGGCCCGGCATGTCTATCTCGGGGATGATAATCATGCCGCGCTCGGCAGCGTAGGCTTCAAGCTCGGTGCATTGTGCCTGCGTGTAGTAGCTGCCGGCGAAACGCGTCATGGCCGAGGAGGCGTTGAGCTGGGGATAGGCCTTCGACTCGAAGCGGAAACCTTGGTTGTCGGTCAGGTGCCAGTGGAAGACGTTGACCTTGAAGCGTGACAGCAAATCGACCTCGTGCTTCAGCTCGTCGAAGCTGACGAAGGAACGACCCACGTCGTGCATGTAGCCGCGAAGCTTGAAGGCAGGGTAGTCGGTGATGCTAACGCCGGGGATGGCGGTGCCACCGCTGGCCTGAGCGAGCTGCATCAGGGTCTGTGCGGCGCGGATGACGCCTGTCGGCGTGACGGCCTGGATGGTGATGGCCGTGGCGGTGACTTCCAGTTTGTAGCCTTCGTTGGGGAAGCCGGCGAGGGCGTAGTCGAAAGTGCCGAGGGTGGAGGCGTCAACTAAATTGACGCTAACGGTGACACCCGCCGCATCGCTCTGGTTGGGGAAGAGCGAGGAGAGGAGAGGAGAGCCAGTGGGGTCGTCAATCTTCACTGCCTGGGCGAGGTTGAAGCTAGCTCCGTTTTCTGTCAGCTCATGCGGTTTGGGCAGGAGCAGCGCAGTGGCGCTGTCGGCCAGCGCGCCGCATGTGGTGGCTACGATTACGGCCACCAAGGCTAATAGTTTCTTGGTGTTCATAGCATATAGGATGGTTTTGTCGTGTGACACACCTATAGTAGTCGGCTACCACCAGTAAGGGACGAAGCTATTGGCTCCAGTCGTCATCCCAGACGCTGTAGGCGGAGGGTTGCGTGTTCTCTTTGGTGAAGCCTATGCTGTTGGTGTCGTGGACGGTGCCGCCGAAAGTCAAGGATTCTTGGAGGAGCGAGCCGGTGGTTTGCACATGCGTGGTAAGAGTCTCGGGAGTGATATATGACTTTTTCATAGTTGTGAGGTTTTACATTTTACATTATCCATTCTCATCCATTCATCTGACGATGACTTTCTTGCCTCCAATGATGTTGACACCCTTGACGGTTCGGCTCAGGCGTTGACCGGCGAGGTTATAGATGGCGGATGCATCGTATGATGCCCCCTGCTCGTTGTCTATCCCGCCGATGCCGTCCTCGCCGCCGAAGGTCAGCATGTAGCCCTTGACGGCGTCGGTGGAAGCAGGCACTTCGAGGTATGCCTTGTTGGCGGCAAGGGTGATGATAGTGCTGTTGGCGTTGCCCTTACCGTCGTCGAACTTGTAGAAGCCTATGTTGCCATCGAGCACACCCATGGAGTAATTGTCGGTGCTGAGGCTGAGGTCGAGGTCACGGCTGACGAATGTTCCCTTCAGGAGATTGGCGTCCTCGCTGACGACGGAGCTTAGTCCACTGGTGCGAGTGAAGGCGGTAGTGGTAGCAGCCTCGCTGTTGATGAGCACCACGGCGGTGCGAGCGGGAATAGCCGTGCCGCCATTGTCCGTAGCAGTGAGCTGTGCCTTGCCGTTAGTGGCTGTTGCGACATAGTATGCTTTTGTCGTGCCATCGGTGGTCACGTCCACGGGCAGGTAGAGAGTGGCATAGGATACATCGCCTACGACGTTCAGCGGGAATTTCTTGGCGAGGGTGACGGTGAAGTCGGCGATGGCAACATACTTGCCGGCATCCGTAGTCGTGACACTGATGGTTGTGGAAGGTGCATTGACATTCGAAACCGTAAGCGTTGTATATCCCGTAGCAGAACTTGCGAAAGCAGGGGTGATGGTTGTGCCGTCAGCAGCTGTGAAGGTGTATGTGTGTTCTGCACCGTAAGCCTTTGCCGCAAGGAGAGAGTAGCCCTGGATGACGTAACCTTCAGGAGCTGTCAGGGTAAGCGTGGAAGGTTCATTGGCTGCCGCGGGTTTGTAGGCGAGATTGTAATGGCTGTTCCAATTGGAGAATTGATTAAAGTCACCACCTGACTTCGTCAACGTCATGCCTGCGACACCACTGGAAGCATTGGAAGTCCAAGTATTCCCAGAGAGAGAGCCATAGGAAGTATGAGCGGTAGTACCATAAACAATCTTCACATCCTTTGTCTCTAAGTAATCGGGCACCTGATACTCGTCAATGGCGGGTATGAGCTGCACGAGCTGTTCGCGTGTTATCTCGAGGAAGTTGATGGGATAGTGGTTGTAATCGGTGTAGCCTCCGGCGCTATTGAGCGACTGGTCCTCGAAGAGGAGGTAGAGGCTGCCGGCGGGTGACTTCTCCATCGTCACGTAGCGGGTGCCTTTGGTCTGCACGTTGAGGAACTCGGTCCAGTTCCGCCCCTTGTCGGTGCTGTAGTAGAGCTTCAGGTTGGCGTGCTGGCCGGTGGTCATGGAGTGGAAGATGACGTCGGTCTTGCCCTCGTCGGTCTCGCGCTGGAAGTAAAAGATGTCCTGGTTGTTGGCATAGCCTCCGGCGTTGAGCTGCGCGTTGTTCCACTGCGTACCCATCGTGAAGGTCAGCGTGCCATCGCCGTTCGCTGTGTAGGTGGCGGTGTTGAAGCCACGATTGTTGCCCTGACGGACGGAAGCGAGCAGAGAGCCGTCGTTGGCCTGGATGACCTTGGCCTCGTCGCCACCCGTGAAGATGGCGTTCTCGCTGATATGCCACGTGGCACCCTTGTCGGTGGAGTAGAAGATGTAGTCGTGTGAGTTGCTGGTCTTCTCTGTCTTGCCCTCATTCGTATAGGGTTGAGCCGGGAGCAGACCCATCAGATAGCCCTCGGAGGTGCAGAGACCACGACCAGAGGTGACGAAGTAGTCGTAAAGGCCGTAGCAGGTGTTGCTGCCATAGGAAGAAGCGTGGTCGGTCAGCTTGCCCGTGGAAACGATGTCGGCAGGCGGGTTGGAGGCTGAAGAACTCCAAGTCACGCCGTTGTCCTCAGAGACCGACACGCAGATGCGGTTCAGACCATAGAAGTAGCCGATGTTGCCAGCTCCAAAAATACAATATATTTTACCGTCGTTACCCTTGATGAGCGAGGGGTCGCCATAGCCGCAAGTGGCATCGCTACTGTTATCGCCCTTAGCCACAACAACAGGCGTTCCCCACGTCTTACCGCCATCGGTGGAGCGACGAACGACAATGTCAATAACATGGCCACCGCCAATATCCGTATGGCTGTCATAACGCTTATCTACCGCTGCGACGATACTTCCATCATTGGCCACCACCATTGCGGGAATACGATAGACGCGGCTGCCGTTGTCGCGAGGCAAGAAGGGATAGCTGCGGGTGTTGAAGACCATTGCTCCACGGTCGGACGGATCGCCGACGGAGGTGAGGTCGAGTGTCGTTTCATTTTCGTTGCAAGTGTAGGTGATGCCCGTCACGGCAGCGTCAATAACGGCGCCAAGAGTAGCATCGCTCTTCACGGTCGCACCAATCCAATAGTAGTGGGTTCCTACGGAGAGGTCGCCGATAGAGAACGTGGCGGCAGAGCCGGAGATGTTGGCTGTGGCCACCTCTGTCTTTGTGGGTGCTCCCGTGCCGGTGGAATAAATCTCGGGCGAGGCGGAGTTGGCCTCATACAGCTTCAGCGAAGAGATATTGGCCTCGGAGCCGTCCTTGAGGTTGACGGTCATCGTCACACCCGTAGCAGCCTTGAACGGAGCGGCGTTGACGCTCAGCAGCATCACCTCGCTGTCGCGACCTGCCGTCTGCCAGCCTTGTGCCACGCTCACACCGTCGGCCACGATGGCCAAGTTGGGGTCATAGGCTAAGGTGATGGTCTTGGCCTCGGCATCAATCGTGACACCTTTGGCACCATCGAGCATAAAGTCGCCTGCCTCTGGCGTTACGCCTGTAGGAAGGAAGAAGTAACCATTCTTATAGACGCTGGTGAGACCGCTGACATCGCTGCGCGTGCAAGTAATATGTGCCGTCTCTGGAGCATTGTCGCAGATGACCTTCCAAGCTTCGAGACCTGCGGCAGCGAGGTCGATGGGATAGACCGTATATGCCGTGCGCATGTATGTCGTCTCGCCAATGAAGTAATTGGCATTGCTGTTGTAGGGGTCGGCATACCAGTTGTCATCAGTCTTGAAATAGTTGCCGTTGCTGTAGCCGCAGAGGACGTTGCCAGCCGTTGCTGAAGGCGTTGGGAACTTGCTGTTGCTGTTCTTCACGAGGTAGCGGCCGTCGGGCAACTGCCAGGTGTTGACGTCCCAACTGGTGTGGTCGATGTAGGTAAAGTAGGTGGGGTCGGTGATGGCGGGCTGCACGTCGATGGCACCTGTGAATGTCAGGGGGTAGAGGTCGTTGTAGAGGGAAGCAGCACTCTGCAGATAGCGTCCGGCATAGCTGGCAGCCTCGGTTTTGCTCTTAATTTGTATGGCATACCAGCCGCTGGCCTGTGGGTAGCTAGTGAGTGCCGTCTGACTTTTGATGAGCTTGGCAATGGCTGCATTCGCTGCTGTACTGGCATCTGCGTCATCCACCTTGGTGATGGTGAAGTTGCCGCCTACGTCATTGTAGTTGATGATAGGCCCTGAGTAGTTGTTGGAAACAGCCATATAAGCCGCGTTTGTTCCGTTGACGGGATTATTGGCCATTTTTATCTTCTTTGTGCCATCGCTTTGAGTCTCGAAGATAACGGCTACGGCATTGTCGCTGAACACCCATGCATATTCCGGTCCCTGCGCAATGTTGGTGGGAATGGCGAACTTGCCAGCTCCTACATTATAGAGGTAATACTGACTCGGTGTGCCCGTATAAACTAAGACCCACTGGTGGTTGACATTTGTTGCATCGAAGGCCGTTGCGCCTGACTTTCCACTGCTCCAAACATATCGAGTGCTCTTAGCTGGTTCATATGTAAGGGCACCACGACCGGTATTGGTGTTGTTCAACGTATAAACTTCAGAAAGGCCGTAGCCAATCTCGTATATCTTCACCTGCTTAGTGGTAGTCGTTCCTGTCGAATGCCCCCACAGCTTGGCGTCGCTACGGTCAAGGCCGCGAGTGGTGCCACCTGCATCTGGGGCTGATGGATAAGCGATACCATTCGAGAAATTCAAAGACCATACACCTGCTGATGCATCATCGGCTACGGAAGCTAAAGCCTGATTATAAACCGGAACGCCCCAAAAGTGATTGGTATAGTAGTTCTTAATCTTCCATGTACCATCACCATTGCTGATAAGATAATAGACGCTGGCTTGAGTGCAAGCATTGTTCATCGGGATGTCATAGTCGGCACCGTTATCATTGATATAAGGAATCGTTCCTGTTCCAGCCGACTGGCTTTGCAGTACATACGCCTGTCCGCTGACGATGTCACCCTCGCTCGTCACCTGCGCTCCCACGGTGACAGCACTCTGTGCGTGCATAGAAATGCCCGCCCCCGCCACGAGCAGGAGCAAGAAGGTTAGTAGCTGTTTCATGTTCATGACGTTAGTAGTTTATTTAGCTTGATTGATAGAAAAGAGAGTTAGTTATAGGTGCGGGCTTCATCTTCCCATTCGGTGCGGGTGCGGCCGTCGTGTTTCGTGTTTCGTGCCAGATGCGTTCGTATGACGAGCGAGTCTGTGTGCATCAGTGTGTCTGCACGATGCGCGTGGCCTCTTGCTCGGCATTGCGGCGGTCGGTCTGTGTGACGACGCGCGCCGCCATCTGGAGGAAGGCGTTGCCGGTGGGTGTAGCGGGGTCGAGCACGGCGGGAGCGCCGCTGTCACCGCTCTCGCACACGCCCTGCACGAGGGGAATCTGCGCCAGCAGGGGTATGTTCATCTCGCGTGCCAGTGCTTCGGCGCCGCCGCGTCCGAAGATGTAGTAGCGGTTGTCGGGCAGCTCGGCGGGGGTGAACCATGCCATGTTCTCCACGAGTCCGAGAATAGGCACCGCCACCTTGTCGTTGCGGTACATGTTGATGCCCTTGCGTGCGTCGGCCAGTGCCACCTGCTGTGGCGTGCTTACGATGACGGCACCGGTTACGGGCAGCGTCTGCACCAGCGTGAGGTGTATGTCGCTCGTTCCGGGAGGCGTGTCGAGGATGAAGTAGTCGAGGTCGCCCCATGCCGCCTCGCCGATGAGCTGCTTGAGGGCGTTGCTGGCCATGCCGCCGCGCCATAGCGTGGGCGTGTCGGCATCGACGAAGAAGCCTATGGAGAGCATCTTCACGCCGTATTTCTCGATGGGTACGATGAGCGCCTTGCCGTCATGCTCCTCGCTGTAGGGGCGTGCGTCCTCGCAGCCCAGCATCTTTGGCATCGACGGGCCGAAGATGTCGCAGTCGAGCAGCCCCACGCGGTGCCCCAGACGCGCCAGACCTACGGCGAGGTTGGCGGCCACGGTGCTCTTTCCCACGCCGCCCTTGCCGCTCGACACGGCTATGATGTTGCCCAGGTGGGCGTAGTCGGGAGCTGCCTCGGCGGCGGTGGGCTGTGTCTCTTGCAGGGTCTTGGTGCGCACCTCCACCTCTACGTCCTTGGAGACATAGGCGTGGATGGCGGCCTCGGCGGCCTTGACGATGGACTTGAGGAAGGGGTCTGTCTGTCGGGGAAAGATGAGTGAGAAGCTGACGTGTAGGCCGCTGATGCGTATGTCGTCCTCCAATATGCCGGCTTCCACGATGTCCTTGCCCGTTCCGGGGTAACGGACGGTGCGAAGGGCATCGATGATGAGTTGGGGATAAATAGTCATAAAGTTGTGGTACTCTTTGTGGGGGCAAAGGTAACAAAACATTTCCAATAAACAAGGAATACTCACGTTTTTTGTGTGTTTTATGCACAAAAAAATTAAAGATTGTCCGCAAGACCTCCACCGACACGCTCCGCATGGCAAGAATGAGAGAGAAGTCGTAGTATTCGATGGGCAGGCGGCACGTGCATTGCGCCTGTTGTTGGTCTCTCATGTCGAAAAAGATGCCTGTCGTCATAAAATTCGTAAAATGGCAACGAATTATTTGTCAGACTGATGAGAGGTGAGTATCTTTGTCGCGCGGAACAAAGTCTGTGCCGCCTTTTATCCCTGTATAGAAAATGAAGAAAAGCCTAACCTCCATCGCCGCCGTGGCGCTCATGCTGAGTGCCACGAGTTGCAAAACCTCAGACACGGGCGTCCGCTGCCCCCTCATCTCCGCCTTGCCCGAAGCGGCATGGGAGAGCTCGCAATGGCTGTCAGCACCCGACGCACAGGTCGTCACAGGCCCCGTAAACAGCGACACCACGTCGCCCGAGGGCGCCAGCTGGTTCACATGCGCCATCACGAACGAGAAGCGCATCGTCGTTGCGCGATGGATGACGGCGGGGCTCGGTGTCTATGAGCTATATGTCAACGGCACGGCTGTGGGTCGCGAGGTGCTGAAGCCCGGCTTCACTCATCCCCTGAAGACCAAGCGCTCGTTCACCTACGACGTGACGTCACTGATGCGCTGCAAGTCCGGTGCCGTCAATCGACTGGCTGTGCAGGTCACGCCCGGATGGTGGGGCGACAAGATTGTCACTCCCTCGGGAGGCAATGGCATGTGGGGTACGCGATGTGCCTTCCGTGGCGTGCTGGAACTGTTCTTCGCCGACGGCACCTCGGAGCGCTACGGCACCAATGCCACCGACTGGCAGGCCGGCATCGCCGGACCTGTGAGACATGCCGGCATCTTCGAGGGCGAGCGCTACGATGCCCGCGAGCCTATGCCATCGGAGCAGGACGTGACGCTCCACCGCCCCGACATCAACACCGAATTCAAAGGCGACATCCTGCCCGACGACGGTGCAGAGGTATATCACCGCCACGACCTGGCGCTGCCCGTGGTGGAGGCATACACATGGAAGGACATCCAAGGCGCAACGGACGGTGCCTTCGGACACGTCGTGCCAGTGCGTCGCTTCGCCAAGGACGAGACGATAACCCTGCTGCCCGGCGAGACATTGGTGGTCGATTTCGGACAGAATGCTGCAGCAGTACCGGCCTTCACCTTCAAGGCCAGAGGCGGGACGGAGCTGACATGCCTGCCCGGCGAGCTCCTCAACGACGGCAACGGCGACAAGAGCCGAGGCATGGACGGCCCGGAGGGCAGCGTGCACCGGACGAACCTCAGGGCTGGCGCCAGACACATGCAGATGCATTACACCTTCGGCGATGCCGAGGGCTACGTAAGCTACCACCCCCGCTATACCTTCTACGGCTATCGCTATGCCAGCATCACAGCGACGGACGTCGTAACCTTCAAGCGCATCGAGTCTGTGCCTGTGACATCCATAAGCAAAGACATGGAGACGGGTGTCATCACCACGGGCAACGAGCTCATAAACCATCTCATTGCCAATACCGTATGGGGTCAGCGCTCCAACTACCTCTCCATCCCCACCGACTGTCCGCAACGCGACGAGCGCCAAGGGTGGACAGCCGACACGCAGGTCTTTGCCGAGACGGGCACGTTCTTCGCACGTACCGACCGCTTCTTCCACAAATGGATGCGCGACGTGCGCGATACGCAGAGCCCTGAAGGCGGGTTCCCGAGCGTAGCGCCCTACGGTCAGTATGGCGATGCCGGCATGATGCGTCTGGGATGGTCAGATGCCGGCGTCATCGTCCCTTGGACAGTGTGGAAGCAATTTGGCGACACCGCCATCATCAACGAAAACTGGGAGGCCATGGAACGCTTCGTGCAGCACATCAGCCAGACACGCTACGACCATGAGGCTCTTCGCGGCGAGAACGGCAACTATCAGTGGGCCGACTGGCTGAGCTACGAGCCTCTGGAGAGCTGTGGCGGAGGTGCCTTCGAGGGTGGGCAACCTAAGGCCGATGCCGTTGACTACTGGAGCTACCTCAGCGCCAGCTACTGGGTCATCGATGCCGACATGATGGCCGATATGGCTCGCGCCACGGGGCACGACGACGGCGGCTACAGGCAGATGGCAGCCTCTGCGAGGGCATATCTGCGAGAACGCTTCCTCAATGCCGACGGCACGTTCAAGACCGGAATCCTCAACACCATGCAGACGCCAGCACTCTTCGCCCTGAAGAACGGCATCGTCAGCGGTGAGGCCAAGGAAAGACTCATTGCGCGGCTGCGACAGAACTTCGCCGACCATGACGGATGCCTGCAGACGGGATTCCTCGGCACGAGCATACTGATGGGTACGCTGACAGACAACGGCATGACCGACGTGGCCTACGAGCTGCTCTTCAATCGTAAGAACCCCAGCTGGCTATACTCGGTGGACAACGGCGCCACCACCATCTGGGAACGCTGGAACAGCTACACTAAGGAGCATGGCATGGGTCCGCGCGGAATGAACAGCTTCAACCACTATGCCTACGGCTGCGTGTGCCAGTGGCTGTGGGAGACTGCTGCCGGCATCGCTGCCGACCCGTCGCAACCCGGTTTCAGGCATATCATAATGCGCCCCGTGCCAGACCGCCGGCTCGGGCATCTCGAAGCACAATACCGCTCGGCGGCAGGTCTGATAAAGAGCGCATGGCACTACGATGGCGACACATGGACATGGACATTCACCATCCCGCGTGGCGCCACGGCATCGGTGACAATACCCGGCGAACAGACGTCAAAGCTCTACACCGCCGGAACCTACAAGCTGAGGAAGAGGCTGTAAGGTTATGAGGTTGTGTGGCTTCCTCTGTAATCCCTAAGGGGTTACAGAGGCTTGCTACAGTTGAATGACAACAATCGAAGTTTTTATAGCGGACTCATTTGTAATGCTTGACAAACTGCTTGTACTCGTCGCAGTTGGAGACAAATGCTGAGGGCTTACCTCCGTGCCGGCGTTCGAAGTCGGCGAGCGCGGCAAAGGCCCGGTATTGGCGTGTGTCGGGCTGCGGGATCCATCTGTCGTCACGTATGTCAGAATCCCATTCCGTCTTTTTCCAGCTGTCGGGATTGAGGTAGATGTACGCCAGGGCGAAGAGCGCACGTTCGCGGAGGTTGAAGTCGCTGCTCTTGGCAGCCTCCTCGAGCAGGCTTACAGCCTTGCCGGCGCAGTCGCCGGGACGTCTCTCTCCATCAATCAGAGTCTCGTATAAGTCGATGGTCTTGCTCTCGTTCATGATGAACCAAAGGTCGCCTGAGCCATCCACCTGGGCGAAGCGCACGGCGAGGTCGTAGCATCTCTGCCTGCGTGCTTCGCCATTAAGGAGGCTGAGCCCGGAGGTCATCGCCCGCATCTCGCGTGCGAAGGCGAGCTTGACGTTGAAGGTGAGCTCCGGCCGCTCGTCGCCCCATATCTGGCTGTCGCGCAGCCACTGACGTGTGACCCATGGCTCCACATCCCATTTGCGCAAGGCGGCATAGGGTGCGATGGGCTGTCGGGCATAGTAGTCTGTGGGCACATCCTGAAGCCATGCTATGGCCTCGTCCCACTTATACATTTTCAAATACTTCGTGCCTATGAGGTCGCGGAGCTCGTCCTCGTCGGCCCTGGCGTGAGCTTTCAGGAAGATGTCGAGCCGGCTTTGTGGAGGCTGCTGCAGGTAGCTGAGGTATGCCTTTATGCTATCCACACCCATGGCATAGAGCCGTGAGTGGTAGTCGTTGGCCTGGGCTGCACAAAGCAATGCGAGCGCCTGCTCCGTTCGTCCGGCGCTGAAGAGCTTGTCTGCCAGCACCTGATTTACGGTGCGATCTACGGCGTAGTAATACCGTGTGCCCACGATGCTCGTCGCAGCGTCGGATGCCTGAGTGTCGGCCGAGGCGCTGTCGGCCGGGGCGAACATCCATTCCAGTTCCTGCGCGACGAAATTATCGTAGGTGGTGCTGAGAGGCTTCGTCGCCGCGTGGATGTAGAACCTCAGCACCCGGGCGTTGGACTTCAGCATGTCAGAACCTTCCATGAGCATCGCGGCATCGATGTCTGCCGCTGCCTGCCGCATGTCGCCGAAGAGGTATCTGAGCCATGCCTTGGCAGCCTGCCACAGCATGGGCTCCTGCACGGCCTTATCGGCCACGGCACGCTCTGCCAGACCTATCATCTGCATGGCTTCGGCTCGCTCGATGTCGCGGACGAAGAGCTTGCCGGGTAGTGCGTCATCCGGCGCATCCTTGGCATCGACGGCCTCCTGGGCGTTGTTGACGAAGTCCTGAAGGAGGAACGGCAGCACTGCCGAGTTGGGGTCGCGGGCGTACTCGTGCTGAATGGCCTTGAAGGAGCGCAGCTGATAGTACTGCGTCATGAGGCTGCTCCAGTCGCCTTGCTCGGCAAAGATCCTGCCTGCCTCGACATCGCGCCCGGTGTGACACAGCGCTCCGGCATAGATGTTCTTCATCATGTCCTTATACACCGTCTCGATGTAGCGGCACGCCGTCTGTTCCCAGAAGGTGACATTCTCAGCATGGCGGCCGAGCAGCATGTTGCAACGCATGAAGAGTAGCGCATGCTGGCTACGAAGCCGTGTCTTGAGCTTGGCAGAGGCGTAGAGACGCAGTGCGGCGATGGCTTCCCTGCGTGCCGACAGCTCTTCCTTGGTGGGATAATCCCACGCGTCGCGGTTCATGTCGCTGCAGATGTCAACATACTGTTGGAGGTGAGTGACATAGCCTGCCATGAGGTCGTCGCCCTTGGCCTCGGCAGCCTCGGCAATCCTCTGGGAGTCGAACCAGAAGGGGGCATCTTCGGCAAGGCCGAGGTAGGCTTTCCAATTGTTGCGCGTGATCATATCTACACGCTGGGCGAACTCAGACTTCTGATCGTCGTAGGCGTGGAAGAGATACCAGTTGTGTGTGCCGACCCACATGCAGGCGAGCATGGGCAATGCTGCTACGGCCAGCAGGTTAGTGACGATAAAACGCTTCATAGTCTTCAGGGGTATAGCGGTTTATGTTTACTTTGTCGAGATGGTAGGTGATGATGGTGTTAGCCAGCGCGGGCTGTGCGTTCTCCACCATCTCCTTGACGGCCAGTATCTCAGCAGCCTCTACAGTGTGCTCTACGTGCACGCCGTAGATGGTGCGTTGCCAGCTATATACGGGATAGGCAGCCGCCAATGGCATGGCGTAGTCGCGAAGCCGTGACACGTATGGCAGCACGTCGCGGCGGTCGAGTACGGGGTTGCGCTTGTTGAAGTTCCGAGGGTCGCCGGTGTTGTAGAGCATGAGCACACCGTAGTCTGCCGGCGGTGGCGGCATCGACAGTTGGTGGAGACGTATTGTTGCCGAGAGTCTGAGGCCGTGGCGAGCCGTCTCGGCACGTACCTCCTCGAGGAATCGGTAGAAGACGTGTCGGCTGCGGTGGGTGAAGTCGCAGTCGAGCTGTAGCTCACGCACGCCGCCGATGTCGTGTGTGGCGCTCATCTGCATGATGCGCGCCACCAGCTTACGTGCCAACCCTTCGTGAGCGTCGTGCATACAGTCTTCGGTGATGAACACCGTCGGCACGAGCTCCACACCCTCTGGCAGGGTGTCGGCGAAGGCGATGGTGGCATTAGGCATGGGCTCGCCGTCGCGCATCGTGACGTCGAAGTAGCGGCAGTAGATGCGCCGTATGTCGCAGGTCTTGAGGAAAGCCCGCTCCGTGGAGTCCAGTCTCAGCTCCGTACGCCAGTAATATACGGCGTTCGCCATCGGCATCGACGGGGGCCGTCGGCATGCAGCGACAGCCAGCAACATGGCTGCTGCCAGCATCGCTGTGAGGGCGTGTGAGATTATGGCGTATGTGGGCTTCATAGAACTTTGTTGGCTGCCTGTGGTGAGCCACCCCTTCGGTGTTACAAAAGCCCCTGATAATGCATGAGCTATGTAGATCAGACCCCGCAGGGGTGGCTTGCGAAAGATAAGTTCCCTACTCTAACGGCAGTCGTAAGATGTTGAGCGAGAGTGGCGGCACGGTGTAGTCGAGGCTCTGCCCTGAGCGCACCTTGACAGTCGTGCTCACGGGTGACACGTTGAGCTGGCGCCGCATGTCATTCTCGTCGGAACCACGCTGCGAGGCGAGCAGGATGAGTTGTGCGTCGCCCTCGCGCACGCGCGAACCTTTAAAGATTATGTTGGCAGGCAGAGGCGAGGATGTGGGATTTACGAGCTTCACGATCAGCGTCCGCGATGCCTCATCGATGGTGGCATCCGAGTATATGGCCTGACGGTTGGGAAGCGTGAACTCATGCATGAGGCTGCCGTCGAGCAGACAGCGTGCACTTGTCCCGTCCACCACGACCTCAACGTCATACCATCGTCCCTCTTCGAGGTGTCCGCGCTGTGCCGTGATGGTGTTCTTGGCACCGTCGGCCATGTGTTCTATAGCGTGTTGAGTGTTGCCCCAGCCTCCGAGGTTCCACCAGATGAGATTCTCGCTATCCTTGGCACCGAAGGCGATGATAAAGCCCTCGTTGCCTTCGAGACGTCGTGCCTGCAGACGCAGCCTGTAGCGGCTGCCGAGGTCGGCAGTGTTCAGAAGCACAGAGCCTTCAGCGCGACGGCTGTTCTGACGGATGAGCTCATCGCCGACCTGCCAGTCGGCACGGCTGCCTGCCTCGCCGCTGTTGCCCTGCCACGGGCCGAGGGCTATGCTTACGGGTTGCGGCTCTGCTGCCACGTCCTTGCTACCCTTCCTGCCCTTGGGCTTCGTGGCTGGCTCGGCAACGGCCACGCTGTCGAGACTCGTGACGCTGATGTTGCGGAACTCGGCCTTCGTGCCCCATGTCGAAAGACCTATGTGCTGACCTATCGTGGGCGGTATGATGCCGCCATCGACTGACGTCGGCACGGTGCGAGTGCCGATGTTGTCGGCCATGAGTTTCTGCACCCAGTAGGACGGCGTGCCGAAGCTCTCGGAGGCATTGAAACGTATCATGTCGGGGCGCCACGCGGGGTTGTTCTCGTTGACGAAGATGGGAGCATAGCTGCCCATGCACACGATGTCGGAGTTGCGCTCAAGGCCAAGCATATATATGGCTTCGCCAAGGGCTGCCGTGAGATGGCCGTTGACGCCAAAGCCTTGTGTCACAGCGTATTCGCCGACGTAGATCTTAGGGCCTTTGCGGTCGTAGCTGTCATACTTGCGGTAGTTGTGCTCGAACCACGACGGCGAGCGGTAGTAGTGCTCGTCGAGGATATCGACGGGATGCTCCGAGCGCCATGACGGCTCATCGGTACCCCATGCCTCGACGTTGCCTATGATTTCTATCTCAGGATGTTTGGACTTGATGGCGCGGTAGAACTGTATGTAGCGGTCGAAGTAGCGTTCGCTCTGGTCGCTGTTGTCGTCGAAATGGAAGTTGGCATTCTCGTTACCCACCTCCAAGAGGCGCAGGTTGAAAGGTGCAGGGTGGCCGTTGCGGGCACGCTCGGCAGCCCATTTCGACTTGCTGACGTCGCCATTGGCATACTCTATGGCATCGAGTGCCTCCTGAATGTACTCATCCAGCTGGTCATAGGGCTGTAGCCATCCGTGTCCGAGGCCCACGTTGACGACGAACAGCGGCTCTGCCCCGAGGTCTTCAGCGAGCTGCAGCATCTCGTGGAAGCCGAAGCCGTCGGTGATGTTGTAGCCCCAGTTCACGCTGAGATGCCCCGGGCGCTGCTCGATGGGACCGATGGTGTTGCGCCACACGAAGCGGTTCTGCAGAGTGTTCTTGGGAGACGTCTGACCCTCCACGTAGCACCCTCCGGGGAATCGCATGAACTTGGGATGCAGCGCCTCGAGCTTCTCTGCGAGGTCTATGCGGCATCCATTCTTGCGACCCTTGTAGGTCGGCGGGAACAGGCTCACCACGTCCATCTTGACAGTTCCTGGGGCAGAGAAGGTGAGCTGTAAATGACCGTCTGGCGCGCTGCCAGTGGCCAGGACGCGCACTCCGTCAACCTTCTGCCACTGTCCGCCCTTCAGACGCAGCGGCACGTCGGCGCTACCCACGCTGCGCCCCGAAGCATCGCAGAGCGTGACATGCAGCTTGCCGTTGTAAGCCTTCGGCGAGCGCAGGAAAGCCGAGAAGGTATAGGTCGTCTGCTGGCGGAAGGCCATGCCCCAGTAACCCTCGTTGGCAATGCCCTGTCCGGGAGCGCTGATGGTGACATCCAGGGCGTGTGCCTGCTTGTCGTTGAGCATGTCGGAGGTGCTGAGCGATGCCTTGGCACCGCCCACGGCCTTCCATGCCACGGGGGCGGAGGCATCGTCCTCGAACGAGCGGTTCTGTACCAGCTCGGCATAGAGGCCGCCGTCGCCGGCATGGTTGATTTCCTCGAAGAAGATACCGTAGAGTCGTGGACTGACGGCGACACCGCTTTGCGTAGCATCGACGGTGACAGTGGCCGGTGCCGGAGCAACGGCCTGTGCTGCCACGCTGCATGAGGCTATAGCGAGTGCCGTCAGCGTGGAGACACAATGATGAAGTTGGTGGGTCATGTTTTTATTTTGCTTTTTTAATGATGTATTCTGTCATGTTCTACTCACAAGGAACCGCCATATCGACGTATGGCATGTTATGAACCTCAGAGGTGTCGAGCGTTGCGGTGACGACAGGCTCGCCGCCGGCATCGTGGCGCAGCACGACGGCCACGAGATGCCCCACGATGAGCTCTGCCCTGCGGTCAACGTCGTCGCTGAGTTCGAACTCCATGGTGTCGCCCTCCAGCGGCAAGAATTCCAGGTTGTGCATCGACGTGCCGTCGCCGATGTAGCCGATAAGAGTGTCTGTCTCTGCCGCCACGGGTTCGGTGGCAGGAACGCTGTCGCCATCATGCTCGCCGCTTGGCGACGACCCGCCTTGACGGTTGCCGGTACATGCCGACAGACATGCCATCGCAACCACTATGGCATAATAAGGAATGGATTTCATAGCTTTTCAGTGTGAAAAAGGATTAAAAATGTCATTTGTAACATATAATTTGCCGACAAATATACAAAAAGAAAGCCATTCTCAAAATAAAATGCTATGTTTTTTTGGCTTAAAGGCATTATTATCGTACTTTTGCGGCTGCAAACCTTGGAAAATGATGTCCGAAGCAACAAATAACCTCCCCGACAGCTCCCTGAGTGCCGACGAGTCGCTGCGACAGTGGTGGCAGACGCGCTTCAACGCGCCGTTGCCCGATGATGTGCGCACCTTTGTCAGACAGCTCGTGCGTCAGGAGACCCTCCTGGCACGTCGCGCTGAGTCCCACCTCGACGATGCCACTCTCATCAAGGTGCGTCAGGGGCGACGGCTGTGTCAGACAAAGCTCGACAACATCGAGCAGGCTCTCGACAATGTCAGGGCACAGCAGCAGCGCATACGCCACTTCATACGCCTGAACACCGAACTCGACAAGGAGCAGAAACACCTCTACGAGGTCGGGAAGCGTCAGGCCACAATACTCAGTCAGCAACGCGAGCTGGAGCGTTACGAGACTTTCGAGGCCGTCAACGGCCGTTTCCAGCGCATACACACCCTTATGCGTACTGCCGAGGGGCTGCGGCAGCTCAAGAGCAGCGTCAGTGTGGGCATTGAAGATGCTCGCCGCGCCACCGACGAGGCCGAGAAGGCTATGGTCATCGAGCGTGGCAAGTTCGGCGATATGCGCGAGGCGCTGTATCGCACCGCCATGAGCATGTCAGAGGCCGAACGCCTGCAGATGCACATCGACGACGGCACGGAACGCCATAAGTATCTCATGGAGCACAAGACGCACACCGAGCAGAAGCTGCAACGCCTGCGTATGGAACTTCAGGAGACAGCCAACGCCATCAGCGAGCACGACCGCACGGCACAGCAGCTCGCCGTGCGCCGACAGACCATCGATGCGCACAGCCGCCTCATCGCCAAGGGCGCAGCCACACAGGTGATGCTCGACGAACTCGCCACGACGCTCGACACACTGGCCGCCGTGCGTGCCGAACTAACACAGGCCACGGCACGACGCAACGAGCGCAACGAGCAGCTCAGCCGACTCTTCACGCAAAGCCAGAACCTGCAGGCTGACATTCAGGCGAAGAACGAAGAGATGCAGGGCCACCGTAACAGCATTGCCGGACAGGACAGCTACACCCTGGGGCGACGCACCATGGAGCTGCGCAGCCGCAGACAAATGCTCGAGACGGGACTTTCGCTATGGAGAAGCATCGCCGCAGGCTACGACCAGATTGAACAGAAAAATCAGATCATCGCGCAGCAGCGACTGCACGCCGAACACCTCAACCGCACCATCGATGCCCTGCAGAACGACGTGCGCACATTGCAACGCAACCTCGACGAGAAGACCTACCACTGGACACTCTCAAAGAGCCAGAACGTCATAGAACTGCGTTCCGACCTCCAGGAAGGATATCCATGCACCGTCTGCGGAGCCACACACCATCCCTGGCATGCCGACAGCGTCACCGAGCAGAATGCACTCATCGCTACCATGAAGGCCGACTGCGACAGTATGCGTGGCGAACTCGCCGCCAAGAGCGAACAGCTGCACGACCTGCAGATGGAGCTCACGGCCACGCAGGGCAAGCTCGATGTCGAGACCGACAACCTTGGCATGTTGCTCTCACGACAGCAGAAGGACACCGGCGAATGGCGCACTTTCAGCCGTCTCGACAACAGCTTTGCCGAGTGCTCGTCATCCACCAACCGCGAGGCGCGGACGGCAATGATACGCCAGCTCATCGAGAAGACTACCATCGATGCCGAGGAGGCCGAGAACACCCTCAACACATTCAACTACCACCTCAACGCCATCAACGGCCTCAGCAGCGAGGTCGAGGCCATGCAGAGACAGGCTGCCGAGCTGGCCATACGCCTCAACGAGGTCAACACGTCGTGCCAGGTTGTCGTGGGGCAGGTGGAACGCTACAATCAGCGACTGGCAGACATCACTCAGGATGTCAGCCGCCGGCGCAATGCCATCGACCAGATCATGACAATCCCCGACTGGTATCACTCATGGGAGCAGTCACACGAGAACATGCGCCTGCGCATAGAGAGCCTCATGACGGAGTGGGAGACACTGCGGCGCCAGAGCGAGGACACACAGGCCACGCTCACCAGTCTCCAAGCACAGCAGGAAGGCCTCAAGCGTGCCATAGAACAGACAGAGGCCGAGATAGCCGAGACGGAGGCCACTGATGCCATGCTCACCGAGAATATCTCTAAAGACCAGAACGCCCTCGAACGCATACTACAAGGCTATGAGAGCCGCACCATGTTCGCCGTGGCACGCACACACCTCGAGCAGCAGTACGACGTGCTCCTGCAGCACATAGAACGCTACGAAGACCGCCTGCGCCAGAGCGTGGCACTTGAGGCACAACAGTCCAACCTCCAGCAGACAGGGCAGCAGACCGACGAGGCCATCGCCGCCGAGCGGCAGGAACTCGACGTGTGGATGCGGCGCTACAATGCCAACAACCCACCCGTGCAGTTCGCCGAGCTGGAGAGGGTGCTGGCCGACGACAGGGAATGGGGCACCACACGGCAGGCCATACGCGACATAGCCCTCGAACAGGCCATAACACAGGCACGGGTAGATAACCTCAGGGCCGAAATCATCGCCCTGCAGGCAGAGGGCCTGAGGCCACTCGTGGCCGACGGCACAGAGGAACAGGCTCACCTGCGGGCAGAGCAGGAAGCCCTCGAGGAACAGCGACGCTCCATCCTCGCACAGATGGCCGACTACGAAAGGCAGATACGGACACACGAACTCGCAGCGCGGTTCAGCGACGACCACGACACGACAGCAACGGCATCGCCGTAAACATAGCACACATACCTTACAAACGACACAAACCGACACGACAATGGCAAAGTACTCAGAAAGCGAGAGGCAGATGAAGCCGGCTGCCTACCGTATGCTCATCAGGGCAGAGGTAATCGACAACCTCTACGAGCAAATACTCCACAAGATGATTGTCGAGAAACGCTACCTCGAGCCCAACTACACCGCCATGCGCATGGCAGAGGAGCTGAACACCAACGTGCGCTACATCAGTGCCACCGTGAGCCTGCGCTTCGGCATGAACTATGCGCAGCTCATCAGCGGCTATCGCCTGCGCGAGGCGCTATATGTACTCAGAGACCGACACAACATCAAGCTCAACATGTCAGAAGTGGCACAACGATGCGGATTCGCAAGCCGACAGACATTCTACGCCACTTTCTTCAAGGCATACCACAAGACGCCAAAGGAGTATCAGGCCGAGGCTGTAGCCAAACAGGCAGAACGTACATCACGAAAAAACAAAGACAAATGAATATACGAACTTACGCTATCGCAATGCTACTTACAGTTAACTCTGCCGCCGCTACGGCGCAGGACAATTTCAGCTACAACGACGAGCGCTTCGCCGACATACAGATGCTGCGCTATCAGGTGCACGGCTTCGACAAGCTCTCGCTACGACAAAAGACTCTCGTCTATTACCTCTCTGAGGCCGCACTCTGCGGACGGGACATACTGTGGGACCAGAACGGACGCTACAACCTGCGCATACGCACCATGCTCGAAGCGGTCTATACCGACTACGCCGGCGACCGCACGTCCGACGAGTTCAAGGCCTTTTCGACATACCTCCGGCAATGCTGGTTCGGCAATGGCATACACCACCACTACAGCAGCGACAAGTTCAAGCCCGCATTCTCCGAGAAATTCCTCAGGCGAGCTCTGCGTGATGTCAAGCCCGGCAAGATACGTTTCGACGTCGAGGAACTCATGCCGGTAATCTTCGACCCCACCGTCATGCCCAAGCGCACAAACCAGGCCGACGGACAAGACCTCATCCTCACCAGCGCCGCCAACTACTACGGCCCGGGCGTCACACAGAAGGAGGCCGAGGACTTCTACCTCGCCATGAAGCAGGCCGACACCGACCCCGCACACCCCATCATGTTCGGCATGAACTCCAGGCTCGTCAAGGAGAACGGCACAGTGCGCGAACGCGTATGGCGCAGCGGAGGACTCTACGGAGCTGCCATCGACCGCGTCATCTACTGGCTGCAGAAGGCACGCACCGTGGCCGAGAGCGACAAGCAGGCCGCCGTCATCGACAAGCTCATAGAGTTCTACCGCACAGGAGACCTCCGTACCTTCGACGCATATACCATACTCTGGGTGGAGGACACAGAGAGCATGGTGGACTTCACCAACGGGTTCACAGAGAGCTATGGCGACCCGCTCGGCATGAAGGCGTCGTGGGAAGGCTTCGCCAACTTCAAGGACATGGAGGCCACACGACGCACAGAGAAGCTCTCGGCCAACGCACAGTGGTTCGAGGATAACTCACCCGTCGATGCACGCTTCAAGAAGGAGAACTGCCGCGGCATAACGGCAAAGGTCATCGTGGCAGCAATACTCGGTGGCGACCTCTACCCATCAACGGCCATAGGCATAAACCTTCCCAACAGCAACTGGGTGCGCGCAGAGCATGGCTCCAAGAGCGTCACCATAGGCAACCTCACCGATGCCTACAACAAGGCGGCACACGGCAACGGCTTCCTCGACGAGTTTGCCATCGACGAGCCGACACGGACACTCATCGACCGCTACGGCGACGTCTGCGACGACCTGCACACAGATCTCCACGAGTGTCTCGGACACGGCAGCGGACAACTGCTGCCGGGCGTCGATGCCGACTCGCTGAAGGCCTACGGCAGCACCATCGAGGAGGGACGTGCCGACCTCTTCGGACTCTACTACATCGCCGACCCAAAGCTCGTGGAACTCGGACTGACACCCAACGCCGATGCCTACAAGAGCCAGTACTACACATACCTCATGAACGGACTCATGACGCAGCTCGTACGCATAGAGCCGGGAGCCGACATCGAGGAGGCACACATGCGCAACCGCGCTTTCGTGGCACACTGGGTGCTCGCACACGCACAGCAGACAATGACGGCACCGGCATCCGGCGCCGACGGACATGTGGCTATGCCCATGCCCCCGCCACCTGCCGTGGAACTCGTGAAGCGCGACGGCAAGACCTACGTGCGCATCAACGACTACGAACGTCTGCGGACACTCTTCGGACAGCTGCTCGCAGAGGTGCAGCGCATCAAGAGCGAGGGCGACTTCGAGGCTGCACGTCAGCTCGTAGAGACCTACGGCGTGAAGGTCGATCCTGAACTCCACAACGAGGTGCTGCAACGCTACAAACGCCTTAACCTCGCTCCATACAAGGGATTCATCAATCCCGTATATGAGGTGCAGCGCGATGCCAGCGGAAACATCACCGACATACGCCTACGCTACGACGAACCCTACGACCGCCAGATGCTGCGCTACAGCCGTGACTACGCCACGCTGCCGCCGGTCAACGACTAACCCCGCCACACACCATGTCTCAGACAGATACACTGACACACATACGTGACGACCTCCGCGCCGCCATGAACGGCGTGGCAGCGCAGACCATACGCCAGAGCGGGATGGCCTACCGCCTCGTATATGGCGTGGAGCTGCCGCGACTGCGCGACATTGCCGCTGCCTACACACCCGACCGCAGGCTGGCACAGCAGATGTGGGACGAGGATGTCCGCGAGCTGCGTATGCTGGCCATCATGCTCTACCCTCGCGACGAGTTCGGCACCGACATCGCCGACTTATGGCTCGACGGCATACGGCAGGAACAGTCCGAGCTGGCGGGGCTGTTGTGCATGGACCTCATTGCCGAACAGCCCTATGCTGCCGAGAGCGCTTTCACGTGGATCGCCGACGAGAGGCCCGTGCGGCAGCTGTGCGGATACCTCACACTCGGACGACTGCTGATGGCCGGAGCACAGCTCTCGCCACACGCCGAGGCCGAACTGCGCGACCAGGCCGCAACGGCACTGGCCGACTCCTACCTACCACTACGCCGAGCCGCCGCCAACACCCTGGCACGCCTCGACACAGACGACACGACATCATGACAGACGCACAAAGCCTGCAAGATGAAGTGGCCGAGAAGCTCAAGGAGTACCTCGTGGCTAACCAACTGCGACAGACACGTGAGCGATATGCCATACTGCATGCCGCATACGACATCGACGGGACATTCACCATCGAAGACATCAACAACATCCTTCAGCAGAACAAGTTCCATGTCAGCAACGGCACACTCTACCAGACCATACAACTACTCGTACAGGCCAACCTGCTCATAAAGCATCCCTTCTCGTCATCCGCGGCAATCTACGAACGCATCACCGACGACAAACCCAGAAGCTACCAGATCTGCGGCAACTGTCATCTCATCACACGAATAAAGAGCAAGGAACTCGCAGCAAGTCTCGACAGCTACAAGCCTCGGACATTCGCCGTCAGCCACCGCATTGTCTATGTCTATGGCACATGCCCAAAGTGCCAGCGACGCATGAGGATACAACTACGCAACAACAACAAAAAAACATAATCCCACAATATGAAACAACAACAACCACAGCCAGGAAGGGTGGATGCCCTACTGGGAATCGTTTTCGGCGACGAGGGAAAAGGCAAGGTCGTCGATGTCTTCACACCGCGATACGACGTCGTAGCGCGCTTCGCAGGAGGACCCAATGCCGGACACACCATCATCTTCGACGGCAAGAAGTTCGTGCTGCGGTCCATACCCTCCGGCATCTTCGACACCGGCAAGCTCAACATCATCGGCAACGGATGCGTCATTGCACCCGACCTCTTCATGGCCGAGGCCCGCGAGCTCGAGGCTGCCGGCTATGACCTCCGCTCACGGCTGCACATAAGCACGCGAGCACACCTCATCCTGCCGACACACCGCGTCCTCGACCGTGCCTACGAGGCTGCCAAGGGAAAGAACGCCGTGGGCACCACGGGCAAGGGCATCGGACCCACCTACGCCGAGAAGGCCAGCCGCACCGGGCTGCGCGTGGGCGACATCCTGCGTGACTTCCCCGAGCGCTATGCCGCACTCAAGGCACGCCATGAGCAGATACTTAGAGACCTGCACTTCACCGACTACGACATCGCCGACGAGGAGCAACGCTGGCTCGAGGGCATCGAGTACATGCGGCAGTTCACACTCACCGACACCGCAACGGAAATCAACACCCTGCTCCGACAGGGCAAGACTGTGCTGGCAGAGGGAGCACAAGGCACCATGCTCGACATCGACCACGGCACATACCCCTTCGTGTCAAGCTCTAACACCACGACAGGAGGCGTATGCACCGGACTCGGAGTGCCCCCCACACGCATAGGGGAGGTCTATGGAATCTTCAAGGCTTACAGCACACGCGTCGGCGCAGGACCATTCCCCGTGGAACTCTTCGACGCCACCGGCGACCGCCTGCGCGAGATAGGGCACGAGTACGGCGCCGTAACGGGTCGCAACCGCCGCTGCGGATGGGTAGATCTCGTGGCACTAAGGTACGCCATCATGGTCAACGGCGTGACGCAGCTCATCATGATGAAGAGCGACGTCCTCGACGGATTCGACACCATACGTGCCTGCGTGGCCTACGAGAAGGACGGCGTGCAGACCACCGATATGCCCTTCGACACCGAGGGATGGACTGCCGTCTATCGCGACATCAAGGGCTGGCAGGAAGACCTCAGCACAATGACGTCCGAAGAGCAGTTCCCACAGGCTTTCCGTGACTACATCGCATTCCTCGAGGCAGAGCTGCAGACACCAATCACAATCCTCTCCGTAGGACCCGACCGCCAACAGACCATTGTCAGATAAAGTCACAGCTTTTTGCTCGTTTCTATCGATTCAGTACGACAATGAAGCTACTGCCTACTGATGCAGCCAAGGTAGGCTCAATAAATTGGTGTTGAGATTTTATTAATGAGTTCACTCGAAAAAGTATTTTCCACTTTTTCAAGTGGACTCATTTTTTACTCAACTTTCGCAAGCCGTGAGAGAACTGTTAATCAGCCCCGTAGGGGCGACAGGACACAGGCAGGGTGGAATGAAATGACACCCCTGCCTGTGGTGCCCCCCTGCGTGGTTGCTGAAGCTTGCGTAAGTTGAGTTCATTTATAGAACTATTACTGTCCGCTAAACATTGAGTCATCCGACAAAAATTAGGGCTGTCACC
>CAMVIB010000041.1 GCA_947167455.1 uncultured Prevotellaceae bacterium | reverse complement strand
GGCGATGTCTTGTAAGTCAAGATGTTCAACAATGCCGGGACAACGCTGCAGCAGCCGCTCGTAACGCTCGCGGGCTGTGGTGCGATGGAGCTCGATGTAACAGGCGCGGGCCTGACTGAGTAGATGCTCAGCAATGACACTGCGTAACTCCATTTTCTCAGCATCTTGACGGAAAAAGTCCACCAGCTGTTCGCCGCTCACACGGATGATGCGGGTGGGTACCATCGCCTCGATCGTGGTCAGTGCCGGGCCACCGTCGAGGCAGGCGGGATAGTCGCCCGCAAACTCGCCCTCGAACGAGAACCACGTGATGTGTTCCTTGTCGTCGCTGATGCCGTGAGTCACGTACTTGAAGCACCCCTCGGTGACGAAGCCGAACCATCGTGCGGGGTCGCCCTCGCGCTCCAGCTGTTCGCCCTTGCGGTACTCCACCATCTTGCCCTCGCGCTCGCAAAACTCGCGCAGCGCCTTGATGTCAATGCTATTTATCCCGAATTTCTGTTCCATACTTCACTGAATTTGGTTGCAAAGGTAATGAATTTTACCAAGAAATCGTTTCTTTTTGTTATAAGTAGGGCTTACTTTAGACAAAATTTGCTTAAATCACGCGCGAAACGCTAAATACATCAAAGATGTGTCTTCTGAAAGGCGCAATCCTATACTGGCAAACGTGATGGCTCAGCTTGACTACATGGAGAAGCGAGGAAGTGGACTCACACGCATTTGTAATGAGACCAAAGCCTTGGAAGGTTATAAAGACGAACTGAGACCAGTATTCAAATCAACTCCAACTCAATTCCAGACCATCATTTTTGCCTCTTTCGACACCCAGAATGTCGGAGACCATGACGGAGACGTGTCGGAGACGAAACTCACTGAGCGTCAGCAGAAAATGCTCAATCTTATCAAAGAGTCTCCGACAATTACCGGCAAACAAAGGGTCACCTGCATAACCGCGTGGATAAACCGAAAATCTTGACCAGTCTGAAGATGAAGAATTTCTTGTCAATAACACCTCTTAACTGAGCCCTGAAGTCCTTAATCTTAGCATTCAGCGATTCTGCAGAAGCATTGGTTGACCTGTTGACAAAGTAGTTGAGGATTTCATCCTCTCTGTCGTACATGGCTGCGGCTATGTCGTTGAAGGCTTTGTTATCAAACTCGCCTACTTTGGCATACCACTTCTTGATGCTCTTACGTCCGGCTTCCTTGTCGCACTTCTGGGCAAAGATCATCCTCAGAGAGTGTGTCAGACTGTATGCCATGGACACCCTCACCATTGAGGACTGGGAGATTGAGTGAGAATCGAGAAAGACGAATGACTTTGTCAATGTGCTGATGCGCGTAGTCGCATCTGGCGGAACCAGTCGGTGATGGCGCGGTAGAGGTGCAAGCGTGTGTTGCCGCCGTAGATGCTATGGTTGCGGTTGGTGTATATGAGCTGGTGGAAGGGTTTGCCAGCTTGCACCAGGGCCTCTGTTAGCTCTGCCGTGTTGCGCAGGTGGACATTGTCGTCGGCCGAGCCGTGGCAGATGAGCAGTGAGCCGTTGAGCTGCGATGCGCGTGTGATGGGGTTGTCATCGTAGCCGGAGGCATTCTCACGCGGGGTACGCATAAATCTCTCTGTATATACTGTGTCGTAGTAGCGATATGACGTGACGGGCGCCACTGCCACCCCGGCGGCGAAGACGGGACGGCCCTCGGTCATCGACATCAGCGTCATGAAGCCTCCGTAGCTCCAGCCCCAGATGCCGATGCAGTTCTTATCGACGTATGGCAGCGTAGCGAGGTAGAGTGCCGTCTCCACCTGGTCGCGCGCCTCGAGCTGGCCGAGGTGCTGGTAGGTCTGCTTCTCAAACTGCGCCCCGCGTCCGCCAGTGCCGCGTCCGTCAACGCACACACAGATGAAGCCCTGACTTGCGAGATAGCGCTCATAGAGCGCCCCGCCCATATTGCCCACCTGCCATGAGTCGAGTACCTGCTGCGAGCCCGGTCCGCTGTACTGATACATGACCACAGGGTGTTTCTCCGAGCCCATCGCGGCGGGCTTCACCATATAGCCGTTGAGCTTCACCCCCTCGCTGGTGGTGAAGGAGAAGAACTCGGGCGCCGGCAGTCCGAGCCCCGTGACCTTTGCTGCCAGAGCGCTGTTGTCCTCGAGTGTGGCCAGCGTCTTACCGTCGGCGGCAGCGCAGAGTGTGGTGACGGGTGGCGTGTTCAGGTTGCTGTAGATGTTAACGAAGTATTTTTTCGTGGCCGAGAAGATAGCCCGGTTGGTGCCGCTCTCGTGCGAGAGCTTTGTGACGCGGCCCTTGGCGTCGGCGCGGAACACGGCCCTGCGCATCGGGCTGCCGTCGGTGGCGGCGTAGTAGCACTGTGAAGACGCCTCGTCATAGCCGTAGAAGTCGGTGACGACGGCGTCGCCCGTGGTGAGCTGACGGCGCAATGTGCCGTTCATGTCGTAGAGGTATAGCTGGTTTGTGCCAGAGCGCTCGCTCATGAGCACAAAGCCGTCGGCGGTGAGTTGCATGTTCTTGTAGGGCTCCTCGGTGATATACGGCTCCACACGGTCGCGCACTATGAGGCGGCATTCTGTGGAGCGCGGGTTGGCAGCATAGATGTCCAGACAGTCCTGATGGCGGTTCTGTGTGAGCACGAGAATGCGCTGGGGGTCGGCCGTGGCGAAGATGCGTGGCACGTAGCCCTCGGCATCGAGGGGCAGCTTCATGGTGCGTATGACGTGGCTCTTGATGTCGTAGCTCTGCACACTGACGGTGGCGTTCTGCGCCCCGGCAACGGGGTACTTGTAGGTGTAAGTGCCGGGGTATTCGGCGCAGTCTGTGCGCTCGGGTGCCAGTCCTTTGTAGAACGGGAAGGTGAACTCGGGCACCGCCGTCTCGTCGTAGCGTATCCACGTGAGCATGGTGCCGTCGGCATTGAAGGTGAACGCGCGGCTGAACGAGAACTCCTCCTCGTTGACCCAGTCGGGCTTGCCGTTGATGACGGCGTTGCGCTGTCCGTCCTTGGTGACCTGGGTCTCGGCGTTGCCGAAGAGCATCTGCACGAGGAAGATGTTGTTGTCGCGCACGAAGGCCACCTGCGTGCCGTCGGCCGAGAACGCCGGTACCTCCTGCGGCCCGCCCTTCGACAGGGGCTCGAGCGTGCGGTTGCGTACATTATATATATAATAGACGGCAGTGAACGAGTGTCGGTAGATGGCCTGTGTCTGTGTCTGAATGAGGATGTTCTTCTCGTCGGGGCTGAGGATGTAGCCGTCGATGGCATCGAGGCGGACATCGCCCTTGGCGGTGGCGGCGTCGAAGAGGATGTCGGTCTGCTGTCCGCTGCGGAACGAGCGCGCTATGATCTGCCTGCGGTCTGGCGAGAGCTGAGCGTATCGCTCACCATCGGCGAGAGGTGTGAGCCCCGCAATGCCGCGGGCGGCGAACTCGCCGCGTGTGAGGGCTTCGAGAGTCAGCTCGGCAGCCGAGGCCGAGGTCAGTGTCAGTGTCAGTGTCAGCATCGCCACGAGCGATGTGATGATGATGTGTAGTCTTGTCGTCATGTCGTTACGTATGTTGAGTTGTAGTTGTGAGACGTTCTGCGACAGATGCCGCCATTTGCCCGACAAAGATAATGATTATTTGCGACTCTGTGATTTCCAATATACAATTATTAGTTAAAAAGGTGTGTTTTTTACGTTTTTTCTTTGCCATCTCGCGGGAAAGGCTTACTTTTGCCGACACAATAACCCGTTTCAGCATCAACAGAAGCAGAAAACATACTACCTTACTAACTCGAGGTGTGTCCCACCCGCCAGAGCTCACGACCCGTGACGTCCCGCCACCGCCGGGAGAGGGTCGGAGCGCACTGCGAAGCCACTTCGCCGGGACGCGCCTCAAAAAACTGTTACCTTATGAAGATAGAAACCATCATGGCCAACCTTGAGGCCAAGCACCCCGGCGAGAAGGAGTACCTTCAGGCCGTGCGCGAGGTGCTACTCTCCATCGAAGACACATACAACCAGCATCCCGAATGGGAACGCGCCAAGCTCATCGAGCGACTCGTGGAGCCCGAGCGCATCATCACCTTCCGCGTGCCGTGGGTCGATGACAAGGGCGAGGTGCAGGTGAACCTGGGCTACCGCGTGCAGTATAACTCGGCCATAGGCCCATACAAGGGCGGCCTGCGCTTCCACGCCAGCGTGAACCTGAGCATACTGAAGTTCCTGGGCTTCGAGCAGACGTTCAAGAACGCCCTCACCACGCTGCCCATGGGCGGCGGCAAGGGCGGGTCGGACTTCTCCATCCGCGGCAAGAGCGACGCCGAGGTGATGCGCTTCTGCCAGTCGTTCATGAGCGAGCTCTTCCGCCACATCGGCCCGGAGATAGACATCCCCGCCGGCGACATCGGCGTCGGTGCGCGCGAGATAGGCTATCTCTTCGGGCAGTATAAGCGTCTCACCCGCGACTGGAGCGGCGTGCTCACCGGCAAGGGCCTGGAGTACGGCGGCTCGCTCGTCCGCCCCGAGGCCACGGGCTTCGGCGGCCTATATTTCGTCAACCAGATGCTCCAGACCCGTGGCATCGACATCAAGGGCAAGACGGTGGCCATCAGCGGCTTCGGCAACGTGGCATGGGGCGCAGCCACCAAGGCCACGCAGCTCGGGGCCAAGGTCATCACCATCAGCGGCCCCGACGGCTACATCTACGACCCCGAGGGCATCAGCGGCGAGAAGATAGACTATCTGCTCGAGCTGCGCGCCAGCGGCAACGACATCTGCCAGCCCTACGCCGAGGAGTTCCCCGGCGCCACCTTCTTCGAGGGCCGCAAGCCATGGGAGCGGAAGTGCGACATCGCACTGCCTTGTGCCACGCAGAACGAGCTCGACGGCGACGACGCCCGCCAGCTCATCGCCAACGGCGTGCTGTGCGTGGGCGAGATCTCCAACATGGGCTGCACACCCGAGGCCATCGACGCCTTCGTGGATGCACGGATGCTCTTCGCCCCCGGCAAAGCCGTCAATGCCGGCGGCGTGGCCACCAGCTGCCTGGAGATGAGCCAGAACGCCATGCACATCAGCTGGAGCGCCGACGAGGTCGATCAGCGCCTGCACGGCATCATGCACGCCATCCACGCCCAGTGTGTGAAATACGGCACCCAGCCCGACGGCTACATCAACTATGTGCGCGGTGCCAACATCGCCGGCTTCATGAAGGTGGCAAAGGCCATGATGGCACAGGGCATAGTGTAAATATAATTTACAATTTAGCCATTTACTATTTACAATTTAGCCATTTACTATTTACAATTTAGCCATTTACTATTTACAATTTAGCCATTTACTATTTACAATTCAGCCATATACAATTCAGCACTTCACATTTAACATTTAACATTTTACATCTATGAAACCAACCCTTTTCCTCCTCGCTGCAGGCATGGGCAGCCGCTATGGCGGCCTCAAGCAGCTCGACGCTCTCGGCCCCAACGGCGAGACCATCATGGACTATAGCATCTACGACGCCATCCAAGCCGGCTTCGGCAAGATCGTGTGGGTCATCCGCCGCGACTTCGAGGACCAGTTCCGCAACCAGATCCTAAAGAAGTACGAAGGCCAGGTGCCTTGCGAGCTGTGCTTCCAGGCCCTGGACGACCTGCCCGAGGGCTTCAAGGTGCCCGAGGGCCGCGTCAAGCCATGGGGCACCAACCACGCCGTGCTCATGGGCAAGGACATCATCAAGGAACCCTTCTGCGTCATCAACTGCGACGACTTCTACAACCGCGACGCCTTCATGACCATCGGCAAGTTCCTCGCTGAGCTGCCCGAGGGCAGCAAGGGCAAGTATGCCATGGTGGGCTTCCGCGTGGGCAACACGCTGTCGGAGAACGGCTCCGTGGCTCGCGGCGTGTGCGGCAAGGATGCCAATGGCAACCTCACCGACGTGGTGGAGCGCACCGAGATAGAGCGCATCGACGGCGAGATCTGCTACAAGGACGGCGACAAGTGGGTGCCCGTGGGCGGCGAGAACGTGCCTGTGAGCATGAACATGTGGGGCTTCACGCCCGACTACTTCGAGTACAGCGAGGCCTACTTCAAGGAGTTCCTCTCCGACCCGAAGAACATGCAGAACCTCAAGGCCGAGTTCTTCATCCCCCTCATGGTGGACAAGCTCATCAACGAAGGCACCGCCACCGTCAAGGTGCTCGACACCACATCGAAGTGGTTCGGCGTCACCTACGCCGCCGACCGGCCCGGCACCGTGGAGCGCATCAAGGCACTCGTTGACGACGGCACATATCCGTCACCTCTCTTCTGAACAGTGACAACGAGGGCGACAGCCTTCAAGGTGGGTCCTGCAGACTGGACACTAACGCGCCAGACTGCAGGACCCACAGTCATATATCCACATCACACCACCCATCACACACACCTAAAAATTGTGAAATGAAAATATTTGGCATAGGAATGAACTACGTGGAGCACAATAAAGAGCTCCACGAATCGTTATTAAAGACAGATGCCCCCGTGGTGTTCACCAAGGCCGAATCGGCACTGCTGAGCGACGGAAAGCCGTTCTTCATCCCCGACTTCACACAGCGGTGCGACCATGAGTGCGAACTCGTGGTGCGCATATCGAGGCTGGGACGGAGCATACCGCAGCGCTTCGCACATCGATACTACGACGCCGTGACCGTGGGCGTTGACTTCACGGCGCGCGACCTGCAGCAGCAGCTGCGACAGCGAGGCCTGCCATGGGACATCTGCAAGGGCTTCGACGGCTCGGCAGCGGTGGGGCACTTCGTGCCTCTGAGCGAGGTGGGCGACATACAAGACCTCACCTTCTCACTCTGCCGCAACGGACAGGAGGTGCAGCGAGGACACACGGCAGACATGAACTACGGTGTCGATGAGCTGGTGAGCTACATAAGCCTGTTCTTCACGCTGAAGACCGGCGACCTCATCTTCACAGGCACGCCATCGGGCGTGGGACCGGTGAGCATCGACGACCACATCGACGGCTACCTTCAAGGGCAGCACCTATTATCCTTCAACGTCAAATAACAACGAACGACAACCACACCTACCATACGCATGCGACCCATCCTACTTCAGTACATACTCTCTGTGCTACTGCTGCTGACAGGCTACACGGCGGCAGCACAGTCGCCATTCACACAGTTCGACTGGCAAGCCATGCGCATTGACTCCATCCTGCCGACATACAACGAGGTGGTGCCGCTACAGACGGACGGGCGCCTCTACGACTACGACGTGCGCGTCACATATCCCGAATGGAAAGCACTGACGACAGCCGAGAGCCTCGTGGCCGACCGCTACGCCTATCTCTTGGCCGACACACTGCGCATACGCACCTTCGTAGGCATGAGCCGAAGGCAGAGCTTCATGGACATCTCATTCGTGCCCGTCGTCAGGCGCGGCAACGGCTATGCCAAGTTGCTGAGCTGCAAGCTCGAGATCGTGCCGAAGGCCAAGGCGGGCGCACCCGGCAGCAGGAAGAGAGTGGCAGCCACGCGCGCCGCTGCCGACCGCTATGCCGCCGCGAGCGTCCTGGCCGAAGGCAGGTGGGTCAGAGTGAGCCTGACAGACGACGGCATCTACCGCCTCACCAACAGCTCACTGCGCTCGCAGATGGGATTCACCAACACGGCAAACATACACGTCTATGGCTATGGCGGACACATGCTGCCCGAGATGCTGACAGGCGACGAGTGGGACGACCTCGAGGAGGTGCCGCTGCTGCCCGTGGCCGACGGCTACCTGTTCTTTGCCAACGGACTGACGAGCACCGACGAGGGGCGGCACGTCATCAACCACTACGCACGCAGTGCATACTATTTCATCACGCAGACAGACACGCCGGCAGCAACTATCGCCACACTCGAACCACCCACAGCGACGCCGACAGCCGAGGTCAGCGACTTCGACGCCGTGGCCTACCACAACCCGCAGGAGTTCGCATGGTTCAGCGGAGGACGGCAGCTCTTCGAGAACTACAACTATGCCAACGGCAACACACGGACATACGTCATGAAGCTGCCCACACACGCCGCCACTGCCGAGGGCACCCTGACGGTGGCCTTCTCGGCCGCCAACAAAAGCGAGACGGAGCTGTCCACCATCGCCAACGGCCAGCAGCAGACCACGGCACGCATCAGCCGACTGGCCGACTACACCTACGCCATGCTCACCACACGACGCTTCGCCATCGACGTGCTGCCATCCAACACGATACAGCTCTCCACGACGCGCGGCAACAACGCACGCCTCAACTACCTCGAACTGGCCTACAAGGGGCTGATGCGCCTTGACGCCGACATACCCCAGATACACTTCAGCCTCACCGCTGACGAAGCCGCCACAATGACCCTGGAATATGCCGCCGGACAGAAACCCCAGATCTGGAGGCTCGGCGAGCCAGGAGTGCCGGCGGCACGCCTCGCTGCCACAGAGGCCGACATCACCGGCGCCGACGGCAGCGTCCGACATGTGCTGCGTGCCGCCGTCGAGGGCGACGGCGCCACGCACCGCTATGTGGCCTTCGATGCCAATGTGGCCGACAGATACCCAACGGTAGAATATGCCGGAACCATCGACAACCAGAACCTCCACGCACAGGAGGCAGCAGACATGGTCATCATAACACCCGCAAGCGGAATCTTCGACGCCGAGGCCGAACGTCTGGCCGAGGAACACCGACAGCTCGACGGGCTGAAGGTCGCCGTGGTAAGGGCCGACAAGATCTACAATGAATTCTCATCCGGCACGCCCGACGCCACAGCCTACAGACGCTTCTTGAAGATGCTCTACGACCGCGCCGACGACATCGACGACGCACCGCGCTACCTGCTGCTCTTCGGCGACTGTGCCTGGGACAACCGCATGCTCACCGCAGCATGGATGACATACGACCCCGACAACTTCCTACTGGCATTCGAGAGCGAGAACAGCGTGAGCGACACCAAATGCTATGTCATGGAGGACTATTTCGGACTCCTCGACGACGGTGAGGGGGCATCGCTCGTCAACGACAAGACCGACATCGGCGTGGGACGCTTCCCCGTGCGCACACTCACCGAAGCACGCACACTCGTCGATAAGACGGTATCATACATGCGAAGCGAACACGTTGGCGCATGGAAGAATGTCGTCGCCGTGCTAGGCGACGACGGCACCGCCAACGAGGACGGCAACATACACATGGAATATGCCGACAGCATAGCACGCGTCATCACACGCCTGCACCCAGAGGTGGAGGTGCGCAAGACGATGTGGGACGCCTTCGTGCGAGAGGCCACCACGACAGGCTACCGCTACCCGCAAGTCACGCAAGCGCTGAAGGAACAGATTCAGGAAGGGGCACTGATGTTCAACTACACCGGACATGCCGCAACATATTGCCTCTCACACGAACAGGTGCTGCGCATCGAGGACTTTGCATCCATCTCGGCACCGAGAGCAGCACTGTGGGTCACGGCGGCCTGCGACGTCATGCCCTTCGACACGCAGACCGACAACATCGGCGAGACAGCCATCCTCAACAAGAACGGACTCGCCGTGGCATTCTTCGGCACGGCACGCACGGTGTATGCCAACAACAACCTGCAGATCAACCGCGAGTTCTGCAAGGATGTGTTCGGCACAGACAGCAACGGACGCCCCAACCGCATCGGCGATGCCGTGCGTGACACCAAGGTGAGGCTCATCACAGCCAACATGGAGGCCGGAAACCTCGAGAACAAGCTCCACTATGCCCTCCTCGGAGACCCGGCACTGCGCCTGGGCAGCGTGGAGAACCGCATCGTCATCGACAGCATAGCCGGCATACACATCGACGCCATCCCCGACGACTTCACCCTACACGCCGGGCAGCGCGTACGCTTCGCCGGACACATCGCCAACGCCGAAGGCACACTCATGAGCGACTTCAACGGCACCATCACAGGCCGACTCTACGACAGCGAGAGCAGCGTCACATGCCGCAACAACGACCGGCTGCCGGAACCGTTCCGCTTCAAGGCATACGACAAGCTCCTCTACACAGGAGCCGACAGCGTGGCCGACGGCCGCTTCGCATTCACATGCCCGATGCCCATCGACATCAAGTACAGCGACGAGGCAGGGCGGCTCGTATGCTTCGCCGTGAGCAACGACCTGCGCACAGAAGCCAACGGCTACTGCGAAGACTTCGCCGTGGGAGGCACACAGCCTGACCTCAGCGACACCACCGGGCCGCAGATCACGGCATACCTCAACAGCGACACCTTCGCCGACGGCGACAAGGTGGGGGCCACACCTTACTTCGTGGCACTGCTGGCCGACGAGAGCGGCATCAACTATTCGGGCAACGGCCTGGGCCACGACCTCGAACTCATCATCGACAACAACCCCGCCACGACATACATCCTCAACGACTACTACACAGGCTCCTTCGGCGACTACAGCCAGGGCAGCGTGGCATTCAGCATACCGCAACTCGACGAGGGCGACCACACGCTGACATTCCGCGCATGGGACATGCTCAACAATTACTCCACGACATCGCTCAACTTCATCGTTGACCCGACGATACAGACGGGAATCATCAGCCTCACAGCAACGCAAAGCCCCGCCACGACACAGACACAGTTCCTGCTACACTACGACAGGCCCGGCAGCCCGTGCGAGTTCACCATCGAGGTCTTCGACTTCAGCGGACGACTGCTGTGGACACACACCGAGCAGGGCAGCAGCTCCAACGGACTCTACGCCATAACATGGAACCTCACCACAGGAGGGGGCATGCCACTGGGCAGCGGCATTTATCTCTACAGGGCACGCATCTCATGCGACAGCGCCAAGGAAGCCACGAAGGCGCAGAAGATTGTCATCAACAGAAGGAAATGAGACGAACGCAGCACACACACAACCCACCGGCCCTGTCACATGCCCGGACACTGATCACAGACACAGCTCACAGACAGATATGCGCCGCCCTACGAGGTGACGCGCAACCCGAATTACGAATTTTTGAAACGCAAAGATGAAATTCAACAAGAACCTCCGTGCCATAGCCCTTGCCGCACTGCTCAACGTAGCGCTGACAGCCGGCGCACAAGACAAGCAGAACATGTTCAACCCCGTGACGTCGAGTGTCACTTCACTGTCGATAGCACCCGACGCACGAGGCGGAGGCATGGGCGACGTCGGTGCGGCGACAGAAGCCGACGTGTACTCACAATATTGGAACCCGGCAAAATACCCGTTCTGCGTGGGACGAGCAGGAGTCGCCGTGAGCTACACACCATGGCTGCGAAAACTCGTCAACGACATCAACCTCGCACACATCGCAGGATTCTACCGCATAGGCAACTACTCCGCACTCTCGGCGTCACTACGCTACTTCTCACTCGGAGAGGTGGACCTCGGATGGGGCGACGAGGGCGGAGCCACCAACGGCATGACAATCAAGCCATACGAACTCGGAGCCGACATCGCATACTCGCGAATGCTGTCTGAATACTTCTCCATGGCAGTGGCAATGAGGTTCATATACTCCGACATCACCTACGACTACACATCTGAGAGCTCGGCAGGAAAAGCATTCGCGGCCGACATAGCACTCTACTACAGCAACTATGTCATGATGGCAAATCGCGAATGCAACCTCGCCTTCGGCCTCAACATCAGTAACATAGGCTCGAAAATCAGCTACGGAGGCTCCGACAACTCGGAGTTCATACCCACAAACCTCAGACTCGGACTCAACCTCACCATACCATTCGACGAGTACAACCGCTTCTCCATCGCCACCGACCTCAACAAGATGCTCATACCGACATATCCCAAGAGAGGAGAGGACGAGACCGACAACGACTACACCGACCGCGTGCAGCGCGAATACTACGACATCTCGCCCATTGCAGGCATCTTCAAGAGCTTTCACGACGCCCCGGGAGGATTCAAGGAGGAGCTGCAGGAGATACAGTGGAGCATCGGTGCCGAATACAGCTACAACGACCGATTCTTCGTACGCCTCGGCTACCACGATGAGGCTGCCAACAAAGGCAACCGTAAGTACATCACCGCCGGAGCAGGATTTCACATGAGCGTCTTCTCGCTCGACGCATCCTACGTCTTCTCGACAGCACAGACAAACCCGCTCGACCAGACTATGCGCTTCTCCCTCGCCTTCGACCTCGACGGAATGAAAGACCTCTTCGGACGGAAACGCAGATGACACACTCAACAAATCACGACACATGCAACGAATAGGTTTTGGCTATGACGTCCACCGGCTGGTGGCAGGCCGCGAGCTGTGGCTCGGAGGCATACGACTAGAGCACGACATGGGACTCCTGGGGCATTCCGATGCCGACGTCCTCATACATGCCATCTGCGACGCACTGCTTGGTGCCGCCAACATGCGGGACATCGGCTTCCACTTCCCCGACACTGCGGCGGAGACCGACGGCATAGACAGCAAGATTCTGCTGCGACGCACCGTGGAGCTCATCGCCACAAAAGGGTATCGCGTGGGCAACATCGACGCCACGGTATGTGCCGAACGGCCGAAACTCAACCCGCACATTCCAGACATGCAGAAATGCATGGCAGACGTCATAGGCATAACAGCCGACGACATCAGCATCAAGGCCACGACGACAGAACGGCTCGGCTTCACAGGGCGCCAGGAGGGCATAGCGGCATATGCCGTATGCCTCATCGACAAAGAGTAGTGAGCACCTCACCCACCCGCAACATCATCAACAACAACCACATAGCCGCCCCCGACCTCACAGGCGAGGGAAGATGACGTGCAGGAGTCATGAGAAACGTTAAAGAAGTTTAATAAAAAGTAGCCTTCTGCCAACATATCGTAAAAATACCTTATATTTGCAACCCAAGACATTATGAGACTGAAAGAGGAGGCGGCACATTAATAATTTCCATCACAAACAACGTATGAAACACACAATTTTCTCCCTGAATCTGAACCTGCCCGCGCCCTGCAATATCGGAATGATAAAGAAACTATGTATCGTGATGGCTCTGCTCATGTGCCGATGGGCCGGAGCATGGGCCGATGAGATTTCGGAGAGTCAGGCCATGAAGCTGGCACAGCAGTTCGTAGCAGGCTCGCAGACGCGCAAGTCGGTGCCTGCCGTCAAGGCCGCGGGACAGGTGAGCGGACTCTATGTGTTCAATGTCAGCAGCAACGGCTTCGTCATCGTGAGCAACGACGACCAGACCGTGCCCATCCTCGCCTATGGCCAGAACGGCAACATCGACATCGACGACATGCCCGACGAGATGCGTGCGTGGCTGCAGGGCTATGCCACACAGATTGCGTGGCTGCGGACACATGACGCACAGGATACGCGTAAGAAGGTGCAGCGTCGTCTGGACGGCGAAACAAAGGCCGACATCGCCCCGATGATAACGACCAACTGGAACCAAGGACAGCCATACAACGACCTGTGTCCCACGATAGACAACGTGCGCACGGTGACGGGCTGCGTAGCCACCTCCATGGCGCAGCTGATGTACTATCATAAATGGCCAAAGACCTCGGCGGCCATACCTGCCTACACCACCAAGACGAAGGACAGTGAAGGCGATGCCTACGAGCTGACAGTGGACGCCCTGCCCTCCACCACCTTCGACTGGAAGAACATGTTAGCCAACTACACACCCTTAAATCCCGAAACCGGCAGACGCTACCTCGACGGCACAGATGAGCAGCAGCGGGCTGTGGCAACGCTGATGAAGTATTGCGGCGCGGCGCTGCAGATGAGCTACGGCCTGAGCGCCAACGGCGGCTCGGCGGCCTACGGCGAGGACATACCCTACGCGCTCAAGAGCTGTTTCGGCTACGACGGCGGCGTGCGCCACTGCTACCGCAAGAACTACAGTCTGGCCGAGTGGGTGGACCTCATCTACGGCGAGCTGGCGGCCGGGCGTCCCGTGGCGCTGGGCGGCCAGAGCGCCGGCGGCGGACACTCGTTCGTCT
This sequence comes from uncultured Prevotellaceae bacterium, assembly GCA_947167455.1. Lineage (GTDB taxonomy): Bacteria > Bacteroidota > Bacteroidia > Bacteroidales > Bacteroidaceae > Physcousia. Next base: position 11,167 of record CAMVIB010000041.1, on the reverse strand, counting down.
GCGACGGCTACCGTTCGGAGGACGATGCCGACTACTTCCACATCAACTGGGGCTGGGCGGGCAGCAGCGATGGCTACTTCTTGCTGTCGGTGCTGAACCCCTACGAGCAGGGCATCGGCGGCAGTTCCACGCTCGACGGCTTCAGCTTCGGGCAGGATGCCGTCGTCGGCATACAGCCCCCCGAGGATGGCAACGCCGACTATTGCCTCTCGCTGGAGAAGCTCAATCTCAGCGCACCCGATGCCACCGTGACCAGCAAAACCTACACGCGCGACAATGCCGACGACCCGTTCACCGGCATCAGCATCGACTACGACGTGTGGAACTACAACCGCATCGACGCCGCCTACGACGTCGCCGTGCAGATGGTGGACGGCAGTGGCAATGTGGTGCAGACCTTTGGCGGTTCAGAGAATTTGACCCTGGCGTGGAACGAGCACACCCCAGCCACCATCAGCGATTGCGACATCCCCGCCTCGGTGAAAGACGGCACATATTTTATTAAGGTGATGAGCCGCCCCAATGGCACCACCGACTGGCAGGAATGCTTCGACGGCGATGCCTACCGGCTGACCGCCGTCGTCAGCGGCAACGAGCTGACCATCAGCGTGCCCATCACGGCCAACGTCACTCCCGCGAGCGTCACCTTCAACGTGGAGGGCGCGAGCGAGACGGGTGCCGAGCAGACGGTGACGGCCACCGTCACGGGCGGCGCAGGCAACTTTGCCGGCAACCTGGTGCTGCGCGTCAACGGCACCGCCGTCATGGGTCAGGTGGCACAGGTTGCGGCAGGGCAGTCTGTGCAACTGACGTTCTCATACATTCCCACCGTCGTGGGCAACAACGAACTCACCCTATGGACACACCGCAGCAGGGGCACGCAGGTCAGCGGCTCCGTGACCAAAAACATCTCAACCTTAGTGATGGCCGACTACGCAGCCAATACCAAGACCATAAAGGCTAACGACGGCAAGAAGGGAAACGTCAGGCTGCAGGGCCGCACACTATACAAAGACGGCGAGTGGAACACCATCTGTCTGCCCTTTGACCTCAGCCTCGACGGCAGCGTGTTGGCAGGGGCTGAGGCTCGCACCCTCAGCAGCGCCGACATCACTGACGGCGTGCTGAACCTGACCTTTGGCGAGCCCGTGACCACGCTCACTGCCGGAACACCCTATATCATCAAGTGGGCGCGAGCCGCCGACTACGACTCTGCAGAACCTGCCACACGCGACATCGTCAGCCCCGTGTTCGAGAGCGTAACCATTCAGAACACTTTCAACGACTTCATCAGCAAGGACCAGGAAGTCGAGTTCAAAGGACGCTACAGCGCCTACACCTACACCGAGGAGACGAGGAGCACCCTCTTCCTCGGTTCGGGCAACAAACTCTACTTCCCGCAGCCCTCCACTGACGTACAGACGGACGACACCGTTCTGCCTACAGTGGGAGCTTTCCGGGCCTATTTCAATATCAATGCTGAGGCTGCCAGCTCCATCAAGGCGTTCAACATCGACTTCGGCGACGGCGAGGCAACAAGTGTAACTACTCCCCTCGCCCTTGGGAGAGGGGCCGGGGGTGAGGCTTGGTACACCCTCGATGGCCGAAGACTCAACGCCCGCTCGGCCGAAGGACGCTTGCAAGGCAAGAAGCCCACAGCGAAGGGAATATATATCCTGAACGGCCGCAAAATAGTGCTACAGTAACCGAGCTGAAACGCTTATAATTCAGGCCTCTCTACGTTTCTCAAGCTTTGACCTTTGGCGTCTTGCCCTCGACCTATGACGGCTTCGAGATTTTGAAGCACTGTCAACGTCCACAGGCGTTATTCGATATGATTATCCGCAATCGTACCACCAAGACGCTGGAAGCGTCTCCTCTCAATAACCGGGGGTGCGCAGTACCCCCGGATAGGGACAAAAAGGGGAACATCGACCCTGAAGGGGTCGCCCATTACGCTGTTCGGGCACTCTTTCAGAGTGCTTGCCTCTATAGAGCTTGTTATCCGGGGGTGCTCGCTACGCTCGTACCCTCGGTTACCAAAGCGAAGACCGCGTTGCGGTCTCTTTGGTGGTATGATTGCGGATAATCATTTATTCGATGAGCAACGCCGCCCCGCGAAGGGGCGACTCATCTCAGACAAGGGCGTAAGCCTCTGGTAACGTTCGAGTTGTAGGCAGAATCTCGAAGGGGTTACTACTTCATCGCCAAGGGGATGCAACATCACCACCAAGAGGGTGCAACATCATCCCCTTGGCGATACAACATCATCCCCTTGGCGATGCAACATCATCCCCAAGGGGTTTTGCTTAGCCCACGAACGTGGGACAATGCGCCCACGAACGTGGGACAATGATCCCACGAACGTGGGACGATTGGCCCACGAACGTGGGCTAAGCACACCCCCTTGGCGAGTAGTTATGTCGATTTCGTGGACTACTACAGCCCCTCACAGGGAGTGGGGAACGCAGTCCGCGCCTTCAACCTCAACTTTGGCGATGATGAGGCAACAAGTGTAACTACTCCCCTCGCCCTTGGACTGGGACGACGACTGGAGCGAGTAGGGGAAGTACCCTGACACAGCACATCGCCTGCATCAACACACTGATGCAGGCGATTTTGTGTGAAAATGAGGCTTATCTCACCCGTCCACCCATCATTTTTTACTTTTCATTCTTTCATGTTTCACTTTTATTGTATCTTTGCACCCGAAATAGCACATTGCAGTCCGAGTATGCCCGAGTGTACTGCGCTTTTGTTGACAGCATTGAAAAAAATAACAAATAAATACAACATGAGAATCAAACAATTATTTCTAATGCTCGCCCTGCTCTGCACCATCGTGCAGGGAGCGTGGGCGCAAGCCAATTGGGATGAGGTCTATGCCATGACAGGGACTACCTCGGCAAACTGGACGGCCTTGACCGAAGGCTCCACTACGGGAAAGACGATTGGCACGACAGGTGCCACGACGTACCTTCACGTTACAGGCAATCTTACCTTCACTAACAGCAATGCTGGCGGCAGCGGCCTGACCATCCAGGGCACGGTGTATCTCTATGTGCCCGATGGCGTGACCGTCACCTGCACGGGAGCCAATGCCGATGGACAGACGGGCGCCGGTGCTGGCATCGAGCTGACGGAGGGCAACACGCTTTACCTCCTCGGTAGCGGCACGTTGAATGCCACGGGCGGCAATGCTGCCGACGGCAGCAATGGCGGCAATGGCGGTGACGCATATTTGGATTATGAAAATGATTACCTTTACAGCGGCACTGGTGGCAACGGAGGCAATGGCGGCGGCGGTGCCGGTGCCGGCATTGGCACACGCGGCGGCAATGGTGGTGCAGGCGGTACCGGAGGCCTTAGACATGAACGGTCAGGCGCTAGCACTTGGAGTGTTGCCAATGGCAATAACGGCAGTGCAGGCAGTGCAGGTACTTCCGCTGGCGCCGTGGGCAAACTCTATAGGCTTCAGTCCCTCGTCAACCTCAATGCCAAGGGCGGAAGTATAGGCAACAGATCAGGCGCTGGCGGCAGTGCAGGCTGGAGTGCTTTATGGGATGGAACTCGCAACTGGAGTGCTCCCGGCGGCGGTGGCGGCGGCGGTGGCGGCTATGGCGGCGGCGCCTGCGACATCGGCACCGGTGGTCCTGGTGGCGGCGGTGGCGGCGGCGGTGCCGGCGGTTGCCTTGATTGGAAAGATTCTGGTTATTATTTTTACATTAGCGCTGGCGGCGCTGGCGGCAATAATGGTAAACCGAATACTACTGCTCCCACCGGTGAACAAGCAGAGGTGAGTCCTAAATACCTTGAGAATGGCAAGTGCGGAACAAACGGTTCTTTTGACGATGATGACGTATCTTACGGAGTTGGTTCTGCTACGAGTGGCACCGGCGGCGCAGGTGGCGCCAAAGGCAACAACTCAGTTGGTGGCACGACGACGTTTATAGTATATTCCGGCGCCGACGTAACCTTCCCCACGCGCATCCAAGTCTGTGGCACTGCCGAGCTGAACCTCGGCGAAGGAGCTATCCTCCGTGCTCTGAAAGGCATCGAGGTGAGCAAAGGCAATAGCTTGACCATCAACGGCCCGGGTGCACTGACCATCGACGGCTGCGATGAGAATAAGTCTGGTATCGGTGCTTTTGAAGTAGGCATCATCACCATCAACGGCGGCACCATCAACGTTAGAGGCGGAGCACATGGAGCTGGCATTGGCGGCGACGAACATAATGAAGATGGTGGCACCATTATTATCAACGGTGGCGTGGTGACAGCCCAGGGTGCTGGCTCTGCTGCCGGTATCGGCGGTGGATGTGGCGATTATACTACTGACGGTAATTCAAGGTGGGGGCGGTGCGGCAATATCATCATCAATGGCGGTCAGGTGACTGCCCGTGGCGGCGATGAAACTGCCGGCATCGGACCTGGTTTTAGCCTTCTGGGCTCTAATAGCGGAAGGCTGACACTCGGGTGGACAAACGCTCAGGAAGACTTCATCTATTGCTCTGGCTTTAAAAGCGGTAGTAATTATTATGGTAAAATCACACTCAATAGCATCACGTTTGCCGAAGGCAAGCAATTCGTTATAGACGGTACGGCGACGATAGCTACCTCCAGCAACATCGGCGGCAAGAAAATAGTGCCTTACACAACAGAGCAGTTGCCTCTTTCCGGTGCGGGTACTCTGGAAAATCCCTGGCGTATCACCAGCGCTGCCGACTGGAATGTATTAGCACAAAACATTATTGCCGGCAACAGCTACAGCGGAGAGTACGTGCAGCTGGATGCCGACATCGAAATTGCAGGAGGTGTGGGCGGTCATGATGAAGAAGCAGAAAACGACCGTCCCTTCAGCGGTACCTTCCTCGGCAACAACAAGACCATCACCGCTGCGTTTTCCAGCATCACTCAGGGCGCAGCCCCCTTCCGCTACATCAGCGGTGCTACTATCAAGAACTTGACTGTGGCCGGCACCATCACTTCTGACCAATATTATACGTCGGGTCTCGTGGGCTTCGCCGATGGCGAGAACCTCATCGAGGGCTGCATCGTCAGCGCTACCATCAACCAGAACAGCGACTACGCCGGCGGCTTCGTCGGCAACGGCAAGACCTCGACTACCACCATCAGAGGCTGCATCTTCCAAGGCACCGTCAACGGCAGCACTTATGTTGTTCATCGTTATAATGGTGGCTATCGGTATGAAACCACCCATAATGTCTGCGGCTTCTGGGGCTATGGCGACGAGGGCAGTACGCTCATCATGCAGAACTGCCTGGAGAAGGGCACCTACAACACCATCTCCGGTATGCATCCCATAGGTCTGCAGAACGGCACTTCCAACCTCACCAACACCCACTACCTGACCCCGCAGAGCGGCCCGCTCTCCCATACCGTCGTGAGCGGTGCATATCGAGCCTATAGCGTCAACACCGCCGAGGGCGAGATGCTGAGTCCGCTCCAGTTGCTCGACGGCAACACCTACTACACGCCCTGTATTATCACCTTCGACGACCCCTACAAGCTCGAAGACAATCCCGTCAGCGTCACCCCCGTAGTGAAAGCCAGCGACGAAACAACGCTGCTCACCTTGGGCACCGACTATACGGCCACAGTCGACGGTACTGAGGTAACCTCATACCCCATGAGCTTCACCTCACTTGGCATCAAGACCTTCACCATCACGGGCTTGGGCAATTGCAATGGCTCGACGAGTGCCAGATTCATCGTTATCCGCCAGAAAGGCGAAGGTACTCCTGAAAATCCCTACACCATCAGTAACACTGATGAATGGGATGCCTTTGTCTACCAGGTCAACCTTGGCAACAGCTACAGTGGAAAGTACGTGAAGCTGATGGACGACATCGATATTTCATCGACCGTGGGCGTTCTCGAGGACAAACCCTTCAGCGGCACCTTCAACGGCGGCGGTCACACCATCACCGCCACTATTAACGATAATAGCGACAGCGGCACCGCCCCCTTCCGCTACATCAAGAACGCCACCATCAAGAACCTCACCGTGGCGGGCACCATCACCTCCAACCAGCGCCACATGTCTGGCCTCGTGGGCTTTGCCGACAGCGAAGGCGAGGGCAAGAACCTCATTGAGGGCTGCACCGTCACGGCTACGCTCAACATAAACACCGACTATGCCGGCGGTATCATCGGTCATGGTAAGAGCTCGGCGACCACCATCCGCGGCTGTGTCTTCGCTGGCACGATGAACTCCAACAGCAATCCCAACGTCGGCGTCATTTGGGGCTGGAGCGACAGCGGCACGCCGGCACTGGAGAACTGCTTAGAGGCAGGCACATACACAGGCATCAGCAAGCTGCATCCTATGGGCTTGCAGGGCGGTAGCGGCAGCATCACCAACTGCTACTACGTGAAACCTCAGATTGGCTCGCCCTCCCACGCGTGCACCGTCAGTGGCGCCAAGCAGGCTTACACCATCACCAGTGGCACGGGTGTTACTATGGCCAATAGCGGAGAGGTCCGTATCACGTACGACGTAAGCAGGCTGACCTTCTACAATGGGGGACTCAAATACGGCGAAATGCTCTATGCTGCCTGCGACGACGTGGTAAGCCTCACGTTGAGCCACGACACCAATGGCGACTGCAACTTCATCCAGTACGTTGCCAGTGGCGGAGGTACGCTCAGCACACAGGACGCGACCAGCGCCACCCTCACCATGCCTGCCAGCAACGTGACCATCAGGTCGAGATGGGCCATCCCGACCGACGGCAGTGGTAGCCACCTCATCAGCTACGAGAATGAATGGGATGCTTTCTGCACAAATGTGGAGACGGGCATGGCTTATAGCGGCCAGACGGTGAAGCTGATGGCAGACATCAGCGTCTCGACCATGGCAGGCTCGAGTGAAGCCAACTCGTTCCAGGGCACCTTCGACGGCGGTGGACACACCATCACCGCTGCGATTACCGACAACATCAACGGCGGCGCAGCCCCCTTCCGCTACATCAAGAACGCCACCATCAAGAACCTCACCGTGGCGGGCACCATCACCTCCAACCAGCGCCACATGTCTGGCCTCGTGGGCTTTGCCGACAGCGAAGGCGAGGGCAAGAACCTCATTGAGGGCTGCACCGTCACGGCTACGCTCAACATAAACACCGACTATGCCGGCGGTATCATCGGTCATGGTAAGAGCTCGGCGACCACCATCCGCGGCTGTGTCTTCGCTGGCACGATGAACTCCAACAGCAATCCCAACGTCGGCGTCATTTGGGGCTGGAGTGACAGCGCCACACCCACGCTTGAAAACAGCTTGGAGGCCGGCACATACACAGGCATCAGCAAGCTGCACCCCATGGGCTTGCAGAAAGCAGCGGGCACCATCACCAACTGCTACTATACGACACCGCAGATTGGCTCGCCCGAGAATGCTTGCACCGTCAGCGGAGCCAGGCAGGCCTATGCCCTCGCCACCACACCTGCTAACCTCGGCAACCTGGTAAAGGACTACGGTTTAGCGAAGGCCTACCAGAACGGCATTTTATACGGTGGCACATACTACGTTATTCCCAGAGCCCTCACCGGCAGTGGAACGGAGGAAAGTCCTTACATCATTGACAATGATTATGATTGGAATTGTTTCGCCTATTCCGTCAACAACGGCACCAGCTACAGCGGCCAGTTCGTGCAGCTGAACAGCGACATCAGCGTATCGACCATGGCAGGCGCGAGCGAGACCAACTCGTTCCAGGGAACCTTCCTCGGCGGCGGACACACCATCACCGCTGCGATGACCGACAACATCAACGGCGGCGCAGCCCCCTTCCGCTACATCAAGAACGCCACCATCAAGAACCTCACCGTGGCGGGCACCATCACCTCCAACCAGCGCCACATGTCTGGCCTCGTGGGCTTTGCCGACAGCGAAGGCGAGGGCAAGAACCTCATTGAGGGCTGCACCGTCACGGCTACGCTCAACATAAACACCGACTATGCCGGCGGTATCATCGGTCATGGTAAGAGCTCGGCGACCACCATCCGCGGCTGTGTCTTCGCTGGCACGATGAACTCCAACAGCAATCCCAACGTCGGCGTCATTTGGGGCTGGAGCGACAGCGGCACGCCGGCACTGGAGAACTGCTTAGAGGCAGGCACATACACAGGCATCAGCAAGCTGCATCCTATGGGCTTACAGGCCGGTAGCGGCACCATCAACAACTGCTACTACGTGACACCTCAGATAGGCTCGCCCTCCTATGCCTGCACCGTCAGCGGAGCCACAAAGGCCTATCCCATGTCCACCGCTCCATATTATCTCGGCGGACAGGTGCAGGACTACGGCTTAGTAAAGGCCTACGAGAATGGTATTCTCTACGGTGGCAAGTACTACATGGCTCCTGCCATTATCAGTCTGGCCGACAATGCCGACAACAGCACGACCATCAGCGACAATGACGGTCTTCCGACCAACGTCACCCTCGTTGGACGCACCTTCTATCGCGACGGCGCATGGAACACACTCTGCCTGCCCTTCAGCTTGGATAACATCTATGGCACATGCTTACAGGGAGCCACGGTGAAGACGCTCGAATCGACCAGCTTCAGCGACGGCACTCTGACGATGAACTTCACCGAGAACGTGAACGGCATAGAGGCTGGCAAACCCTATATCGTGAAGTGGAAACCTGTGGACCTCTCAACGCTGACCACCCACTATACAGCACAGGACGGCGAGACGCTGTCGGGTACGCTCGGCGCAAGCGTAAAGATTTCGATTGCAGCTGGCGCCACTGTGAAACTCCAGGACGTGACCATCAACGGGACGAAAGACCAAAGATACTCATGGGCCGGCATTTCCTGCCTTGGCAATGCCACCATCATCCTCAAGGGCACGAACACCGTGAAGGGATTCTACTTAGGGTATCCTGGCATTCACGTACCCAGCGGCTCGACGCTGACCATCAAGGGAAGCGGTTCGCTCACAGCCAGTGGCCGTGGCGATGCCGCCGGTATCGGCGGCGGAACGGAGATTCCCTGCGGCAACATCGTCATTGAGGGCGGCACCATCAATGCCTATGGCGGATTTGGCGCGGCCGGAATTGGTGGTGGCCGTTATGCAACTTGCGGCGACATCACCATCACTGACGGTGTGACCAAGGTTTACGCCGAGAGGGGGGCATATGTCGGCGCCATCGGTCGGGGCGATGAAAGCACGTGTGGCACCGTCACTATCGGCGGTGAGGTGAAAAACATTACCGCCTCTACCTACACCTACACTGGCACTGGCTCGGGAAGCGTTGATGTTGCGGTCCCCAATCTCGTGAATCCCGTGTTCAAGAACGTCTTCATCAGCGATGCCAAAGCCAACGTCGAGACTGACTATGTCGATTTCATTGGCACCTACAGCCCCGTCAGCATCTACACCGCCGAGAAGACCAACCTCTACCTCGGTGCCGACAACAAGCTATACTATCCCACGGCCACTGACTTTCAGGTGAACGCCTTCCGCGGCTACTTCCAGCTGAAACTCGGCGACAATGAGGTTAAGGCCTTCAAGCTCTACTTCGGGGACGACGAGGCAACGGGAATTATTTCGGTTCACGATTCAGGGTTCATGGTTAATGGTTCCGATATGTGGTACACCCTGGACGGCCGCAAGCTACAGGGCAAGCCGACGCAGCGCGGCATCTATATCAACAATGGCAAAAAGACAATCATTAAGTAATAAGGAGGACACAGCAATGAAGAAAACATATTTGCAGCCCACCATGATGGTAGTAAGGCTACAGCAACATAGCATCATCTGTTCCAGCCCAGTAAATCGTGTCAGCACCAACCTCACAGGCGACGAGGCCATCAGCTTCGGTGGCGGCAGCAGCACTCAGTCCGCCCGCGTGAAGAGCAATACCGTGGACTGGGACGACGACTGGAGCGAGTAGACGAGTATCTAAAATATAGGTTTTCAATAATATGAGACTAAAGAATATCTTATGCATTTTCGCCCTGCTGCTGACGGCAGTCACGGGCGCGTGGGCCGACGACGGTATCTACTGCACAGCCAGTGACGTCGGTCGCGTGGTTTGCACCGACGGCAGTATCTATGACAATGTATCGGCGGCAGAGGCTGACGGCAAAACGGCTGTGGCCATGATTGCCTACCTCGACACGGAGAACAACAAGGGCCTGGCGCTCGCGCTGGCCGACGAGAGCGACTGGATGGCCTGGAGTACGGCCATAAGCACCTGCTCTGCCAAGACCCCGACCGTCACCGGCGGCACGTGGAAGCTGGCCACCAAGGACGAGTGGGACCTGATGATTTCCGCTGCCGGCAGCTACAACGCCCTGCACGATGGCTTCAGCAGCGTTGGAGGCACTAATATGCAGTGGAGCTCGAGCTACTACTACTGGTCGTCTACGGAGTATGATTCCGGCCGCGCGTGGAGCTACAACTTCAGCGGCGGCAGTTGGTACAGCAACGACCTTAAGGAAAACTGCAACTACGTCCGCGCCTGCCTCGCTTTCGACTTTAACGCCCCCGTCACCAAGATGGCCGACAACTGGTATATGATCTCCAGGCAGACGCAGACCAGACAGTCGGACTGGACGGCGCTGAGCGCTGGCTCCACGACGGGGCGGACGCTGGGCAGCGCAGATGCCGTGACGTACTATTACGCCACGGGCGACCTCAGTTTCACCAATTCGACCGTCGGCGGCAGCGGCCTCACCATCCAGGGCACGGTGTATCTCTACATCCCCTCCGGCACAACGCTTACCTGCACGGGAGCCAATGCCAGCGGACAGACGGGCGCCGGTGCCGGCATTGAGCTGACGCAGGGCAACTCGCTCTACCTCATCGGCGGCGGCACGCTCGTCGCCAACGGCGGCAACGCTGCCAACGGCGGCAATGGCACGAACGGCAGCGACGCTTCGTGTAAATGGGATGACATGGAATGGGCATGGGTTGGCGGCGAAGGTCACGGCGGCAACGGTGGCGGCGGTGCCGGCGCAGGCATCGGCACACGCGGTGGCACTGGCGGTGCCGGCGGTAGCGCCCCAGAAAAAGAAGTCTATTATAAAAAATGGACCGAAAATGGTGTGGTTGGTGGTGACGGTTCCTCAGGCCAGACCGCTGATGCCATGGGCGGACTGACTGTAAGCAATACCATTTCGATAAATGCCA
>CAMVIB010000040.1 GCA_947167455.1 uncultured Prevotellaceae bacterium | reverse complement strand
ACAGCCTTATGACCTTAAGCCTTACAGCCTTATGACCTTAAGCCTTACAGCCTTAAGCCTTACAGCCTTAAGCCTTACAGCCCTTAAAACCTTAAGAGGGGGCAGTAATCTGCCAGCCCAGGGCAAGCCCTGGGCTGGCAGGAAGTGTCATTACAGCACCTTATGCATGGGCGGGGTGCTACAGCTTGGCCTTGACTTCTATCTCCTGGAATGTCTCGATGCTGTCGCCTTCGCGTATGTCGCTGAAGTTGACGAGAGAGATTCCGCACTCGAAGTTCGTGGAGACCTCTTTGACATCGTCCTTGAAGCGCTTGAGGGCATCAATCTGTCCGGTGTGGATGACGATGCCGTCGCGTATGACGCGTGCCTTGTTAGAGCGGCTTACCTTGCCGTCGATGACGTATGCTCCGGCAACGGTACCGACCTTGGAGATGTGGAAGACCTGACGTACCTCGAGCTGGGCGGTGACCTCTTCCTTCAGCTCGGGGGCGAGCATGCCCTCCATGGCCTCCTTGACCTCCTCGATGGCGTCGTAGATGATGCTGTATGTGCGTATCTCGACGCCCTGTTGCTCGGCAGCCTTGCGAGCTTGTGCCGAGGGTCGTACCTGGAATGCCACGATGATGGCGTCTGAGGCAGCTGCCAGTGAGACGTCGTTCTCTGAGATCTGACCCACTGCCTTATGTATGACGTTGACGGCAATCTTCTCTGTGGAGAGCTTGATGAGTGAGTCGGAGAGTGCTTCGATAGAACCATCGACATCGCCCTTGACGATGACGTTGAGCTCTTGGAAGCCGCCCTGCTCGATGCGACGGCCTATCTCGTCGAGGGTGAGGTGGTGCTGTGTGCGAATGCCCTGTTCGCGCTGCAGTTGCTGGCGCTTCGATGCTATGTCGCGAGCCTCTTGGTCGGAGTCCATGACGTGGAAGGTGTCGCCGGCCTGAGGTGCGCCGTTGAGGCCGAGCACCGTGGCTGCCTGTGCGGGTCCGATTTCCTTGATGCGCTGGCCGCGCTCGTTGAACATGGCCTTGATGCGTCCGTAGTTGGTGCCAGCCAGCAGGATATCGCCCATGCGCAGGGTGCCGTTGCTGCACAGCACAGTGGCAACGTAGCCTCGGCCCTTGTCGAGCGATGACTCAATAATGCTGCCCGTGCCCTTGCGGTTGGGGTTGGCCTTGAGGTCGAGCATCTCAGCTTCGAGGAGCACCTTCTCCATGAGTTCGGGCACGCCGATGCCTTTCTTGGCACTGATGTCCTGGCTCTGGTACTTGCCGCCCCAGTCCTCGACGAGGAAGTTCATCTGTGCCAGATGTTCCTTGATCTTCTCGGGGTTGGCGGCGGGTTTGTCAATCTTGTTGATGGCGAAGACGATGGGCACTCCTGCTGCCACGGCGTGGTTGATGGCCTCCTTGGTCTGCGGCATGATGTCGTCGTCTGCGGCGATGATGATGATGGCTACGTCGGTGACCTGCGCACCGCGGGCACGCATGGCGGTGAATGCCTCATGACCCGGCGTGTCGAGGAAGGTGATGTGTCTTCCGTCGTCGAGCTTGACGTTGTAGGCACCGATGTGTTGTGTGATGCCTCCTGCCTCGCCGGCGATGACGTTTGTCTTGCGGATGTAGTCGAGGAGCGATGTCTTGCCATGGTCAACGTGACCCATGACGGTGACGATTGGCGCGCGGGGAACGAGGTCGGCCTCGTCGTCATCGGCCTCATGGACAGCCTCGCTGACATCGGCGCTGACGTACTCGGTCTGGAATCCGAACTCGTCGGCCACGAGGTCGATGGTCTCCTTGTCCATGCGCTGGTTGATGCTTACCATCACGCCGAGGCTCATGCAGGTGCCTATGACCTGTGTGACGGGGACGTTCATCATGGATGCCAGCTCGTTGGCGGTGACGAACTCTGTGAGCTTCAGGATCTTTGACTCCTGTTCGGCCACCTCCATCTCGTGTTCGAGGCCGGCACGTATGTTGTCGCGTTTCTCGCGACGGTACTTGGCACCCTTGCCGAGGGTCTTGTTCTTGCCGGCGGTGAGGCGTGCCAGAGTCTCGCGTACTTGCTTGGCGACTTCCTCCTCGCTCTGCTCGACGATGACGGGTTCCTGCTTGGGCTGGTTCTTGCGCTTGCGGTTCTTGCCCGAGCCCTCGCCCTGCTGGACGGCGCCCTTGTTCTTCTTGGACTGTTGCTGTTGCTGCTTCTGCTGTTCCTTCTGCTCTTTCTGCTCTCGCTGTTCTTGCCTGGCGACAGCCTTTCCTACGGCGTTGACATCGACGCGTTCGCCGCGCTTCTTGTTGCGGCGGCTCTCGCCAGACTGCCCGCCTTGTGCAGTAGTCGCTGCCGATGAGCCGGAGCCGCGCTTGCGGCGCTTGCGTGTGGGGCGTGTGCTCTGGTTGATGGAGTCGAGGTCGATATGTCCCTTGATGTTGAGCGTCACGGGCGGCTCTATGGGGGTGTTGAGTCGGAACACGCCATCGACCTCCTCGCCTATAGGCTGGCGTTCCTTCTGCTTCTTCTGTCGTGACTCATGGCCCTCTGTCGGTTGTGACGGCTGAGCGCTGAGCTGTTGGTCTGCGCCATTGTCGTGTGTCTGAGGCGCCATGTCGTCGGCATGTGCACTGATGTCTTTGGCAGGTGTGGCATGAGCCGCCTCTGCGTTACTTTCGGGAGCACTGACGGGTGCCTTGGCCTCCTTATGGGCAGGCTGCGCTGCATCTTGAGGCTTGGGCTTAGCGGCCGATGTTGCTGCGGACTCGCTGCCGGTGTTGGCATCGGCGGGCTTTGCTGTCTCTTTGACGGCGGGCTTTGTGGCGTTGTCAGCGGCGGGAGCGACAGCTTCCTTGTCGGCGGGCGGTGTGGTTGTCGTGGCCGTCTGTGTGGTTGCCGTGGCCGTAGGCTTGGCCTGTGAGGGCTTGTCCTCCGTCGTGTGTGTCTGTGTAGCAGCCTTGGCGGGTGTTTCGGCGGCGGGCTTTGACTTTACCACGGGCTCTCCCTTGGCATCGAGTTCGATACGTCCTACGAACTTAGGCTTCTTCACCTCGGTGAGAGGCAGAGCCTCGTCGGAGTCGGTGAGGACGATGGTATCCTTGCGCTCCAGGCGCTTGCGGGCAGCCTGCATCTGCTGAATCTGCGAGCGTACGCCCTTGTCCTTGTTGAACTCAGCCTGCACGAGGGCATACTGCTCATCGGTGATGCGTGCTGAGGGATTGGCCTCGACGTCGTCGAAGCCTTTTTTGTGCAGGAAATCTACAATGGTCTGCAGTCCTACATTGCATTCTTTGGTGACTTTATTTAATCTTACGCTCATGGGCTCTTGATGGATTAGAGATTGAAAATGTATAACTGATAATTGAATCGTGCTAACGGTTGGGCCGTTGCGGCCCTGACATCATACATTCTCAATTATCCTTCGCTGTTGGCGTCTGTCTGTGGCTCTGGAGCGGTGTCGGGTGCGGTGTCTGCAGCGGGTGTTTCGGGTGCTGCTTCTTCTGATGGTTCTGATGGTTCTGTTGGTGTCGCTGGTGTGCTGTTGACGTCGTCGTCGGCAAATTCCTGCTGTAGGATACGTATTATCTCATCTACGGTCTCCTCCTCGAGGTCGGCTTTCTGAATGAGCATCTCGCGCGGAGCCTCGAGGACAGAGCGTGCCGTGGTCCAGCCGTTCTTCTTCAGTTCCTCGATGACCCACTCGTCAATCTCGTCCTTGAAGTCGTCGAGGTGGATGTCGTCCTCCATCTCGTCGGGTTCGCCCTCCGGCAGTTCGCGATAGACGTCAATGGTTGTCTCGGTGAGCATGGATGCCAGACGTATGTTGAGGCCTCCCTTTCCGATGGCGAGGCTTACCTGGTCGGGGTTGAGATAGACCTCGCAGTGCTTGGTGAGTGGGTCGAGGTTGATGGTGTTGATCTCGGCCGGTCCCAATGCTCGTGCTATGAGTAGCTGCAGGTTGTTTGTCCACTGTATGACATCGAGGTTCTCGTTGCGCAACTCGCGCACGATGCCGTGTACGCGGCTTCCCCTGACGCCGACGCAAGCGCCCACGGGGTCGATGCGGTCGTCGAAGCTCTCGACGGCAATCTTGGCGCGTTCTCCCGGCACGCGTACTATCTTACGTATGGCGATAAGTCCCTCGGCAATCTCCGGCACCTCGTTCTCGAGCAGACGCTGCAAGAAGACGGGGCTTGTGCGTGAGAGTATGATTTTCGGGTTGCCGGTGCTGTTATCGACTCGTGCCACTACGGCGCGTGCCGGTTCGCCCTTGCGGAAGAAGTCGCCGGGAATCTGCTCTGCCTTGGGCAGCAGGAGCTCATTGCCGTCCTCGTCGAGGAGCAGCACTTCCTTGTGCCATACCTGATAGACCTCTGCCGAGATAATCTCGCCCACCTTCTCGACGTATTTGTTGTAGAGGGCATCGTGCTCGAGTTCCAGAATCTTGGAAGCCAGTGTCTGTCGCAGTGTGAGTATGGCGCGTCGTCCGAATTTGGAGAAATCAACAGGTTCGGCCACATCCTCACCCACCTCGTAGTCGTCGGCTATGGCTCGTGCCTCAGAGAGGCTGATCTGCATGTTTGGGTCGGTGACGGTGCCGTCTTCGACGACGGTACGGTTGCGGTAGATCTCGAAGTCGCCCTTGTCGGGGTTCACGATGACGTCGTAGTTCTCGTCGGTGCCGAGCATCTTTGCGATGACGCTGCGGAAGCTCTCCTCGAGCACAGTGACGAGTGTCGCGCGGTCGATGTTCTTTGTCTCCTTGAACTCCGCGAAGGTCTCAATGAGTAGGTTGTTCTTCTTTGCCATGAATGTATATTATGTTGTATTAGTTTACTTGAAGTCTATGATGTAGCGTCCGCTCTTGATGTCGGACATCGCTGTCGTCGTCTCTATGTCCTGCACGACAGGCCGCTTGCGCCCCTCCACCGTCACTTTGGTGGGTATGGCGAGCGTCGCCTGGCTCTCATCGACAGCTGTCAGCGTGCCTTTGAGCTTGCGTCCGTCGCTGGTGAGGATTTCCACTTGCTTGCCGATATGGTTCTGCCATTGGCGCAGCACCTTGAAGGGCTGTCCCAGCCCGGCACTGCCCACTTCGAGCTCGTAGTCCTCGTCGTCGCGCGAGAGGTTGTCCTCGATGTAGCGCGAGAGCTGCACGCAGTCCTCTATCCATACCCCGTCGGCATGGTCTATCTCAACGGTGATGCAGTTGTCGGGGGTCACGGTGAGGTCTGTAAGAAAATAGTCCTTGCCGGCAAGCCACTGGCCTACCAGCTCTCTCACTTTTGTGGAATCAATCATCGTTCGTCGTTTCTGCTTTTTGTGGTTAGGGCGTATGTTGTTTTTAATGATGAAGCGAAGAACCGTGCGGCCCCTCGCTTCAACTTTGCGGTGCAAAAATAGTGCTTTCCCTTGACATGGACAAGGAAAAGCGGAAAAAGTTGCTAAAAAAGTTGCTTTTTTAGTCGAAAATCAGCGTTCGCAGTGCCTCTGGTGCAAAAACGTCGCGTGCCGTCTGTAGCATAAGTTCGGGTGTCACATCGGCGATGGCATCGCAGATCTGTCTGAGTGTCAGAGTCTGGCCGGTGAGATAATAGCGTTTGGCCATGCTGATGGCTCTGTTCTCGACGTTGTCGTAGGCTATGGTGAGCTGTCCGCACAGCTGTCTCTTGGCTGCTGCGAGCTGCCGTGCCGTAGGCGGGGCGTCGGTGAGTCGTCGTAGCTCGGAGCCTACGAGGCGTAGGCATCGCCTCACATCGTGGGCGTCGCACCCGAAATATGTCGTCCAAACGCCGGTGTCGGTGTATGCCGCTATGGAGCTTTCCACGGTATATACGAGTCCCCGCTTCTCGCGCAGGGCGAGGTTGAGTCGCGAGTTCATGCCCGGCCCTCCGAGGATGTTGCTCAGCAGTGTCATGGCCATGTGTCGCGGGTCGGAGAGCGGGAACGCCTGTGCGCCTATGATGACGTGTGCCTGATGTGTGGAGCGGTGTATGACGGTGGGCGAGAGTTGTGGTGCCGTGGCTGCCGTGGGCAGCGTCGGTGTGCAGCTCGCCTGCTGTGGTGACTTGCAGTCTCGGGTCTCAGGGCTGAGGGGCGTGGCGTTGCGTAGCAGGGCCTTGGGTATTGCTGCTGCCGGCGCGTGAATATATAGGATGGCATTCTGGGGCCTGTAGTGGCGTTGTGTGAAACCGTGGAGGTCGCGTGACGTAAACTTCCGCAGACGTTCGGCGTGACCGAGGATGTTACGTCCTAAGGGCATGCCGGGGAAGAGCATGGCGTCGAAACTGTCATAGATGAGCTCAGAGGGCGAGTCCTCGTAGCTCTCTATCTCGTCGCACACCACCTCGACCTCTCGTGCCAGCTCGGCCTCGGGGTATGTGCTGTGAAAGACGATGTCGCATAGCAGCTCCACGGTTCGCCCGACATGCTCGGGCAGGCAGGCGGCGTAGTACACCGTCTCCTCCTTGCCGGTATAGGCGTTGAGCTCGCCGCCTACGGTCTCTATGCGGTTGATGACCTGCATGGCGGAGCGACGCTCCGTACCCTTGAAGCTCATGTGCTCGACGAGGTGAGCCATGCCGCTCTCCGCGTCTGTCTCATGACGTGTGCCGACGCCGACGAGTATGCCCACGTATGCCGTGTGCGCTGATGACTCTGCCACCAGGCACCGCATGCCGTCGGGCAGTGTCAGAAGTTGCGGAATTCTGGGTTGTTGCATTGTCGTATGGCTACGCATTCCATCTCAATGAGCCATGTGGGCCTGCAGACGGGTGCGAGGGTTATGATGTATGGTGTTGACGGGAATTTCTCGGCAAACATGTGGCCTACGATGTCGTAGTCGGCCACGTCGCGCAGATAGACGATGATCTGTGCTATGTCGTCGAACGTAGTGTCTGCTTCTGCCAGCAGGGTCTCCACATTCTCCCACATGCGGTGTGTCTGTCTCACGATGTCGCCAACATGCATCACCTCGCCGCGGTTGTTGATGCTTGCCGTGCCGCTGATATACACGTGGCGGCGGTCGCCGTAGTCGATGCGCGTGCCGCGCTCGAAGGTCACGCCGTACTCGTAGGTCGGGTTGAGGTGCGTGGGGGCATAGAGGTAGTGCTGCTGCTCGGGCTTGAAGCCTAAGAGGGCGTATGTGCCGAGCTGTATGAGAGCGCGTGTGTCGGCTGGCAGGCCTCCGATGCCTGTTGATGTTATGTAGTGAGTGTCCTTTGTCAGTCCTTGTTCGGCAAAGTTCTCGCGGCGTGCCTTCACCATGCCGGCATATTGCGTATCGACGTCACGGACGTAGAACCATGTGCGTATGCAGTTGTCGGCCAGTGTGGCGCCGTAGCGCTGCAGTGTCTCCTCGTAGTTGATGAGCAACGATTCCGTCTGCCATGCGCTGTCGCCTTTGTGTTCGTGCATGCCCATCTTCCAGAGATGGCTGTAGCCGTTGTGGGTGGCTATGACGAGTCCGTCGTGGTCGGTGACGTCCATATCGTGCACGATGTAGAGCCATGCTGCCACTTTCGAGCCGTCGAGTGGAGCCTGCTGTATGCATGACACGGATGTCGTCTCGCTGCTGACTCTCGCCGCCACCATCGGCTGCTGGTTGGTGGCATCGCTGAGGAAGTAGCGTTTGAAAATGGTCTGAGCCCCCGCGCACTGAGGCATGGCCAGCAGTGCGCCTTCGGCACGTAGTATGCGTTCTAACTGCCCGTCGAAGAGCTCGCCGCGGGCATCAACGTGCAGAATGGCATGTTGCTCCCTGATGCCGTTGCCGACGGCAAAGGTGGACAGTTCCGCCGTTGCCCCTAACTCGGGGAATGTTATCTTCTCAGAAATCATATTCGCTTTAGCGTGTTGTAGTGACGTTGTTAAAAAACCTTGGTCTGTCGTCTCACTCGCTGGCTGACAGGCTGAGGCCGTTAATCCAGTTGTCTATCATGGTGAGTATGCTGGACTCTTTCACCATGTTATTGTGGTCGAAATGCACTTTGGCATCGGCGCTACCGTGCAGCACCTTATGCAGTAGGCTCCCTTCGGCATCGCCGGGGACGACCCTTATGCCGCGCTCAGGGTTGGATGACGCGTGCCCCACGAGCTGTTCATAGCTCTGCGACTCAGCGAGTGTGAGTCCAGCTGCCGCCGTGGTGCCCAGACCGTGACAGCGTGCGCATGTCGGTGTGAAGACCATGCGTTGTATGGTGCCGAACATGTCGGCATCGACATCGCCGGCGTCGAGGCGTATGGTGTCGCCGCTCGTCTGGCTCAGGCTGATGCTGGCGAAGGTCGCTATGCGCTGTCGCAGGCGGTTTGTCACGCAGAGTTCTATCGTGGCGATGTCGTCGGAGGTGAGTTTCATGCTCGTCTCTATGGCTGTCGGTGAGCCTTGAGCGCCAGTGGCGGTGATGCCGCCCGCTGTGGCTACCTGCTTTTGCAACAGGGCATTGTCGCTGTTCTCGGTGAAGGCGGCAAGGACGATGCTATATTGCTGCCCCCACGACTCCACGCCGCTGATGTTGGCGGTGACGATTGCCGTCTTGCCAGATGCCTGCACGACAGAATCGGACGTGGTGATGTCGCCCTCGTCGCATGAGCACAGGCACGCCACGGCCAAAAACGCTGCAAAGATAGTGCGTATTTCGCTCATTATCGAAGTTTTTTGAATAATTAACTAAAATGTATATTGCAGCATGACTATCGCCCGATGCGTGGCTATGCCCAGGTCGTCGATGTCGCGGTCGAGCTGGCGGTCGTGGCCCCAGCGTCCCACGAACTCGTACATCGCGGAGAGCTTGAGGTTGCATTTTGGAATGAAATAGTTAAGTGCCACGGCGGGGGCGTTGAGGAAGCCTCCTGTGCCTGTGCTGCCGAGGCCGTTGCGGTCGAAGAAGTCGTAGCGCAGGGCCGGCTGCAGGTTGCGGGTCACGAAATAGCCTGCCTGGACGTAGCCGCCGAGATAGTGGTATTTGGAATTTATCTTCTGTCGCTTCGTGAAGCCGACGTTCATATAATAAAGTTCGCCTGCGAGGTAGAGACGTTTCCACAGCATGGCAAACTCGGCACCCACCCGCAGGTCGTTGGTCGATTCGTTCTCGCTCTCGACGTTATAGTTGGCGGAGAGGCCCACGAGGAGCTTCTTCTCGTCCTGAAGCCGGGGATTGCCCTGCGTGGTGGGCATCTTGCCCCACGGCTGGTAGGTGAGTCGTCCGGCGTAGAGCAGCGAAGGGATGTGCAGGTCGTCGGAGATGGTCTTGGTGGCCATGTTGGTGTTGATGCCGGTGCCGTTGAATAGTCCCACCTCATAGCCCAGGCCGCATCTGGCCATGCCGTGGAACTCGACGCCGAGGTCGAAGCCCGTGGCGAACGATGGTGTCACGGCATTGAGGGAGTAGGGCATTATCACGCTTTGCGTCAGCGAGTTCGGCAGCCCCGGCATCAGTGTCTCGCCGAGGGTGGTGAGGTATGCGTGTGAGAATGGAGTCTTGAACTTACCGATGCGGAAGTGTGCTGCGTTGCTGATGCCGTAGTCTATCCATGCCTGTTGCAGTATCGCCTGTCCGCTGGCGGCGGCGTTGATGCTGAGGTTGTAGTCTATCTTGCCGAAGGCGCGTCCCGTGAAGCCGAGTATGGCGTTGGGGATGGCAAAGCCGCTGTTGGCGACGTTGTCCTGGTTGTAGGCCTTGTCGAGACCCTCGTCGTCGTACCAGTTGAAGTTGCCGCTGGCCTGGAGCATGAGGTATGGCTTGAACACAAAGCGGCCGTCCTTGCTCTGGAGTGTGAAGCCGCGGTTGTCGGCAATGGGTACTACGCCGTTGTCCATGTTGAGGTGTGGAGTCAGCGATGAGTCGGCCTCAGCGGTAGGTGTGTCGCTCGCACTGGCGTGGCAGATGGCGGGTGTCGTGGCAAGTGCAAGAGCTGTGATTATAGTTTTCATGTTGTGGTTCGTCGTCATGATGTCTGTGTGAGTTGATGTTGGTGTGTGTTGGTGTGTCGGGACTCGTGTCGTTGCTCCCGTCACAGTGATTCTAGGAAGCGTATCAGCGCGTTGCGGTCGTCGCGCGACATGTTGGCAAACTTGTTCTTCGATGCCTCACCTTCGCCGCCGTGCCACATGATTGCCTCCACGAAGTTGCGTGCGCGGCCGTCGTGCAGGAAGTATGTGTGGCCGTTGACCTTCTCCTGCAGGCCTATGCCCCAGAGAGGTGTCGTGCGCCACTCGTTGCCGCGCGCCAGACCGCTGACATAGTTGTCGTTGAGCCCTACACCCATTATCTCGCTGCCCATGTCGTGCAGCAGGAAGTCGGAGTACGGATGAATGGTCTGGCTGCCGAGCCATGGCAGCTGCGTGCCTTTGAGCAGGGTAGTGCCGCGGGGGCGTGTGTGCAGGGTAGTGGCGTGGCACAGCTGGCATCCAGCCTGGTAGAACAGTTGTTCGCCGCGATAGACGGTCTTCTTGTTGACGCCACGGCGTGCCGGCACGCCGAGGCATTGCAGATAAAGGTCCACGTCCTCCATGTCCTCTGTTGAGATGTCGAGCTCATCGTAGAGCAGACCCATCATGGAGCCTTGCTCCATCTGTCGCTGCCCCTCGCAGATCTCTTCGGGGTAGCGGCTGTTGGTGACGCCCATGTCGCTCGAGAATCCCAGCTCCACGGTGAGGTCGGCATGCTGTGCCTTGTTGCCGCCCACGCCGAGCTGTCGGCGTCCGCGTTCCACGATGTAGTTGCAGCGTCCGCTGATGCCCCATTCGGGGTAGTTGCTCTTGCGCGCCAGAGCCTCGATCTCGCCGGGGTCGAGAGCCATAATCTGTCCCATGCCCACATGGCGCAGGGGAATCCTCACGGAACAGAACAGGTCTTCGGGCCTCACGGAGTCGGCATACCACTCGGTGATGGTGTATTCGGGATAGCAGAGCTCGTAGGTGTCACCGTCGGGGAAGCTGAAGGTCTCATAGTGCCTCGTGACGTGTAGCTTACCCTCCGGCTGCACGCCATAGATGGCCTGGTCGTGAAGCACGCGCCCATAGTCCTGGAAGAAGACCCCGTTCTTGCGCGTCACATACACCAGCATCGACGAGAAGCCATAGGCTCCGCTGCCCTCGGTGTCCTCCCACAGTGCCGGACGTGTGCGCCCGGCGTTGCGGTGACAGCTGCCGCAGCTGTAGCCGGCATAGACGGGACCCAGCCCGCCGCCGTAGCCGTTGCCACTCGTGCGGGCGTCGTCGTAGAGCTTGTCGCCACGCATGAAGCGCTTCTTCAGGTCGCCCGTCACCCACTCGGCCTCGCTGTCGTAGGCGAAGGAGGATGTGCTGAAGATTGTCGATGTGCCGGCCGAGAGGGAGTAGCCTGTGGGCGCCTCGATGTCAATCTCAGATATGCCGCTGTCGCTCTCCTCGCAGGCTGCGAGCATAAATGCGCAGATGACGCAAAGCATGAACGGAGCCATGCCTTGCGTCTTCGCGCGTTTATGGTGTGAAAAGCTGAATATGCTACTCCTCATCTCCGATGTTATGGCTTAGGAACAGGTCTTTGTAGGCTCTGCCACCCTCGTAGCTCTTTGTCCACGAGTCATAGAGTAACGTAGCGTCCTGCTGCAGGAGGTAGCCCACCTGCACCATATAGTTGCCCCATGAGCGGGCGTTGGCGCTGGTGTAGTCGAGTTCGGAGGGGTCGGTGCTGGTGCCGTCGGTGAGGGTGCGTGCCTTACCGTTCTTGAATATCAGGAACTCCATGGTGTGGAACCCGCGCACGCTCTGCACGGCCTCAATCTCGTCGTCGCTGTCGCCGTCGCTCCATGTCAGGTTGTCGAAGCGTCCGGAGTTGAGGATGTTGACGATGGCATCCTGGTCGAGAGGCCAGTTGTCCATGTTGGGGTCGAGGCCGAGGTCTTCAACGGGTCCGAAGATGAAGGCCTCGCTCGTCTCCCACGGCTCGCGGGCGGTGAGCCATGCCTCGCAGGCGGCAGCGAAAGCCTTGTCGCTGGGTGCGGCGGCGAAAGCCTGTGCTGCGTTGTATAGCTTGGTGTTGGCATCCACGAGTGCCTTGTAGGTTGGCAGCACGACGTCGTTGACGTATGTGTCGAGGATAGGCTGAAGCGCCTGGTCGCTGTTGACGGCAGACGTGCGCTGCAGGTACGCCTTGAGTTCCGACAGCGTATCCTCGAGGTCGTTGCAGGCTGCCATGGCTGTCTTCACCTCTGCTGCGCCGATGTTGTTGCGGAAGGGTGCCGGGATGCTCTGTATGGCATCGTAGGCCGTCTGTATGGCATCGCGCACCTGCTTGTCGAGGCCTGCGTTGTTGGCGGCGATGAGTGTCGCCAGCGACTGTGTGGCAACCTTGCCGTCGCGTGTGCCGTAGTAGGCGTTGCGCACGCTGAGGATGTTGTTGCTGTAGTCATCGATGCTGTGCCACGAGTACCACGACTCCACGGCATAGAGAGCCTTCGTCTGCTGGCCGCTGTTCCACAGGTCGTAGGGGTCGCCAATCTTGGCATTGCCGACCTCGTTGGCGATGTCACAGCATCCGTCGATGATCTGTTCTACGCACACGAGGGCGCTCTGGGTCTCGTCGTCAACGAGCTTCGGCTCGTCGTCGTTGTTGTTCTTGTCGCAGGAAGCGAAGCTCAGGCATCCGGCCACGAGCATTGTCGTCAAAAAAAGGTTCTTTCTCATATCTGTGATTATTAATTAATGATGTTCGTAAGTCTTGGCGTCTTGGGGCCTATTTGCTCCAAAACCATCCCGTGAACGCCACGCCGACGGCGAACTCGTTCTCACGGTTGTAGCGGCTGTGGCCGAAGACGCGCGCCGTGCCGATCTTGCGCGTTGTCCAGTCGGCCTTCACCACGACGTTCGGCAGTGCAAACCAGTTCAGGCCGGCCACCCACTTGCTGACCTGGCAGCGGCTGTCAACGGTCTGCGTGCCCTCGGCTTTCTCCTGAGGGTTGAAGTACTCGTAGCGCACGAAGGGATAGAAGGTCGGCATCCTGCGGCAACCTATGACGTTGCCCAGGTTGAGGCCCACCTCGGCGCCATAGGCCAGTGCGTTCTTGGCCGTGCGGCGCAGGGAGCCGTGGTGGTAGTTGGACTTGTTGGACAGCGACACGCCGCTGATCTGCTGCGAGTTGCTGAGCTGGCCCCAGATGACGTTGGCGCGCGCCGTGACATAGCGGTTACGGTATTGCGCGTCGGCGGAGAGGATGCTCACGCGCGCGCCGTCGATACTCGAATATTTGTAGCGCTTGTCGCTGTTGGCAGTGGCGTCGTTGCAGAAGTAGAACGATGCTCCGACGCGCAGACCGGGCACTCCCTCGTAGTCCAGACGCACGGTGTAGGCAGGACTCGTGAAGTTGTCGGTCTCGAACAGACCCTGTTTGCCGTCGGCCACCCAGTGGTCTCGACCGAAGCCGTCGGCATTCAGGCCGGCCGTCACGAAGGCCTGGTAGGTGAGCCGTGAGTAGTCGTGACCCACGCGGCCGAAGATGCTGAGGCCCGTCTCATGCCATGTCGAGGGTATGAAGGTCGTCTCCGACTCCGGACGTACGGTGCCGAAGAACAGTATGGGTTCGTGGTGGGCGTTGGTGAGTCCCACGGGCAGCACCATGTGGCCGGCGCGCACGTTGAAGGCACGGTTGAGCGAGTATGTGATGTGGAATTGCTCCAGGGCCACCTCGCCGCCTTTCTCCATCTCGGTCTCGTACTCGCCGTTCTCGGCTGCCTCAAGCTCCGTCTCTATGCCTACGCCCCCGGCCTCGAACTCTATCTCGGCACCGAGCTGCCAGTGACGGTTGAACTTGTAGTCGCCGGCGATGACGAAACGAGGTATGGCGATGCCGGCACGACGCTCGTAGGCTGCTCCGTTCGACGACCCGTCGAAGCGGCTCTTGCCGTAACCCATGAACGAGGCCACCATCTCGCCGTAGCCGCCGATGCGGAAACGCTCAAAGTCGCTGCCGTTTTGCGCGTGGCCGCAGACGGCGCCACAGAGCATAAGTGCAATTGCACAGGATGTGTGTCTTAGTTGAATGAACATTGCTGATATCTTGGTTTTGCGGCCGCAAAGGTAGGGCATTGTTCGTTTTCATGCAAGAGGCCGAATGCAGAATACCAAGCTTTTGTTGGCAATATACCTAAAAATGATGATGGCGTGGAGCTGTTCTCACAAGGCCAAAACGCATCACAATAATGCTTTTTAGGTAAAAGGGGCTAAAAAGTCAACGTTTTCCTTGGCCTCAACGCGGAAAAAGCGTACCTTTGCCCCGAAAAATAGGACTAATCATATAAAAGCATCTCACTTATGAAAAGCAAAACACTTCTGAAAGTGATGGCGGCCATCGCCATCCTATGCCTGCCATTCTTGGCAGCATCGTGTAGCAAGGACGAACCCACAGGCCCTGAGACACACGAATATTCGTGGGAAATCTCCGGCGTGGATCTCAACTCCAACAACTACGAGCAGGTGCAGACATGGCTCACAGCCCTCACCGAGGTCAACAAGCTCGTGGCAAATGCCATCAGGGAAAAGGGCTTCACCGTCAATGCCACTGAGAAGACCTTCACCATAGAGATTGAACGTGGCCTCTCTATCACGCCTTACGACGAGATGGTGGAAGATGCCATCCTCGACATGAAGAAGCTGACAAGCTTCAAGCAACAGGCCGAGAAGCTGCCCAACGGTGCCAAGATAATCATAAAGCGTGGCAGGGAGACCATCGTCAACCGTTCGCTGAAGTAAGTGTTCACAACCTACCGCACACAGCCTGCCTCGCCCGTGAGGCAGGCTTGTGCTTTTAAGACTGCTACCACGTCATGCAATTCACAGAAAACGCCAAGATGAGCGACATCATCCACGATGACTACAGGCTCCTGCAGGTCATCTCGCGATTCGGCATCAGTCTCGGCTTCGGCAATCAGAGCGTGCAGACGGCATGTGAGGCCGCCGGCGTGCACACGCCGACATTCCTCGCTGTCGTGAACAGCATCACAGGTGCCGGCCATGGCAATGTCGAGGCACTCGTGCCACAGGTCAGCGTGGCAGAGCTGATGCGCTACCTGCAACGCTCACACTCGTATTTCGTTGACTTCAGGCTACCGGCCATACGCCGCAAACTCATAGAGGCCATCGACTGCTCGGCCAAGAACCAGATAGCCTTCCTCATCCTTAAGTTCTATGACGAGTATGCTGCCGAGGTGGAACGCCACATGGATTATGAGAACCAGCATATACACACATACGTCCAGAGCCTCCTTGACGGCAAGATGCCCGGAGCAGACGACAGCTACGGCAAACTGGCACACCAGCACCATGACAACCATTCCTCACTCTACAAGAGCAGCGATGAGCTGAAGAGCATCATCGTGAAATATTATCCCAGCGACTCCGACACACAGCGCCTGGCAGACACGCTGATGGACATCTACATCATGGAGGAGGACCTCTTCAGCCATTGTCAGCTCGAAGACACTCTCTTCGCGCTGGCCGTGGAACGTATGGAGCAGGACGTGCGCGACAGCAACGCCGATGCCAGCCCGGCACCCTCAGCCGCCGACGAAGCCGCAGCCGCTTTGCCCGACGGCCTCTCAGAGCGCGAGAAGGAGGTGGTGCGCCTCGTGGTGAGTGGCCTCTCCAACAAGGAGATTGCCGAGAGAATGTTCATCTCCACAAACACCGTCATGACTCATCGGCGCAATATCGCCCGTAAGACACAGGTGCGGTCATCGGCAGCACTCACCATCTATGCCATCGTCAACGGACTCGTCAACCTCGATGAGGTGAAGGTGTGAGTTGACGTCACGGGAGCTGACATCCACCCAACATAAACCATCTTCCACACGACCCTTATGCAAAACATACCACTGCACGAGCCGCAGACAGGCAAGACGGCCCCTGCCGACCGCGACTTCGAGCAGGCTCTGCGCCCGCTGCGCTTCGACGACTTCGCCGGACAGGCACAGCCCGTGGGCAACCTCAAGGTCTTTGTAGAGGCTGCCAAGTACAGGGGCGAGCCGCTCGACCACACCCTGCTGCACGGACCGCCGGGACTCGGCAAGACAACCCTGGCCAACATCATCGCCAACGAACTCGGCGTGGGCTTCAAGCTCACCAGCGGCCCCGTCCTCGACAAACCCGGAGACCTCGCAGGCATCCTCACATCGCTCGAACCCCACGACGTGCTCTTCATCGACGAGATACACCGCCTCTCGCCCGTCGTCGAGGAATATCTCTACTCGGCCATGGAGGACTATCGCATAGACATCATGATAGACCGCGGACCCAGCGCGCGAAGCATTCAGATCGACCTTAACCCCTTCACCCTCGTAGGGGCCACCACGCGCAGTGGACTGCTAACGGCTCCACTGCGGGCACGCTTCGGCATAAACCTCCACTTCGAGTACTACGACATCGACACGCTGCGGGGCATCGTGCTGCGCTCGGCAGGAATCCTCAACCAGCCTATCGACGAGGAGGCGGCGGTGGAGATAGCAGGGCGCTCGCGCGGCACGCCACGTATCGCCAACGCACTGCTGCGGCGCGTGCGCGACTTCGCACAGGTGAAAGGCAACGGACGCATAGACACCGACATAGCGAGCTACGCACTCGAGGCCCTCAACATCGACCGCCACGGACTCGACCTCATAGACAGGAAGATACTGCTGGCCATCATCGACAAGTTCAAGGGCGGACCCGTGGGCATAACGACGATAGCAACCGCCATCGGAGAGGATGCCGGCACCGTGGAGGAGGTCTATGAGCCTTTCCTCATCAAGGAGGGATTCATAAAGCGCACACCACGGGGACGCGAGGTCACTGACCTGGCATACTCTCACCTCGGACGCTCGCCGCTCGACCGCAGCGACGGACAACCCACTTTGTTCGATTAGCACGCCGGAAAGGCCGACAGCATTCAGCATCCTTACACTCTTCTCTCTCATTACGTAAATCATGAACAGACAGGACTTTCCAATACTCTCACGCGAGGTCTATGGCAGGCCTTTGGTGTATCTCGACAATGCCGCGACGACGCAGAAACCACGTTGCGTCATCGATGCCATGACAGACGAGTACCTCAATGTCAACGCCAACGTACACAGGGGCGTTCACTTCCTCTCACAGCAGGCCACCGACCTCATGGAGCAGGCGCGGGAGACCGTGCGACGATTCATCAACGCACGCTCCACGGCAGAAGTCGTCTTCACGCGCGGCACCACGGAGAGCATCAACCTCGTGGCAGCATCGTTCGGACAGGCGTTCCTGCGCGACGGCGATGAGATTATCCTCACCGAGATGGAGCACCATTCCAACATCGTGCCGTGGCAGCTCCTGCAGGCACGTGTCCATATTATTATAAAGGTATGCCCCGTCACCGACGACGGACATCTCGACCTCGTGGCGCTGTCGCGACTCTTCACCTCCAGGACGCGACTCCTGGCCTGCACTGCCGTGAGCAATGTCCTCGGGACGGTGAATCCCATAGAGGACATCATCTACACGGCTCATGCCCACGAGGTGCCGGTGCTCGTTGATGCCGCACAGATGGCACCGCACATGCCCATCGACGTGCAGGCTCTCGACTGCGACTTCCTCGCCTTCAGCGGCCACAAGATGTATGGCCCCACCGGCATAGGGGTGCTGTATGGCAAGGAGGGGCTGCTGGAGCAGATGCCGCCGTATATGGGCGGCGGTGAGATGATTGGCAAGGTGTCATTCGACCACACCACCTTCAACTCCCTGCCCTACAAGTTCGAGGCCGGAACGCCCGACTACATCGCCACGACAGGACTCGCACGCGCCATAGACTATATCAACGACATCGGCTTCGAGGCCATACGTGCCCACGAGAGCGACCTCACGGCATACGCCATAGGGCAGCTCGCGGCCATACCCGGCATGCGCATCTTCGGTCCCGCGACTGCCGATGCCAAGCTGGCGGGGGTGGTGTCGTTCCTCGTCGGCGACATACATCACCTCGATATAGGAACGCTGCTCGACCGTCTCGGCATAGCCGTGCGCACAGGCCACCACTGTGCCGAGCCGCTGATGCACCGTCTCGGCATAGAAGGCACCGTGCGGGCATCGTTCGCACTCTACAACACACGCGAGGAGGTGGATGCCCTCGTGGCAGCAATAGACCGCGTGCGCAAAATGTTCTGAAAGCCCATAAAGCACAATAACACATGGCACTCAACTATATTTGGATCGCATTCTTCGCCGTGGCCGCTGTCGTGGCAACGGTGAAACTGGCATTCCTTGGCGACGTAGAGGTGTTCCCTGCCGTGATGCAGGCCACGATGGACTCGGCCAAGACGGGCTTCGAAATCTCAATAGGCCTCACAGGCGTGCTCGCTCTTTGGATGGGCATCATGAGAATCGGTGAGCGCGGGGGGATGGTAGAGCATATCGCACGATGGATGTCGCCGCTCTTCAAGAGACTCTTCCCCGAGATACCGGAGGGACATCCCGTGGTGGGAAACATCTTCATGAACCTGTCGGCCAACATGCTCGGACTCGACAATGCCGCCACACCGCTCGGCCTGAAGGCCATGGAGGGCCTGCAGGAACTCAACACGCGCAAGGACACGGCGTCCAACTCCATGATAATGTTCCTGGTGATGAACACTGCCGGCCTTACCATCGTGCCGGTGACGATATTGGCCTACAGGGCGGAGCTGGGGGCTGCACAGCCTACCGACGTCTTCCTGCCCATTCTGCTGACGACACTGATATCGATGGTGGCTGGCGTGGCACTCACAGGCTTCATCCAGAAGATAAGTCTTTGGAACCGCCCCGTCATCATCACACTCGCCCTGTTCTCGCTGATAGTGGCGGGAATGGCGTGGGCAGCACAGGTGCTGAGCCGCGAGGCCATGGGCATCTTCTCCGGCAATGTCGCCAACATACTGCTGCTGGCCATCATCGTGACATTCATCATCGCCGCCATGCGCCGGAAGGTTAATGTCTATGACGCGTTCATAGAGGGTGCCAAGGGCGGCTTCCAGACGGCCATTGGCATAATACCTTACCTCGTGGCAATACTCGTGGGCATAGGCGTCTTCCGCGCATCGGGAGCCATGGACTGGGTGGTAGATGGCATGGCATGGTGCGTAGAGGCCTGCGGCGGCGACGGCGACATCGCCGGGGCACTGCCCACGGCTCTCATGAAGCCACTCAGCGGCAGCGGAGCACGAGGCCTGATGCTCGAATGCATGAAGACCTACGGCCCCGACAGCCTCGCAGGACGTCTGTCGTGCATCTTCCAGGGCAGCACGGACACCACATTCTACATCCTGGCAGTATATTTCGGCAGCGTGGGCATACGCAACACGCGCCACGCACTGCCATGCGGACTCTTCGCAGACCTCGCATCGATGGTGACGGCCATCATCGTCGCACAAATCTTCTTCTGACACAACTCCTATGGGAAAGACAAAAGCACTGCTTAAAGACACAGTGATATATGGCGTGAGCAGTATCGTGGGGAGATTCCTCAACTACCTGCTCGTGCCTATCTACACCGAGTCCATGCCGCCGGCCAGCGGAGGGTATGGCGTCATAACAGAGGTGTATGCCTACACGGCAATAGTTCTCGTCATGCTGACCTTCGGCATGGAGACGACATTCTTCAGGTTCGTAAACAAGGACGACGAGGATGCCGGGAAGGTGTTTGCCACAACCTTCACCCTCGTGAGCATGGCAGCAGGGGCTTTCGTCATTGTGGCGATGGCATGCCTGAACCCCATAAGCACATTCCTCGGACATCCCGACCACCCGGAATGGGTGGCGTCGATGATTCTCGTCACGGCGATGGATGCCGTCCAGGCAATCCTCTTCGCACGCCTGCGCTACGAGCACAGAGCCATACGCTTCATGACGCTGAAGATGGCATTCATCATCTCCAACGTCGTGCTCAACTCCATCTATTTCATACTGCTCCCGAAGCTGTTGCCCGAGTATGCCGCCTACTTCGGACATGTGGGCTACGCATTCATCTTCAACCTCGTATGCACGGGGGGCATCATGCTCTACTTCGTGCCAGACATCCTTCGCACCAAGTGGAGCTTCGACAAGGCCCTGGCACGACGCATGCTGGCATACACATGGCCGCTCTTCGTGCTCGGAGTGGCAGGCATCCTCAACCAGGTGTGCGACAAGATCATCTTCAAGCACATCTATGCTCCCGGCAACATCACCCTCGCTGAGCAGGAGCTGGGCATCTACGGCGCCTGTGTGAAGATTGCCATGCTCATGGCACTCTTCACACAGGCTTACCGCTTCGCCATCGAGCCTATGATTTTCGGCGAGAAACGTCAGCAGGATGTCACGCAGACAAATGTCATTGGCATGAAGTTCTTCATCATCAGCACGCTCTTTGGCTTCCTCTGCGTGATGGGATGGCTCGACGTGCTGCGCAACCTCTTCATACGCGACGCCGACTACTGGCCGGGGCTGAAGGTCGTGCCTATAGTGATGGTGGCAGAGATACTGATGGGGATATATTTCAACCTGTCGTTCTGGTACAAGCTCATCGACAAGACCATCTACGGCGCATGGTTCTCGCTCGCAGGATGTGCCGTGCTGCTCGGAGTGAACTGGTTCTTCATTCCCAAATATAGCTATATGGCTTGTGCTTGGGCGGGGGTGGCAGGCTATGGCACGTGTGTCGTGCTGTCATACGTCATCGGACAGCGCGTGAACCCCACGCACTATCCCTTGGCAGACATGGCCGTGTATGTGGCTGCCGCGGCCGTTATCTTCGGCATCATGCAACTCGTGCCGGAGACGTGGCCCCTGTGGCAGCGTACGGCGGTGAATACGCTGCTCATCATGGCGTATGTGGCGCTCTTCGTGAGGCGCGACGTGCCGAAGGAGGCCGTAGAGACCATAATGAAGCGCTTCAGGCGGTGACGCAGGTCGGAGGTGTGCGTGACGCAGGTCAGCGCACACCATTGACGAAGTCCAGCACGGCAGACTCAAACTCCGACTGCCGGCCTTGCATAATCTCAACTTCGACGGGAAGGACGCAGATGTGGCGTCGCACAATGGGCGACAGACCCTCGACATGATGCAGGCGAGCAGCATCCTTCTCGGTAGTGACAATCAGGCGTTTGTTGCCTTGCATGGCAGTGAACGCCTCTTCTATGCGCTGAATGTCGCGAGGCGTGAAGGCATGATGGTCGTCGAAAGACATCGGTGTGATGTGACGTGTGATGCGGTGCAAGTCCATGAGCATCTGCTGAGGCGAGGCGATGCCAGTGAGCAGCAGCACGTGGTGGTCGGAACTCAGCACCTCTGCCTGACTCGTCTCCTCGGCAAACAGACGCCGCAAGGGGCGGTAGCGGAACGTCGAGAAGTAGAGGCTCTGAAAGGGCTTCAGATCCAATGACTTCTGTATGACGCGATAGTCAATGGGCTTCATCTCAGCAGGGCATTTCGTCACGATGACGATGTCGGCGCGATCCTTGGCGCTGACGGACTCGCGCAGACGACCGGCGGGGAGGAGACAGTCGTCGGTGAAAAGACGGTGGTAGTCGGTGAGCAGGATGTTGAGACCCGCACGGACGTAGCGGTGCTGGAAGGCATCGTCGAGGAGTATGACATCGACGTCGCGAGTCAGGGGGTCGCTCAGCAGGCGCTCTATGCCGGCACGACGGTTGGCATCGACGGCAACGATGGCATCGGGGTATTTCTGCTTTATCTGCCATGGCTCGTCGCCGATGACATCCATCGGAGTCGATGTCGTGGCAAGGTGGAAACCATGACTGCGACGACGGTAGCCGCGGCTCAGGACGCCAACCTTATACTTCGGCAGAAGCATGCCCAGCAGCAGCTCCGTGTGGGGCGTCTTGCCCGTGCCGCCAACGGTGATGTTGCCAATGCACACCACAGGGCGCTCGAAGCGGTGCTCCTTCAGCACACCGCTGTCGAACAGCAGGTTACGAACCCATACGCCTGCTCCGTAGAGCAGGCTCAGGGGCTTCAGCCACTCATTGATATGTATAAGGTCGCCTTCCAAATGCTACAGTGACATCAATCATCTTTCGAATTACTTATTTCTCGCTCTTCAGGGGGTTCCACCCTTGAGCCTTCAGCGTCATCTCTGAGCCGTCACGACCCACCATCACCTTGCCAAGCTCAGGCTTGGTGATGTGCCCTATGACCTTAACGCCGGCAACCGTCTCCACACGCTCGTGCATAGACAGCGGGACGGTGAACAGCAGCTCGTAGTCCTCGCCGCCGTTCATGGCGCACGTGACGACGTTGAAGTTCAGCTCCTCGGCCATCACAGCAGTCTGGTAGTCAAGGGGTATGCGCTCCTCATACACGCGGCAACCCACGTTGCTCGCCTTGCAGATGTGCAGCAGCTCGCTGCTCAGACCGTCGCTGATGTCCATCATCGATGTCGGCACGATGCCGGCCTTCTCCAGACCTTCGATGATGTCGCGACGCGCCTCCGGACGCAGCTGGCGCTCAAGGAGGTACTCGCGACCCGAGAAGTCGGGCTCGAAGGGCGGGAGCGAGGAGGGCGACTGACCTTTCTTGACGGCCTCGGCAACCATGGCGTTATACACACTCTTCTCGCGTTCCAGCAACTGAAGACCCATGTAGGCGGCACCGAGGTCGCCGCTCACGCAGATGAGGTCGTTGGGCTGAGCACCGCTGCGATACACCACCTTGTCGGTTGCCACGTCGCCGATGCACGTGATGCTTATGGTGAGACCCGTCATCGACGAGGATGTGTCGCCACCGACGATGTCACAATGATGACGCTCGCAGGCCAGGCGAAGGCCGGAGTAGAAGGCCTCAAGATCCTCGACGCTGAAGCGTTTCGACACGCCGAGGCTCACCGTCATCTGGCGAGGACGACCGTTCATGGCGTAGATGTCGGAGAGGTTAACCATAGCGCTCTTGTAGCCCAGATGCTGAAGGGGCACATATTGAAGGTCAAAGTGTATGCCTTCGAGCAATAGGTCTGTGGTGACGAGAACGCGACGCCCCTCGTCGTAGCTCAGAACGGCGCAGTCATCGCCGACGCCTTTCACCGTCTCCGGGTTCTGAGGCCGTATGTCTTTGGTGAGGTGCCCTATAAGCCCGAACTCACCCAATTCTGATATTTCCAATTCCTAAGTCGTTTACATTGTTTGCACTGCCTCGCTGCCTGCCCGCAGGGTTGGGGCTCAGCTGCGGCTGATCATCTCACGCATGAGCTCGGCCATGAGCGGCTGAACGGCATTGGCGGCACGCTGAACCTCCTCGTGGCTGCATTCCACGATCCTGCCCTCTAAGCCGAGGTCTGTGATGATGCTCACGCCAAACACACGCATGCCGCAGTGGCGAGCCACGATGACCTCAGGCACGGTGCTCATGCCGACGGCATCGGCGCCAAGCACGCGGAACATCTTGTACTCGGCAGGAGTCTCAAACGTAGGACCCTGCGTGCCGATATACACGCCATGCTGAACCTTGATGCCCTTCTCAGCAGCGATGGCATCGGCAAGGGCGATGAGCCCGCGGTCGTAGGCCTCGCTCATGTCGGGGAAGCGAGGACCCGTCGGGAAGTTCTTGCCACGCAGAGGATGCTCGGGGAAGAAGTTGATGTGGTCTGTGATAATCATCATGTCACCGATGGCAAAAGAGGGATTCATGCCACCGGCGGCGTTGCTCACGAACAGCGTACGCACGCCAAGCTCGTACATCACACGCACAGGGAACGTGACCTCCTTCATCGAGTAGCCCTCGTAGTAGTGGAAACGACCCTGCATGGCAAGGATGTCCGTGCTGCCAAGGCGCCCGAGGATGAGACGCCCGCTGTGACCCTCTACCGTGGAGAGAGGAAAATTGGGGATGTCAGAGTAGGCGATGCTCTGCGTAACGCTGATCTCCTCGGCCAGACGGCCAAGACCTGTGCCAAGGATGATGGCTGTCGTGGGGAGGACGTCAAGACGCTCACGAAGCCATGAGGCGGTTTTTTGTATATTTTCGTACATCATGGGGAGTGATTTTTGTGGTTATACGCCGCAAAGATATATATTTTACTTCAAAACAAAATAATTTTGCAGACTAAATTTGCCCTTTAATACAATTCTACATAACTTTGCATCGCGCAAACCCATTCCTGCCGGACTTCTCAATACCGTTTCACACTCATTGAGACTGGCACACATCCCTCACCCGACATCACTCTCATGCAAAATCTGCCACTCATATTCTTCGTCACAAGTGCACTGGTAGCACATCTCACCATGACGGCTGTCATGGCACTCTTCGCACACTACAAGGTGCGTTACCTCTCAATAGCATGGATCATGGCTATCTTCGCAGCACTCATAGCGGCGTTAATACCGTTCACCGACGAAATCGAGACCGTGAGGCCTGCGACATTCCACCCCGGACCCATGGCAGGATTCATGGTATGGGCCTACCTACAGAGTATCTACCCACTGAGCATCACCATGCCGGGCTACCTGCAGTGGAGGCGAATGGTAATCTACGCATCGCCCGTCTTCGTCATACTCCTGCTCTACGGACTGCTCACCATGCTCGGCATGACCATGCCCAACTACTACAACTTCAGCGACGTGCTCGACAACTTCTGGACTCCCGACGTCATGCTGCGTATGCTCATGCTCATAGTGAGTATCTTCTACATTATCAACATCTTCTTTCTCCCCAAGCGTATGCTGCGCTATGCCGATGTGCCGGCATACGTTTACCTCTTCTCGTTCATACTCGGTATAAGCTCATGCCACTACCTCTGGCTCACCATTAAGTTCGAGGTGTGGGAGTTTGAGCTGTGGCTCCTCGTCTTCACGTTCGCCAACCTCTACCTCTGCCTGCGCGAGCTCGAGACAATAGCCCGCGCACTGCCGCAACCCGCCATGGAACTCGTGGAGGAGGCTCCGGCAGTCGATGAAATCGACAAGACAGACCATGAGGACTTCAACGAGGCCAACCGCCAGCGCTTCGAGCGTCTGGAGTTCTGGATGCAGCACAACCGCGAGGCATGGAAGGACTTCACCTTCGGACGCGACACGCTGTGCGATGCCACTGGCATAAACCGTCACCTCATGCTGCAGGCCCTGAGGAGTCAGGGCTACAACAATGTGCACGAGTACATCAATGCCTACCGCATCAACGAGCTGCAGAGAATGGTGGAGCATCATCAGATTTCCACGGTGAAGGACTGCCTCGACGCAGGCTTCGGCTCACTAAAGACGGCACGCTCATCTTTCCAGCGTGTCACAGGCCTTTCACTCGACGACTACATCACGTCGCACACCATGACAGACTGAGCACTCGAATAATCAGCTATATGATTATCCGCAATCATACCACCAAAGAGACCGCAACGCGGTCTTCGCTTTGGT
>CAMVIB010000039.1 GCA_947167455.1 uncultured Prevotellaceae bacterium | reverse complement strand
TCGCGTTGTCAGGGCGGTCAAATTGCCAGATGAACCAAATTGTACATAAATTGTAAATTGTAAATGGCTAAATAGTAAATTATGTCAGCATTGGGAACTTGAGTTTTGGTGCTTCGCTCAGAAGAGCATGTCGATGAGCTGCGGGCGCAGGAAAGCCTTGAAATAGCTCTCCAGCTCCTCCTTGCCGAAATCGACGCGGTAGCTGCCGTCCTTGGGCTGAATGCTGAACAGAGCCTTCTGTCCGTTGACCTTCTCGATCTTCACGCCCTTGTCGAGCAGCTCCTTGGCCTCGCGGGCGAAATATGTGCGCAGGGCCTCGGCGTCCTCGGTGGAGATGACGATGCCGCCGTCCTTGGCCCACTGGCTTGCCAGTGCCACCGTGAAGCGACCTATGAAGTCCTTGTCCTCCACTGTCTTGCCCACGTTCTGTGCAATGATTTTCTCGCTCACGATGTTTGTTATCTCGCTCTTCAGGGCGTTGAGGGCCTGTGACAGATAGAGCTTGAGCTCGCTCTTGGTGTTCGCTTCGAGCTCGGCAGCGGCCTTGGTGGCCTGCGTGCTGATGGCCTCTGCCTGACGCTTGGCGTCGGCGACAATCTTTGCAGCCTCGGCCTGTGCGTCTTCGATGATGCGCTGTGCCTCAGCCTGACCTTTCTCTACGCCTTCGCGACGGATCTTGTCGGTGAGTTCCTGTATCTTTTCCATTGTATATGAGTGAATTTTGATATTGTTGCTGTCGCTGATTTCAGACGCTTCGGTGCGTGTCGTGCTACGAAGTGCCACTTTGTGCGTGCAAAATTATGAAAAAATAACTGATGTTCAAAGCGAATTGTAGAAAAGATTAAATATAATGTTGAAATTTATGGTTTTCGCGGCCTCTGCCCGCTGCTGCGCTGCTCTGCCAATGTTGCCGTGTTGCTCTGCTGATGTTGCCGTGTTGCTCTGCTGATGTTGCCGTGTGGCGCATCTTCACAGCTCCGTGGCGGGTGAAATAAGCCCCTAGGGGAGTTACATAACTCGCCTAGGGGAGTTACAATACTCGCCTAGGGGAGTTATGTAACTCCCCTAGGGGCTTCATGGCACGCCCCGTGAGGTCATGCGTCACTCTGCCTGACCATAGGCATGATGTGCCGAGGGCGTAGGGTGGTAACGTTACTCACCTCGGGCAACGGCTATCGAGACTCACCACGAGCCGCTGACAGGGTCTGAAAGCCCCTTTGCCATTGACAAACGTCAAGGAAAAGCCTGATTTTTATGCTTTGCAGCATGTTTTTGGTGCATATTCGACAAACTCGCCGTACCTTTGCAGCGCAAAAAGGAAGAAAAGGGGTTGAAAAGCGATTCGACCATCAGCTTCCACAATGCAAAGCAAAAGGGTATTTTCCCGTCGTGGCCGTGAGGTCATAAGGTAAGAAAGATTGTTTCTCATATTTCATGCATTGAGATTTTAGTTAGTTAGTTTATAAGGTAAATGATTTTGTCGGAACGACTGTCCGTGAGGATGGCCGTTCTTTTTATTATTACCCGCAATCGTACATTATTATCCGCAATCGTACATCTTGGAACGCCTCGCGCTCGGCTCGAAGAGACGCTTGACATGCTGCGCAGGTTCAACGAGATGACACACCGATGTCGCCGACCATGGTTCCGCTTATGTCAGCGGCTTGTTGTCAGCGGCGTGCCGTCGGTGTCGAGCCCGTTGGCTGTGACGGAGAGTATGGCGGGCCGTGTGCCGGTCTGCACTGTCACCGTGGCGCGTCCGTCGGGTCCAGGCTGCAGAGCCGGGTTCCAGTAGAGCGTGCGGCGGTAGTCGCGTGGCGGCGTCGCCCCTTTGGGCATGGTGTAGTGGGGGCTGTGGTAGGTGTCGGGTTCGTTGAAGCCCTGCAGCACGTAGCGGCGGTCGCGGTAGGTGACGCGCTGCCCCTCGTTGGTCATCTGCCGGAGTTCCACTGCCACCCGTTCGATGTTCTCCTCCGTGGCGCGAGGGTCGGCTCCGGCACGCGGTGCGAAGTCGGTGAAGACAGCCACACTGTCGAGGTTGCTGAGGCGGTTGTAGCGTTCCACCTGTCGTGGTGTGAAGCTGAACGATACGTTGTGGCCGTCGTAGCGTGGCTCGAGGAGGTAGTTGTTAGTGGTGTTCATGTCGCCGACGTAGAGGCGTGCTACGGAGTTGATGAAGTGGAAACGCCCTCTGTACTGTCCGCTCATGAGTCCTGCGTCGCAGGCTTCGTTGTAGGCCGTGTATGCATCGACTACGAAAGCCGGCTTGACGTTGGCAAGCCGGCGGAGGCCTTCGTGGCGTGCACGTATGGTGACGGTCTGCATCTGTGTGGTCCAGCTGTCGGTGGTGTGTCGTGCCGACAGCGCTGTGGTCTCGGGCAGTGGCAGGAGCGAAGTCTGGTAGTGGGAGAAGGGCTTTGTGAATCGCGGGTACGGCCATCTTATGCGCAGGTAGAACTCGGCATCGCGTGTCTCGTCCATGTCGATCCACGAGTGTGGCTTGTCAGGCTTCCAGCGTGTGGTGTCGCTTGCTGCGAGGAAGAAGACGCAGAAGCCCGAGAAGTGTGGTGAGGGTATGTTGAATGTGCCGCCGTGTGCCACGATGTCGCCCACTATGCTCTCGCTGCCGGGCTGCGTGAACTCGGCATGTACGCGCGGGTCGTTCTTCAGCGGTTGTTCCTTGGCGGGGAATCTGCTGCGTGCTATGTTGCTGCGCAAGCGGTAGCTGCCGGAGGGGAACGTGCCTTCGTGGGCGTATGTCTGGGCTATGATGCTCTCTATGACCTCTCCCTGTCCGGCACCCTCGTAGCGTTCGGCTATCGACAGCCCCATGTCTGACGCGTTGAGCGACATGCGGATTGCTGACATGCTTTCGTTGTCGCGCGGTGACGAGAGGATTCTGTCCTCGATCTTGTAGGGTGTGGGGCAGGTGTCGTCGAGGGTACGCTCCTCGTCTTGAAGGATGGATGCCTCGTAGCGCAGCACCTGTCCGCGCAGTATCGGCGTCTGGCTCTCAGCAGGTTGTGTCAGGGCGAAGGCTCCCGGTGTCGCCATGGTGTGCCAGTCGAAGCGTCGCCATCCCTGTGTGAGCATGAGGAGGTCGAGGGCTCGGTTGTGCTCGTCGTCGTCGGCAGCGAAGAAGTAGGCGGGGTCGGGCACGAAGCCCTTGAGCTCTGACGAGAGCAGCATCTCGGCCATGATGTCGGCGTTGTCGTAGGTGGCGTCGCTGGTGGCGGCGTCGCGAACGGCGATGCTGATGGTGGGTGGCGGCGTGCCGTCGGCCGCTGTCGCCGGCATCGCTACTTCGAGGTCGGTGCGCTCGTAGGGGGCGTACTGCTCCTTCATGCCTGTGACGGCGATGGCGTGGCGTGTGGCGTCGTCTTTCACGAAGAAGAGGCGGTCGGCCCAGATGCGTCCCGTGGCGTCGAAGACGGTGAGCTGGTTGACTCCCGCCTCGAGGCTGTCGAGACGTATGTCTATGGGCTCGGCTGTGGGCTTCCCGCCGTTGAGCTCGGCGAAGTGCAGCAGGCGGCCCTCGTGCTGCACTGTCATGCCGAGGGGGGTGGCTGCCGCGATGCCTGCGGGGGTGATGGTGGCTGTGAGGGGGTGGGGGAGGGGCGGGGTGGGTGTCGGCGCCGAAATCGGCGCCGACGGGGGTGCCGACGGGGGCGCGGGCATCGATGCCGACGGGGGCGCGGGCATCGGTGCCGAGGGGGGCGCGGGGGCTGATGCGGACGGGGACGCGGGGGCTGATGCGGACGGGTGCGCGGGCGGGGCGGCGTTGGCGTATGTGCCTGAGAGCGTGAGCGCTACGCCGTCGGGCTCGGCCTTCGGCAGCGTGGCCTTCACGATGCGTCCGTCGTCGGTGGTGAAGACGGCCTCGTAGGTGCGTCCGGCCTCGGCGGTGAGTGTCAGGAGTCCGCGTCCGCGGCCTACGGTGGGTGTGGCCTTCTGGGCGAGGTCGGCATTGCTGAAGGTCAGTGTGCCGTCGAGGGCCTCTCCGCTCTCTGTGACGGCCTCGAAGGCTACGCGCGACGGCACTCCCGCCACGAGATGTCCGCCCTCGGGGTAGAACCTGAGCTGGGGTGCCGGCTCCTTGCCGCCGCTGCTGTAGTAGCGGCGCATGGGGCGTGTCGTCATGTCGCGGTAGAGCTCTCCGGGCTGTCGCGGTCGGTCATAGACGGGAATGACGCGGCTGTAGAGCTTCTCGTAGTCGCGATAGAACTCCTTGGCCATGCTTTTGTCGTAGAACCAGTCTTCGGCATACGTCGTGTGCTCCTTCTCGGTGATGCCCCAGTTGAGCTGCCATCGTGTGTAGGCACGCAGCTCGTAGTAGCCGGCATAGAGGGTGTCGGCGATGGCGAAGTTGCCGTGTCCGCGGCCGTGTCTCATCTCCACGAGCTGGCGTTCCACGAGATAGCCGTCCTGGTTGATGAGTTCCACGTAGAGCACTCCGCTGATGTCGGAGGGTGTGCCCTTGTCGGTGCGGCGTGTGTAGGCGGCATACCAGATGGTGTCGCCCACGAAGTAGCAGGTGTTGTCGAGGTGCAGGAACACCTTCTCCTGCGGCACTCCGCTGCCGAAGCGTGCAAGCCTGTCGGCCCAGCCGCTGAGCGTGGCCGGTGCCGACGGTGTCTGTGCGGTGGCACTGACAGCTGCCGTTGCCGACAGCAGCAGTGACATTATTAATATACGTGCGTGCGTGCGAGGCATGAGAGAGGTGCTATCCGACCTGACTGCCGGGCTTGACATCCTTGGTAGTGGTGACGACGCTGAGGCTCTGGTCGAAATCCACGGCGGAGAGTATCATGCCCTGGCTCTCGATGCCCATCATCTTGCGCGGCTCGAAGTTGGCCACGAAGAGTATGCGCTTGCCGACGAGCACGGCGGGGTCGTCGTAGAAGGCTGCTATGCCGGAGAGGATGGTGCGGTCGGTGCCTGTGCCGTCGTCGATGGTGAACTGCAGGAGCTTCTTGGACTTCTTCACCTTCTGGCAGTCCTTGATGAGTCCCACGCGTATGTCGAGCTTCTCGAAGGTGTCGAAGCTGACGTTGGGCTTTATGGGTTCGGCCTTGAAGTTGGCGGCTTCGTTCTCCTTCTTGATGCGCGCGAGGCGGTCGGTCTGGGCCTTGATGGCGTCGTCGTCGATCTTCTCGAAGAGGAGCTCGGGCGTGGCAAGGCGGTGGCCGGCGGGGAGGAGGTCGGTGGCTCCGAGGCGGGCCCAGGTGAGGCGGGGAAGGGATTCGGGCTGCGCTTGGGGTGCGGGCTGGGGAGCGGGCTGCGCTTGGGGTGCGGGCTGCGCTTGGGGTGCTGGCTGCGCTTGGGGTGCTGGCTGCGCTTGGGGCTGCCGTGATACGGCAGCATACTCAACTGAGGGTGCTTCGGCGGAGGCGGAGGAGGGTGCTTCAGCGCGGAGCATGGCGAAGAGGCGTGCGCTGCTGAAGGGGAGGAAGGGCTCGAAGGCGATGGCGAGGTTGGCGGTGAGCTGGAGGCTGAGGTTGATGATGGTCTTCACGCGCTCGGGGTCGCTCTTGATGACCTTCCACGGCTCGCTGTCGGCCAGGTACTTGTTGCCGATGCGCGCCAGGTTCATGGCCTCCTTCTGCGCCTCGCGGAAGTGGAAGGTGTCCAGCAGACCCTCCATCTTGCATTTCACGTCGGCAAAGGCGGCCAGCGTCTGGCGGTCGAAGTCGGTGAGCTCGCCGGCCTGTGGCACCACGCCGTCGTAGTATTTCTGCGTGAGCTGCAGGGCGCGGTTCACGAAGTTGCCATACACGGCCACCAGCTCGTTGTTGTTGCGAGCCTGGAAGTCGGCCCACGTGAAGTCGTTGTCCTTGGTCTCCGGCGCCGAGGCGGTGAGGGCGTAGCGCAGCACGTCCTGCTTGCCGGGGAAGTCGCGCAGGTACTCGTGGAGCCACACGGCCCAGTTGCGCGAGGTGGAGATTTTGTCGCCCTCGAGGTTGAGGAACTCGTTGGCCGGCACGTTGTCGGGCATGATGTAGCCGCCGTGGGCCTTCATCATCACGGGGAAGATGATGCAGTGGAACACGATGTTGTCCTTGCCGATGAAGTGTATGAGGCGCGTGTCGTCCTGCTGCCACCACTGCTGCCACGTGCCCCAGCGCCCGGGGTTGCTCTCGCACAGCTCCTTGGTGTTGCTGATGTAGCCTATGGGCGCGTCGAACCACACGTACAGCACCTTGCCCTCGGCACCCTCCACGGGCACGGGGATGCCCCAGTCCAGGTCGCGCGTCATGGCGCGCGGCTGCAGCTCCATGTCGAGCCAGCTCTTGCACTGGCCATAGACGTTGGAGCGCCACTCCTTGTGGCCCTCGAGGATCCACTCCTTGAGCCATGCCTCGTAGTCGTTGAGCGGCAGGAACCAGTTCGTGGTGTCGCGCAGTACGAGCTTGGCGCCGCTCTCCTTCGAGCGCGGGTTGATGAGCTCGGTGGGGTCCAGGTCGCGCCCGCATTTCTCACACTGGTCGCCGTTGGCCTCGGCGTGGCAGTGGGGGCATTCGCCAACGATGTCGCGGTCGGTCTTGAAGGTGCCGGTCGTCTCGTCGTAGAACTGCTTGGTGGTGCGCTCGATGAGCTTGCCGTCGTCGTAGAGCTTGCGGAAGAAGTCGCTGGCGAACTTATGGTGTGTCGCCGAGGTGGTGCGGCTATATACGTCGAACGAGATGCCGAACTCGCGGAACGAGTCGCGAATCATCGTGTGGTAGCGATCGACGACCTGCTGGGGCGTGATGCCCTCCTTGCGTGCGCGCTGCGTCACAGGCACGCCGTGCTCGTCGGAGCCGCCGATGAACATCACGTCCTCGCCCTTGAGGCGCAGGTAGCGGACGTAGATGTCGGCAGGCACGTACACTCCCGCCAGGTGGCCTATGTGAACACCTCCGTTGGCGTATGGCAGGGCGGAGGTCACTGTGGTGCGTTTGTATTGTCTGTTCATGTTTCAAGTTTTATTGTTGGTCGGTGGCCTGCGCGGTCAGGCGTGCCGCCTCTTGCTTGAGGAGGCGTGCCGCCACGCTCAGAGCTGGCTCTCGGGAATGGAGTACGTGTCGCGGCGGTTCATGTCGCCGGTCTGCAGCCCCAGCTTGAGCCAGCGCATGCGTTGTGCCGAGGTGCCGTGGGTGAAGCTCTCGGGCGAGGAGTAGCCGCGCGCCTTCTCCTGAAGGTAGTTGTCGCCGATGACCTTGGCGCAGTTGATGGCCTCCATGAGGTCGCCGTCGTCGAGCGAGCGGAAGGTCTTGTTCTCGTGGTAGCCCCACACGCCGGCGTAGAAGTCGGCCTGTAGCTCGATGCGCACGCTGACACGGTTGGCATCGGTCTGGCTCATGCCGGCCATCTGCTGGTGGCAGCGGTCGAGGTCGCCCATGAGGTACTCCACGTGGTGGCCCACCTCGTGGGCTATGACGTAGGCGTAGGCAAAGTCGCCGTCGGCGCCCAGCTGGCTCTTCATGCTCTGGAAGAACGAGAGGTCGATGTACAGCGCCTGGTCGGCCGAGCAGTAGAAGGGACCCACGCTGGCGTTGCCCTGGCCGCAGCCCGTCTGCACGCTGCCCGTGTAGAGCACCATGCGCGGGGGGATGTACGTCTTGCCCATCTGCTCGAACACCTGGCCCCACACGTCCTCCGTGCTGGCCAGGATCTGCTTGCTGAAGAGGGCCAGCGCCTGTTCCTCCTCGGTGAACTCGCGCTGCTCGGTGGGCACGCCGACGTTGCCGCCGGTGATGGCCTCGAGGCCTCCGGCCGACTGGAATGCCTGGAAGATGTCGCCGCCGGTCATCCATGCTATGAGGCATGCTATGACGATGG
The DNA here is from genome assembly GCA_947167455.1 of uncultured Prevotellaceae bacterium. Lineage (GTDB taxonomy): Bacteria > Bacteroidota > Bacteroidia > Bacteroidales > Bacteroidaceae > Physcousia. Next base: position 18,007 of record CAMVIB010000039.1, on the reverse strand, counting down.
CTCCTATGCCGCCGCCGGCTATCTTGCCGCCGCTCATGCCGCGGCGGTCATCTACGTTGGTGCTTTCTCTGCGTCCTGATAGGTTCATGACTTCAATTTACGATTTACGGATTTACAATTTACAATTTGCCTCCGGGTGGAGGGCCTTGGTGCGAGGCGCCTTGGGGGCGCGGGGCCGCCTGGCTGTCTGGCCGCCTGGCTGTCTGGCCGCCTGGGGCTTTGCCCCTGTTGCGTATGCCGCCGTACTACGGCGGCCCCTTTGGCGCGGGGACGGCCGGGCCGCCGTGGTACGGCGGCATACGCAACTGCAGCCGAGGAAGGGCCGGGCCTCCGGCCCCGCCCATCACTTGATGTACTCAGCCCAGTCGGTGAGGCGCATGTCGCCCTTGCGGAGGAAGGTGTCGTGCATGGCGAAGGCGGCACTGAGGCAGTGGTGCGTGTGGCCGCTGTAGCGCTCGGCGTGGCGCAGGTAGTCGCGCAGCAGGGGCTGGTAGTCGGGATGAGCCACGCGGATGAGTTCCTCGGCCTTCTCCATGGCGCACTTGCCGCGCAGGTCTGCCACGCCATATTCGGTGATGACGGCATCCACGAAGTGGCTGGTGTGGTCTATGTGGCTGGCGAAAGGCACGATGGAGGAGATGGCGCCGCCCTTGGTGGTGGAGCCGCAGGTGAAGATGCTCAGGTAGGCGTTGCACGTGAAGTCGGCCGAGCCGCCGATGCCGTTCATCATCTTCGTGCCGCAAATCTTGGTGGAGTTGACGTGGCCGTAGATGTCGGCCTCGATGGCCGTGTTGAGTGAGCACACGCCGATGCGGGCGATGACCTCGGGGTTGTTGCTGATCTCCGACGGGCGCAGCACGAGCTTGTCCTTGAAGAAGTCCATGTCGTCGTAGATGCCCTTGAGGCACTCGTTGGTGACGGTGAGCGAGCATGCCGAGGCCGAGAGCACGCGTCCCTCGCGCATGAGCTGTATGGGAGCGTCCTGGATTACCTCGGTGTAGATGTTGAAGTTGGGCACCTCGCTGCTGTGGCCCAGGGCGCCCAGCACGGCATTGGCGCCGCTGCCCACGCCGCTCTGCAGGTTGAGGAACGTTGGCGGTATCTTGCCCTGGCGCATGTTATCGACGAGGAAGTCGGCCACGTTCTGGCCAATCTTCGTGGTGATGGGGTCCGGGTCCTTGAAGGAGCGTGCCTCGTCAGGGATGTTGCACTCTATGATGCCGCAGATGCGGTCGGCATCCACCTCCACGTAGGGCTTGCCGATGCGGTCGCCCGGATGGCAGATGTTCACCGGCGTGCGGTTGGGGTGGTACTCCAGCTCATACACGTCGTGCAGGCCCTTGCTCTTGGGGCTGTGGAAGGCGTTGAGCTCCACGAAGATGCCCCGGCGCGCCATGCGGCACACGGTGGGCGAGATGCCACCGGCGGCGGTGAGGAAGATGTGGGCCTTGGAGCCATGCACCTCCACGTCGCACGCCTCGATGATGCCCCAGTCCGGGCATGGCAGGTAGCCCTGGCGCATCTGCGTGGCCATGTTGCTGAGGTTGAGGTCCGTGTAGCGTATCTCGTTGAGGTTCACGTGGCGGCGGAAGTCGGGGTTGGTGGTGTAGGGAGCGCGCAGACCTATGGCCTGCTCGTTGGCCAGCATGCCGTCGCAGCTCTGGCCCGTGCTGGCGCCCGTGAGGATGTTGACCTTGAACTCGCGGCCGGCCTCGTGCTCGGCATGGGCCTTCTCGGCCAGGGCGGCGGTGACACTCTTTGGCACGCCGGCGGGAGTGAAGCCAGAGAGGCCCAGCGTGTGGCCGTTCTCGATGTGTGCTGCGGCTTCTGCAGCAGTGATGCGGGGGATCATTTAATGTTAGGGTTTATTTAGTTGGATAATGACCGATGGTGCTTTTGCGGGCGCAAAGGTAGTAAAAAGTTTGCAGTCGAAGGGCTGAAAGGACAAGTTTTTATGCCAAGGAGTGAACTTTTTTGCGTTTTTACTTGACTTCGGCTCTCTGACGTTGTATCTTTGCACCCGATTTTGAACGTTATGCGCAAACTTTACATCGAAACCTACGGCTGTCAGATGAACGTTGCCGACTCCGAAGTGGTGGCCTCCATCATGGGCATGGCCGGCTATGAGGTGTGCGACACGCTCGACGATGCCGATGCCGTGTTCCTCAACACCTGCTCCGTGCGCGACAATGCCGAGCAGAAGATACTCTCGCGCCTTGAGTTCCTGCGTTCTGTGCGTCGCCGTCGCGGCAAGCTCATCGTCGGCGTGCTGGGGTGCATGGCCGAGCGTGTGAAGTCCGAGCTTCTCGACCGTCATGGTGCCGACCTCGTGTGCGGCCCCGATGCCTACCTGTCCCTGCCCGACCTCATCGCTCAGGCCGAGCTTGGCGTGAAGGCCATCAACGTGGAGCTCTCCACCACCGAGACCTACCGCGATGTCGTGCCGCAGCGCCTCCATGCCGGCAGCATCGGCGGCTTCGTGAGCATCATGCGCGGCTGCAACAACTTCTGCCACTACTGCATAGTGCCCTACACCCGTGGCCGCGAGCGCAGCCGCGATGCCGAGAGCATACTCCGCGAGGTGCGCGACCTCCGCGACCGCGGCTTCAGGGAGGTCACGCTGCTGGGTCAGAACGTCAACAGCTACATGATGCCCGGCGTCGGTCCGTCGGCGGGCTTGCCGGGCGGCGGTGTCCCCTCTGCCGGTGAGCGTCAGGGCACTTTCGCCGACCTGCTGAGGGCCGTGGCACGTGCCGTGCCTGAGATGCGCGTGCGCTTCACCACCTCCCACCCCAAGGATATGAGCGACGCGACACTGCGCGTCATCGCCGAGGAGCCCAATGTGTGCCGCCACATACACCTGCCCGTGCAGAGCGGCTCCGACCGCATCCTACATCTCATGAACCGCCACTACACGCGCGAGTGGTACCTCTCGCGCGTGGAGGCCATACGCCGCATCGTGCCCGACTGCGGCCTCTCCACCGACATCTTCGTGGGCTACTGCTCCGAGACCGAGGCCGACCACCAGCTCTCCCTCTCCCTCATGCGGGAGGTGGGCTACGACTCGGCCTTCATGTTCAAGTACAGCGAGCGTCCCGGCACCTACGCCGCACGCCACCTGCCCGACGACGTGCCCGAGGAGGTGAAGCTGCGGCGCCTTCAGGAGCTCATAGACCTTCAGACGCAGCTCTCTGCCGAGGCCAACGCGCGTCAGGTGGGGCGCACGGTGGAGGTGCTCGTGGAGGGCACGAGCCGTCGCAGCCGCGACCAGCTCTTCGGGCGCACGGAGCAGAACCGCGTGGTGGTGTTCGACCGCGGCAGCCACCGTGTCGGTGACCGTGTGCGCGTGCGCATCACCGCCAGCAGCTCCGCCACCCTCAAGGGCGAGGAGGAAACCTAGGCTATCCTAGGGCTTCCTAGGCCATCCTAGGACTTCCTAGGCCACTCTAGGCCATCCTAGACTTCCTAGGCCACTCTAGGCCACCCTAGGCCATCCTAGGCCATCCGCCACTCTAGGCCATCCTAGGCCATCCTAGGCCACTCTAGGCATCTCTAGGCCATCCTAGGTCTCTGCGAAAACCATAAACATCAAAGCATAATGAGTAAGACCTCATCCTACAGCCTCTTCGGCCGCATGCAGTGGCTCACCTCATGCATCAGCACCACCCTCGTGCTGCTGCTGCTCGGCCTCGTGGTGCTGTGCTCGCTCAGCGCATACCGCCTCTCCGAGGCCGTGCGTGAGAACCTCGTGGTGACGCTGATCCTCGACGACGACGTCGATTCCACTGCCACCGCCGACCTCATGAGCTACCTCGCGCTGCAGCCCTACTCCCGCGAGATGACCCTCGTCAGCGCCGAGGAGGCGCTGGCCGAGCAGACCGAGGCCATGGGCACCGACCCTTCCGACTTCCTCGGTCAGAACCCCTTCACGGCAAGCGTGGAGATGAACGTCTGCTCGGAGTATGCGCAGCCCGACAGCCTGGAGGTCATAGCCGACGAGCTGCGCCTGCTGTGGCAGGTCTCCGACGTCGTCTATCAGCCCGAGCTCGCCGAGAGCCTCAACTCCATGCTCCAGCGTGCCGCCATCGTGCTGGCGGTGCTGGCCCTGCTGCTCACCTTCGTCAGCATAGTGCTCATCAACAACACCGTGCGCCTCAGCGTCTATTCGCGCCGTTTCATCATACACACCATGCGTCTGGTGGGAGCCTCGTGGGCCTTCATACGGCGACCCTTCCTCCTGCGCAGCATGGCCATAGGCCTCGTGGCGTCGGTGGTGGCATCGGCAGTCCTCGTCGGCATCGTGGAGTGGATGCTGGCCTACGATGCCTCGGTGGCAACGGTGATCACACGTCAGGTGACGGCCGTGATGCTCGGTGCCGTCTTCGTCAGCGGACTGCTGCTCACCCTCGTGTGCACGTGGTTCAGCGTGGGGCGCTTCCTGCGTATGCGCGAGAGCGAGCTGTATAAGTAGGTCAACCGTAAACATGCAACAATAAATACAATGGAAAAGAACAACTTCGCCTTCGACCGCACCAACTTCATCCTTCTGGCCATAGGCATGGCAGCCGTGGTGCTGGGCTTCATCCTCATGTCCGGCTCCGGCTCTACGGAGACAGAGTTCAACCCCGACATCTTCAGCGCCATGCGCATCAAGGTGGCCCCCGCCGTGTGCTTCGCCGGCTTCGCCTTCATGGTCTATGGCATCATGCACAGGCCAAAGGACTGAGGGCTGCGACACAGAGAGTCAAGGTGTGTTCTACAGGACCCGCCTTGAAAACCGTAAGTTGAGAATCATGAATCAATGACTCAGCTTTCGCAAGCTGTGAGAGAGAACAGTCCATCAGCCCCGTAGGGGCGACACTTCCGGTGGCCCGACTCTTGTGTCACCCTTACGGGGTTACATCTACCTAATGTCCTCACAAGCAGGGATTCCGTCCTGCGCACTTCACCCCTGCCTGTGGTCTTTCGACCCCTGCGGGGTTACTCCAGAAACTAGAATAAAAAATGAACGTACTCGAAACCATCATCATCGCCATCGTGGAGGGGCTGACGGAGTTCCTGCCCATATCGTCCACCGGCCACATGATCATCACACAGAACTTGCTGGGCATCGAAAGCACGCCCTTCGTCAAGGCCTTCACCATCATCATCCAGTTCGGGGCCATACTCTCCGTGGTGTGCCTCTACTGGCAGCGCTTCTTCCGCCTCGACCACACCCCGGCGCCCGCCGGCGCCACACCCCTGCAGGCCCTGCTCCACAAGTGGGACTTCTACTGGAAGTTGCTCGTGGCCTTCGTGCCTGCCGTCGTCATCGGCTTCGTGGGCAAGATGACCGGCCTCATCGACCGTTTCCTCGAGAGCGTGGAGGTCGTGGCCGTGATGCTCGTCGTGGGTGGCGTGTTCATGCTCTTCTGCGACCGCCTCTTCGGCGGCGGCAGCGAGCAGACACCCCTCACCGAGCGGCGCGCCTTCCGCATAGGCCTCTTCCAGTGCATAGCCATGATCCCCGGCGTGTCGCGCTCCATGGCCACCATCGTGGGCGGCATGGCGCAGAAGCTCACGCGCCGCGCCGCCGCCGAGTTCTCCTTCTTCCTCGCCGTGCCCACCATGGCCGCCGCCACGGCCCTTGACGTGCTGCAGCTGTTCTTCGGCGACGAGGCCGACGCCTCGTGGGCCACGGCGGACAACCTCCTCATGCTCGCCCTGGGCTGCGTCGTGGCCTTCGTGGTGGCCCTCGTGGCCATGCGGTGGTTCGTCGATTTCCTGGCCCGCTACGGCTTCAAGGCCTTCGGCGTGTACCGCATCATCGTCGGCATGGCCATACTCATCCTCCTGTGGACCGGCCACTCACTCGCAATGGTTGACTGATGGACGCGCAGGAAGGATTCGTGCTGGGCATCGACAAGCCCCTGCGCTGGACATCGTTCGACATCGTCAACAAGGTGCGTTGGCAGCTGTGCAAGCGCCTCGGCGTCAAGAAGCTCAAGGTGGGTCATGCCGGCACCCTCGACCCTCTGGCCACGGGTGTCATGCTCGTGTGCGTGGGCCGCGCCACAAAGCGCATCGACGAGCTGCAGGCCCACACCAAGGAGTATGTGGCCACCATACAGCTCGGTGCCACCACGCCGAGCTTCGACCTCGAGCATCCCATCGATGTCCTGTACCCCACGGCCCACATCACGCGCCAGCTCGTGGAGCAGACCCTGCCACGCTTCCTGGGCACCATCGAGCAGGTGCCGCCCGCCTACTCCGCCGTCAAGGTCGATGGCCACCGCGCCTACGACCTCGCACGCAGCAGCCACGCTCAGCCCGCCGCCGAGGCTCAGCCCGCCACTCAGGAGCCTCCCGCCGCCGAGGCAGCCCTCGGCCTCAAGGCCAAGACCCTCGTCATCGACGAGATAGAGCTGCTGAGCTTCTCTCCAACAGCCACGGACACCTCGGCCGCGCCCTCTGCATCGGTGAGTGCAGGCATTACCGACGGCTCCACTGGAGGCGCCAGCCCCGAAGACCCCGCACCCTCGGCAGCCGGCCCCGAAGACCCCGCACCCTCGGCAGCCGGCCCCGAAGGCTCCGCTCCCCCCTCCGTCCCCCGCGAGGGCATGCGCCGCAAGCTCTTCCTCACCGCTCCCGCCGCCACGCCCGATGCGCGCCTCGCCGCCTGCCCCTCCTTCACCATACGCGTGGTGTGCAGCAAAGGCACATACATCCGCGCCCTGGCACGCGACATCGGCCAGGCCCTCGGCAGCGGAGCCCACCTCACAGCCCTGCGCCGCACGCGCGTCGGCGATGTCGCCATCGGCCAGTGCGTTACCATGGACGCCCTCCCCGCCTGGCTCGACGCCCACGGCTTCCCGCCACTGCCATCCCAACCCACAACAACCAATACCATTCCATCATGAAGCTCTCTCAATTCAAATTCAAGCTCCCCGAAGAGCGTATCGCCCAGCACCCCGCACCCTTCCGCGACGAGTGCCGGCTGATGGTGCTCCACACCAAGAGCGGCATCATCGAGCACCGCGAGCACTTCTACGACATCCTCGATTACTTCGACGAGAAGGACGTCTTCGTGTTCAACGACACCAAGGTGTTCCCCGCCCGCCTCGAGGGCAACAAGGAGAAGACCGGCGCCAAGATAGAGGTGTTCCTCCTGCGCGAGCTCAACGCCGACCTTCGGCTGTGGGACGTGCTCGTGGAGCCTGCGCGCAAGATCCGCATCGGCAACAAGCTCTACTTCGGCGAAGACGAGAGCATGGTGGCCGAGGTCATCGACAACACCACCAGCCGCGGCCGCACGCTGCGCTTCCTCTACGACGGTCCCCACGAGGAGTTCAAGGAGGCGCTGTATGCCCTCGGCGAGGCACCGCTGCCCCGGCAGGTGTTCTCGCGTCCCGCCACGCCCGAGGACATGGAGGACTTCCAGTGCGTCTTCGCCCGCCACGAGGGTGCCGTCACCGCTCCCACGGCAGGCCTCCACTTCTCCAAGCAGCTGCTCAAGCGCATGGAGATCAAGGGCATCAACATGGCCTTCGTGACCATGCACTGCGGCCTGGGCAACTTCCGCGACATCGATGTTGAGGACCTCTCGAAGCACAAGATGGAGAGCGAGGAGCTGCACGTCAGCGCCGAGGCCTGCCGCATGGTGAACGCCGCCAAGGACGAGGGCCACCGCATCTGTGCCGTGGGCACCACCGTGCAGCGCACCCTGGAGACGGCCATCGGTGCCGACATGCGTCTTAAGGAGTTCGACGGCTGGACCAACAAGTTCATATACCCGCCCTACGACTTCGGCCTCGCCACGGCCATGGTGGCCAACTTCTACCTCCCGCTCTCCACACTCCTCATGCTCACCTGCGCCTTCGGCGGCTACGACCTCGTCATGGCGGCCTACAAGGAGGCTCTGCGCGACAGCCGCTACCGCTTCGGCACCTACGGCGACGCCATGCTCATCCTCACGGATTAACACCATCCGCAGCACATCATGTCATCGTCTGGGCAGACATACACTTATACCTTCTCGCTCGGCAGCAACATCGGACGGCGCATGCAGGCCATGCGTCAGGCCATGGATGCCATAAGCCGGCGCGTGGGGCGTGTGACGTCATGCTCGCCGATGGCAGAGACAGAGCCCTGGGGCTACCAGAGCACACACCGCTACCTCAACTGCGCCCTGGAGGCGACGTCGTGCCTCGCCCCGCGCGAGGTGCTCGCCGTGACGCAGCAGATAGAGCGCGAGCTGGGCCGCGAGTCGAAGACCGTGGGCGGCCACTATGAGGACCGCGTCATCGACATCGACATCCTCCTGTGCGACAGGCTCGTCATCTACAGCCCCGAGCTGCGCATACCGCATCCCCGCATGTGGCAGCGGGCATTCGTCACCGACTGCCTGCGGAAGATGCTGCCCGACAATGGCAGCGGCGGCAGCTGTAACGATGCCGTGGTCACCGCCCCCCGCGCCGCCACCATAGGCTTCTTCGACGGCGCCCACCTCGGCCACCGCCACCTGGCACAGCAGCTGGTCCAGCTCAACCGCGGCCGCGACGCCAAGGCCGTGATGCTCACCTTCGACCGCCATCCCCACGACGCCATCTGCCCCGACGAGCCCCCCGTGGCTCTGCTGAGCACCCCTGCCGGCAAGCGCGAGGCCTTCGCCTACCTCCGTCGCGACGTCGAGATGTGGTGCATGGAGTTCAGCCCCGCCATGGCCGCCCTCACGGCCCGCGAGTTCATGCAGTATGTGCTTCGCGAACAACTCAACATCGACACGCTGCTCATAGGCTACGACCACCACTTCGGGCGTCCGCTGGGCGGCGAGACCTTCGACGACTACGTGCGCTACGGCCGCGAGACGGGCATACGCGTCGTGCGCGCCACCGAGCTCGACAGCGTGCCCTGCCATGTCAGCAGCAGCGCCATACGCCGTGCCATCGCCAGCAGCGACTTCGCCCGTGCCGACGCCATGCTCGGCTATGCATATACGTGGTACGGACGTGTGGTGCACGGCGATGCCATAGGGCGGCGCCTCGGATTCCCCACTGCCAACCTCGAGGCGCTGCACCCCGAGACCATCCTGCCGCCCGGAGGCGTCTATGCCGCCATGGTGACACTGCCCGGCGGCCGGCAGCTGCCTGCCATGCTGAACATCGGCACACGCCCCACCATCGCCGCGCCTGCCGCCCGCGTCACCGTCGAGGCACACATCATAGGCCTCCACGACGACATCTACGGCCTCCACGTCGGCGTGAACTTCAGGGCACGCCTCCGCGACGAGCACCGCTTCGGCAGCACGGAGGAGCTGGCGCGACAGCTCCGCCACGACCGCGACGAGGTGGTGCGGCTCCTGGGCGGAGGCGCCGCCGGGCCTGCACAGAGCTGACACACGCACACAGGCGGGGTTACTCCCGGAACTCGAATCGCTGATAATCATCTTTCACTATGTCACGTCCTTTCTGGCTATACATCATCGTCTTCATCGTCTGCCAGCTGGCGGGAGGCGCCGTGGCCATCGCTGCCAACCTGCTCGGCAGCGGCGGCACGACGGGCGCTCTCGTGATGTCGCTCGTCACGGCCAACGTACTGTCGGTGGCAGCGTTCCTCATGCTGCGGCCCCGCGAGCTGACGTGGCAGAGCTTCGCCGACGGCTGGCGACAGCCCCTCCTGCGCCACACACTGGCTTTCGTGGCCGCCGCACCGGCCGTCATCGTGGCTGTCAACATCGTGCAGGAGGTGTTCCTCTCGTGGCTCCCCGACTGGGTGGGCGAGCACGACTTCCGCGCCATCATGCACAACCCCTTGGGGCTGTTCACGGTGTGCGTCCTCGGCCCCGTGGCCGAGGAGCTGCTCTTCCGCGGCGGCGTGCAGGGCGCGCTGCAGCAGCGCCTCGGCGCGGCATCGCCATGGGCCGTGGTGTGGGCATCGGCCATCTTCGCACTCGTACATGCCAACCCCGCACAGATGCCCGCCGCACTGCTGCTCGGACTGCTGCTCGGCGCCGCCTACAGGCACACATGCTCGCTGGCAGCACCCATGGCCATGCATATCGTCAACAACAGCCTCGCCGCACTGCTCGCACTGCTCGCACCGCCGCAGACGACGCTCACGGCCGCGCTCGGAGGCACCACGACGGCTCTCCTTGTGGCGGCGGGCTGCCTGATTTGCACATTTTTATGCCTCAGAGACAAATTTTCTATATATAATAAGGTGTAGTTATCGATTTTTGTTGTAGTTTTGCGCCCGAAATCACATAAGAATCGCAAAACTATGTCAAAGAATCTCGTCATCGTAGAGAGTCCTGCCAAGGCCAAGACCATTGAGAAGTTCCTCGGCAAGGACTTCAAAGTCATGTCGAGCTACGGCCACATCCGCGACCTGCGGAAGAAGAGCTTCAGCATCGACATGGACAGCTTCGAGCCCCAATATGAAGTTCCTGCCGACAAGGCGCACATCGTAAGCCAGTTACGTCAGAACGCCAAGGGTGCCGAGGTGGTGTGGCTCGCATCCGATGAGGACCGCGAGGGAGAGGCCATCTCGTGGCACCTACAGGAGGTGCTGCGCCTGAAGCCTGCCACCACGCGGCGCATCGTCTTCCACGAAATCACCAAGCCTGCCATCCTCCACGCCATAGAGACGCCGCGCACGGTGGATATGGACCTCGTCAACGCCCAGCAGGCACGCCGCGTGCTCGACCGCATTGTGGGCTTCAAGCTCTCGCCGGTGCTCTGGCGCAAGGTGAAGCCCTCACTCAGCGCCGGACGCGTGCAGAGCGTCGCCGTGAGACTCATCGTGGAGCGCGAGCGCGAGGTGCAGGCCTTCCGCAGTGAGGCCGCCTACCGTGTCACGGCACTGCTGCGCCTGCCCGACGGCGGCGAGCTGCGTGCCGAACTCAACCACCGCTTCCGCGAGCGCGGCGAGGTGGAGGCCTTCCTCAACGAGCTCGCCAAGGCCGACCTCACCATCAGCGACATCCAGACACGACCCATACGGCGCACGCCGGCACCGCCCTTCACCACCAGCACCCTGCAGCAGGAGGCGGCCCACAAGCTGGGCTTCCCCGTGGCGCAGACCATGCTCGTGGCGCAGCACCTCTACGAGAGCGGACTCATCACCTACATGCGTACCGACAGCGTCAACCTCTCGCAGCTCGCACTAGGAGCCAGCCGCGACGTCATAGGCCAGCTCATGGGCGAGGAGTACGTCAAGACGCGCCAGTACCACACCTCGAGCAAAGGTGCACAGGAGGCCCACGAGGCCATCCGGCCCACCTACATCGACCGCACGGAGCTCGACGATGCCAACCCGCAGGAGCGACGCCTCTACGACCTCGTGTGGAAACGCACCATCGCCAGCCAGATGGCCGATGCCGAGCTCGAGAAGACCACCGCCACCATCAGCATCAGCGGGCGCACGGAGCAGTTCGTGGCCACGGGCGAGGTGGTGAAGTTCGACGGCTTCCTGCGCGTCTATCGCGAGACCGTGGAGAGCTCTGATGCCGACGACGCCGACGACGCATCCATACTGCCGCCACTCGCCATAGGCCAGAGACTCCAGCGCATAGAGGTGCAGGCCATACAGCGATGGACACAGCGCCCGCCGCGCTACAACGAGGCCAGCCTCGTGCGCAAGCTCGAGGAGCTCGGCATAGGACGACCCTCGACCTACGCACCCACCATCTCCACCATACAGCAGCGCGAGTACGTCGAGCGCGGCGACAAACCCGGCGACGAGCATGTGTGCGACATCATAACCCTCATGCCCGACGGACACCTCGCCAGCGAGCAGCGCACGACGGTGACGGGCGCCGAGCGCGGACGCCTGCTGCCCACCGACACCGGCATCGTCACCACCGACTATCTCGTGGAGAACTTCCCCACCATCATGGACTACAACTTCACCGCCGCCGTGGAGAAGGACTTCGACAGCATCGCCGAGGGCCAGGAGGAGTGGCACGGCATGATACGCCACTTCTGGCAGGAGCTGGAACCCTACATCGACCACAGCATCAACACCAAGAGCGAACACCGCGCCGGCGAGCGCGTCCTGGGCACGGAACCCAAGACCGGACAGCCCGTGAGCGTGAAGATAGGACGCTTCGGACCCGTGGTGCAGATAGGCTCGTCGGACGACAAGGCAAAGCCCCGCTTCGCACAGCTGCGACGGGGCCAGAGCCTGGAGACGATAACCCTCGAAGAGGCCCTCGACCTCTTCCGCCTGCCGCGCACACTGGGCCAGTTCGAGGACTCCGACGTCGTCATCGGCACCGGGCGCTACGGCAACTACGTGCTCCACGACAAGAAGTTCGTGTCGCTGCCCGACAAGGCCGACCCCCTCGCCATCACCCTCGACGAGGCCATACAGCTCATCGTCGAACGCCGGCAGACAGAGCAGAAACGGCACCTCAAGCAGTTCGACGAAGACCCCGACCTGGAGATCATAGCAGGACGCTTCGGACCCTACATCACCTACAAGGGCGAGAACTACCGCATCGCCAAGGCCATGCACGACCGTGCCGCCGAGCTCACCTACAAGGAGGTGATGGACATCATCAGCGAGCAGGCCGGACGCCCCAAGACCTCGGGACGACGCTTCACACGCAAGCAGCAGTGACACCCGAAAACACTCATCAACACACAAAAATAACACACAGAAACTCCAGTGATACGCATCATACTCGTCGGCTACATGGGCGCCGGCAAGACAACCATCGGCAAACCACTCGCCGCCGCTCTCGGAGTGTCGTTCTACGACCTCGACTGGTACATCTCCATGCGCTACCGCCGCTCCGTGCCCGACATCTTCGCCGAACGCGGCGAGGAGGGCTTCCGCGACCTCGAACGACGCATGCTCCACGAGGTGGCAGAGTTCGAGAACGTCGTCGTGAGCTGCGGAGGCGGCACACCGTGCTTCTTCGACAACATGGACTACATGAACTCCCTGGCCGACACCGTCTATCTCAAGGCGACACCCGAGGTGCTCACCGCACACCTGAGCATGGGCAAGGGCATACGGCCGCTGCTGCTCAACAAGACCCCCGAGGAGGTGGAAGCCTACGTGCGCGAGTCGCTAACGCAGCGCGAGCCTTTCTACGCCAAGGCCAAGCACACTTTCGACATCACACTCCTCGACAGCATCAAAGAGATCGACAAGAGCGTTGCCGCACTCCGGCACCAGCTCGGCATTTAGGTCGAGGCTGACACACCATAACCCACAACATGCCCGCAAGGCTATCAACACCATCATGAGCTTATGAAGAAATGGCGCATCGAAGACTCCGAGGAACTCTACAACGTCAAAGGCTGGGGAGTCAACTATTTCGGCATCAACGAGAAAGGTCACGTCTATGTGACACCAAAGAAGAACGGCGTGCAGGTCGATCTGCAGGACGTCGTCGATGAGCTGGCCAAGCGCCACGTCACGGCACCCATGCTGCTGCGCTTCCCCGACATCCTCGACAACCGCATCGAGAAGACCGACGAGTGCTTCCGACGCGCTGCCAAGGAGTATGCCTACCAGGCCGAGCACTTCATCATCTTCCCCGTCAAGGTCAACCAGATGCGGCCCGTCGTGGAGGAGATCATCAGCCACGGCAAACGCTACAACCTCGGCCTCGAGGCAGGCAGCAAGCCCGAGCTCCACGCCGTGCTGGCCACCAACATGGACAGCGACTCGCTCATCATCTGCAACGGCCACAAAGACCAGAACTTCATCGAACTGGCACTCCTGGCACAGAAGATGGGCAAGCGCGTCTTCCTCGTCATAGAGAAGCTCCCCGAGCTACGCATCATTGCCGACACGGCACAGCGCCTCGGCGTAAGGCCCAACCTGGGCATACGCATCAAGCTCGCCGCAAACGGCTCCGGCAAGTGGAGCGAGAGCGGCGGCGACGCCTCGAAGTTCGGACTCAACAGCTCCGAGCTCCTCATGGCACTCCAGCTGCTCGACGAGATGGGGCTGCGCGACTGTCTCAAGCTCCTGCACTTCCACATCGGCAGCCAGATAACCAAGATACGACGCATCAGCACCGCCCTGCGAGAGGCCGCACAGTTCTACGTCCAGCTCCATGCCATGGGCTTCGGCATAGAGTTCATAGACTGCGGAGGCGGCCTCGGCGTCGATTACGACGGCACACGCTCCAGCAACTCCGAGTCCAGCGTCAACTACAGCATACAGGAGTACGTCAACGACTGCGTATATACCCTCGTCGAGGCCGCCAACCAGAGCGGCATACCGCACCCCAACATCATCACCGAGGGCGGACGCTCACTCACCGCACACCACAGCGTGCTCATCGTCGATGTCCTCGAGAGCGTCACAGCGCCGCAGATGCCTGAGGACTTCCAGCCGGCACCCTCCGACCACAAGCTCGTGCACGACCTCACCGAGATATGGGACAAGCTCTCCTCGCGCTCGCTGCTCGAAGACTGGCACGACGCCGAGGACATCCGCGAGGAGGCCCTCGACCTCTTCCGCCACGGCATCATAGACCTCAAGACACGCGCACAGATAGAGTCGCTCTACTGGGCCATAAGCCACGAGGTGGCAGAGCTGGCACACCACCAGAAGCACGCCCCCGACGAGCTCCGCGCACTCGACAAGCAGATGGCCGACAAGTACTTCTGCAACTTCTCACTCTTCCAGTCCATGCCCGACTCCTGGGCCCTCGACCAGCTCTTCCCCATAATGCCCATAGCGCGGCTCCAGGAACAGCCTACACGCTCCGCGACACTCCAGGACATCACCTGCGACTCCGACGGCAAGATCACCACATACGTCAACGGAGGTCACCAGACCAACTACATACCCCTACACCCCGTGAAGCCCGACGAGCACTACTACATCGGTGTATTCCTCGTGGGAGCCTACCAGGAAATCCTGGGCAACATGCACAACCTCTTCGGCGACACCAACGCCGTGCACATCACCGTGGATCGCGACGGCTACGACATCGAGCAGGTCATAGACGGCGAGACGGTGGCCGACGTGCTCGAGTACGTGCAGTACGACCCCAAGCGCCTCGTCAGACGCCTCGAGATATGGGTCAGCCGCGCCGTGCAGGACGGCAAGATCACCGAGAGCGAGGGCAAGGAGTTCATCTCCAACTACCGCGCAGGCCTCTACGGCTACACCTACCTGGAGTAGATGCCCTCGTCGAGGGCGACAGCTGAGAAAACATCAGGGACTGCCCCCTCAATGTTATTGATTACATAGATTGTGGGCGACC
This sequence comes from uncultured Prevotellaceae bacterium, assembly GCA_947167455.1. Taxonomy (GTDB): domain Bacteria; phylum Bacteroidota; class Bacteroidia; order Bacteroidales; family Bacteroidaceae; genus Physcousia. The sequence goes on along the minus strand of CAMVIB010000039.1, from coordinate 2,793 downwards.
TTATCCGTAGGGATGGGGCGCCCGCTTTGTCGGATGCCGTTGTGTAGAAACCGGGTCATGGGCAGGGCGAAGTGCACAAAATAGCATCGAAAGCGGAAGTTTTTACCGATTTTGTTTGGCGGAAGGGCAGATTTTCGTACCTTTGCAAACGTAATAGCCATTACAGTAATGGCCAATACTATTCAGTAGCCCATGAAGTTTTATGACAGGGAGAGCGAGCAGCAGACGCTGCGAGATGTGCTTCAGCAGAGCCGACGCGAGGCACGCATGACCGTGCTCATGGGTCGCCGACGCATCGGAAAGACAGAGCTTTCGTTGCGCTGCGGCGATGACACGGTGCTGTATTTCTTCGTGGGAAAGAAGGCCGAGCCACTGCTCTGCCAGGACTATGTGCGCGAGATACGCGAGAAGTTGCATGTTCCGGTACTCGGCACACCGGCCTCCTTTTCTGAGGTGTTCCGCTTCGTGCTTCAGCTGTCAGAGAGTAGTCCATTCACACTCGTCATCGATGAATTCCAGAATTTCCTTAAGGTGAATCCCGCCATCTTCAGCGACATCCAGCGCGACTGGGACCTGCATAAGGGCAAGAGCCGCCTGAACCTCGTCATCAGTGGGTCTGTGTTCACGCTGATGAAGAAAATCTTTGAGGACTACGAAGAACCGCTCTTTGGCCGTGCCAACGAAAGTATGACTCTTCAACCGTTCACGACCGACGTGCTCAAGCGCATTCTCGCCGACTTCAACCCCAGCTACACCCCCGAGGACTTGCTAACTCTCTACAGCATCACGGGTGGTGTTCCATGGTATGTGTCGTTGATGCTCGACAGGGGCAAGACCCGCCGTGACGATATGTTGGGCGTACTGACAGAAGAGAACTCGCCGTTTATCAACGAGGGAAAGAACATACTCATTGAGGAGTTTGGCACAGACTACGTCACCTACTTCTCCATCCTGGCATGCATAGCCAGTGGACTGAAGACACGTGGTGAGATTGAGAACGAGCTTGGCAATCACAACATCGGCCCGTATATGGTTAAGTTGGAAGACTACTACAAGGTCATCACCAAGTCGCTGCCCATTTATGCCAAGGAGAATAGCAAGAAGGTGAGATACACGCTCAACGACTGTTTCCTGACCTTCTGGTTCCGCTTCTTCTACAAGTACCAGGCACTGGTGGAGAACAAGGCGCTGAAGGCTCTTGACGGCATCATCCGTCGGGACTATAGCAGCGTGTCGGGCTTTATGATGGAGCGCTACTTCTTGACGAAGTTTCAGGAGCAAGGCCGCTATATTGTAGGCAAATGGTGGGACAGACGAGGCGACAATGAGATAGACCTGATAGTCGTTGACCCTGTTGCCAAGGAAGCATGGATATACGAGTTGAAAAAGCAGGGCTACAGATACAATGAGAAGGAATTTCGTGAGAAGGTGGAGAATATGCTGAGTCAGACGCCGGAACTGCGGAAGCTGACCATCCACCTCGGCTTGCTGTCTCTGGAGGATATGTAGGCTGTGCGGGCGAATGGTTATTGAGCGTTTACATTTTCAGTGTCATTACTATTGGTTGTGTAAATAAATTTTGCTCACTTACTAATTTTCTTCGCCTACTTAATGATTATCTGCAAACTTATTTTTAATGATTATCCGCAATCGTACCACCAAGACGCTGGAAGCGTCTCCTCTCAATAACCGGGGGTGCGCAGTACCCCCGGATAGGGACAAAAAGGTGAACATCGACCCTGAAGGGGTCGCCCATTACGCTGTTCGGGCACTCTTTCAGAGTGCTTGCCTCTATAGCGCTTGTTATCCGGGGGTGCTCGCTACGCTCGTACCCTCGGTTATTGAGCGAAGACCGCGTTGCGGTCTCTTTGGCGGTACGCTTCAGGATAGTCACATTCTACTATCTGCAGTCGTACCGCCAAACACCTACGCTTGTGGATAACCAGTGGTGTTACCCGCACGCATCGTTTGTCCTCCTAATTTCGCCATGCATGACTCTGCTTGTCATGCCCACACCGGCAATCGGTGGGACGTCCCTTGAACGGGCGGAAAGCAGGACAGCGGTAACGCCCGTTCCTGAGTCCGCACTTCGTGCAATGGCCGTCGCCGGCACCAGCGATTTCTACGTTGTTCTCCTTGGCATTGACCTCGCTGCTCGTTGCTAGTGCCACTGCGCAAACGCTAGCGACTGCGACTGCAATAGCGATAATGTTCTTTCTCATTGTCTCATACCCTGATTCGTGTCGGGCACAACCTTTTGTTGATAATCATTAATATGAAGAGGGTTATTCAACCCACTCCTGCTCTAACACCTGCTCATATCCTTTTCCAGAACAGAATCCACATCTTATTTGTCCTGAAGCGGTAAGATTAGATGGCGTAAATCCCTGCCCATCACACACATGACATGGAACTTGTTTCTTTACATATTCATAATGTCCAGAGGGTACATCAGCTTCCATTTCGCTAAAATCAGCTTGTTCCTCAAATTCGCTATAATCAGTTTCTTCCTCGTAACCATTGTAATCGTAGGTTCTTTGTGTTGTCTCATACTCGCTTTCTTCCTTCACAGTCGGCACAGTAGGTTCCGAGGCGTAGCGTGTGTTCTTATTATTATCTTGCACACACTTAGCTACACCTGTCCCCAACATGGCACAGGCGACGCAGAAGCCTCCAATCTTTGATAGCCAATTATTGTCTGCCATAATACATTCGTGTTATAAGGTTATTGCAATATTGCGGCTCAGCGGATTTTTCCGGTTGGTAAAGCTTGAGCTAATCAAGAATAAAGTG
>CAMVIB010000038.1 GCA_947167455.1 uncultured Prevotellaceae bacterium | reverse complement strand
CTACTGTTTCAGCTAATGAAGAGAAAAAGTGTCTAGTGAAATCAGGAAAAGTCACCTTCATCCCCAAGGGGATATACTTGTCCCACGAACGTGGGATGATTAGCCCACGAACGTGGGATGATTAGCCCACGAACGTGGGACAAGCACCTCCCCTGGGGGATAATGGTGCATCTCCTTGGCGATGCAGGGGATTCACCAAGGAGAGGAACTCAGCGGATATACAGAGGTTGTCTTGCTGCCTGTTTGCCAATGTTCATTATCTCTCCAATAACACACCGACAGCATTGGTGACTGCAGGCAGCACGATTCCGCACATAAATTCGTTATACAGCTCACCACAGGCGAATCGCGGCTATGAATCTATCGGCAAAGACCAGCGACTACAACGTGTGGGACGACGACTGGAGCGAGTGAGCCTTGGCGCAGAAGCGCATCTGAATGGTGATAATGCACAATGCATAATTCACCATGCATAATTAAGAGTTCATAATGGACAAAGCGGGTGCTGCCTGCAACGTCTGAACGAAAGCATGAAGCCCTGCGGACGCAGAAGTTCCGCAGGGCTTCGTTTAAGGTGTCGGGTGATGGTCTTGTCTCCGTCGTGCTGCACGTTGAACAGAACGGCGGGTGCGCAGAGTGCCTTTAGAGTTGCTCGATCTGCTGGGGCGTGAGTCCGGTATATTTGGCAATAAGTTCCACGGGCATATTGTCGGCCTTCATGCGGCGTGCTTGTTCGGTGGCGGCATGCAGCTCTCCTTCCGCTCTTCCTTCCGCCCTTCCTTCTGCTCTTCCTTCTGCTCTTCCTTCTTCCTTCCCGATGGCGAATCCTTCGGCATGTCCTTCGGCCAGTCCGGCGTTAAATCCCTTCTTGTAACCTCCTTTTACGGCCACTCGCTCGTTGTTGACGGCATCCCAGAATTCCTCGTAGGCGAGCAGCTGCCCTTCTGTGTAGGCTGCTTTTTCTATAATCTTCAGGGCTTTGCAAGTGTTGGGGTTCTCCAGGAGTTCTGCTGGTGCCTCCTCAGTGTTCTTGCCTATCTCTGTGAGGAAGCGCAGCCAGAGGACTGCCATCTTCTTCATGGCGATGGGCGATGGCATGCGCAGTCCCTGCTGCTTGCTGGTGAAGAACTTGGGCAGCTCCACGAAGACGAAGCGCAGTCCTTCGATGATGCGGTCTGTGTGTGCCACGTTGACGATAGCGTAGTCGTGGTAGAAATCGTCGAGGGCAGAGTCGAAGCCCGTGTCGTTGATGAGGTTCAGCGAATAGACGGGTTGCAGCAGGTCGTAGGTTTCGTTCGCGTCGAGTTGTTTGACCACAGCCTTGGAAGCATTGAGGACTACGCGCTGCTTGAACTCGTCGTTCCAGTTCATCTGCATCTCCACGATGAAATGGCGTCCTCCGGTCTCGTGGCAGCGGACGTCAACGATGCTGTTTTTCTTGAGGGGGGTCTCTGGCACGAGTTCCGGCGTGAGGTATTCCACGCTATCAATCTGTTTCCCCTCGTCGAGGGGCAGCAGTGCATTGAGCAGGCTCATCACCAGGTCGGGGTGCTCGCCGAATATTTTCTTGAAAGTCAGGTCTGCTTTCGGGTTGAGGTACTTTCCTTTCATCGTGATACTGTTGCTGAGGTTAGTCGCTGCAAAAGTAGTGACAAATCATGTTCCGTCAAAGTTTTTCAGCAGAAAAGGTGAGTTTGTTAAATCTTTTTTGTAATTTTACGGCCAATTATCGCCGAATTAAACGAAATCATCTATTATTAATCATTTATCATATAACTGCAAAAGTATGAATATTAGGTACTTGTTATCTTCAGTGGCGCTGACGCTGCTGACCACTGTCAGCGTCCTTGCTGCCAGCGAGACCATTACCCTCTCCACGGGCGCCACGTTGGAAATCTTCCAGGCCGATGCCTCCAAGGCCAACGGCTGTGCTGTCATCGCCTGCCCCGGCGGCGGCTATGCCTACCGCGCCGACGAGAAGGAAGGCAGCGACTGGGCATCGTTCATGAACGAGCGTGGCTTCACGCTGGCCGTGCTCAAGTACCGTCTGCCGAAAGGCAACCACTCCGGCCCCCTTGCCGACGGCCGTGCCGCGATGAAATACCTTCGCGACAACGCCTCCACGCTGAAACTCGACCCCACGCATGTCGGCGTGATGGGCTTCTCGGCCGGCGGTCACCTGGCCAGCACCATCGCCACACACACCGAGGGCGCCGAGCGCCCTGCCTTCCAGATCCTCTTCTATCCCGTCATCACGATGGAGGCGGGCAAGACGCACCAGGGCTCCATCGACGAGCTGCTGGGCCAGAACCCCTCCGCCGCGCTGGTGCAGGAGTACAGCAACCAGCTGCATGTCGATGCCAATGCCCCCATGGCCTACATCACCTATTCTGACGACGACGGCACCGTGCCGCCGCTGACCAACGGCAAGGTCTATTACGACGCCCTCGTGGCCAATTCCGTGCCTGTCACGCTGAAGACCTACACCACCGGCGGCCACGGCTGGTCGCCCGGCGACAAGCTGGGCGCGACCCTCAAGGCCGAGATGCAGACACATTTCTCCAACTGGCTCGCTAATAACCTGGAGCCGGAACTCGGCATCGCCGAGATTCCCGAAGACCTCTCGGAGCAGGTCTATTCGCGTGCTGACGTCGGCAAATGGAAGGACAGCGACAAGGCCGACTGGAACGCCAGCTCTGCCGTGACGGTTGATGCCGTCAACGGCCTGGGTGCCAGCGGCAACGGCTCTGCCACCTACCTCTCCAAGTCCTTCGCCATCGGCAAGAACTACAAGGTGACCTACGAAGCAGACTGGACCTTCGCCACCGCAACGGGGCGCGACGCCAACTGGAACTGGATCCAGTTCGGCGACTTCCTCCGCATAGGCATCAACAGCACCTACAACATGCGCGTCAGCACCGACGGCGGCATCACCTGGAACACTACCGCACTGGGATATTACTACAACAATACCTACACGAAGCACATCAAGGTCGTCTTCAACACGGCCACCAAGAGCGTGGAGTCCTTCTGGTTCGACGGCACAGACCGCACCGCCCTCGTGGCCGGCACCTTCAACGGCAAGGCCTTCAACAGCGTCTCCACCGGCTTCACCCGTGGCGGCAGCGTCAACTGGACGCTTGCCAACTACCTCACCACCATCGTCGTCACCCAGGAGGAAGTAAAGTCAGAGCTGGCGACCTACACCATGAACTATAAGGATGGCAACGACATCGTAAAGACCACCTCCGCCATCGTCGCCGTGGGCACAGAGGTGCCCGTGGACGCCTATCTCTGGAAGGACGGCGTGAAATACAAGAGGGCCGCCGGCGAACCCGACGCCGTCACGGTGGACACCGACGGCAGCGTGTTTGACATCGCCGTGGCCGAAGCCGCCACCTACAGCTACGCCCTGAAGACATCCACCGGCGCCACGCTGGCCAGCGGCTCCGGCTATGAGCAGGAGAGCGTCACCGTGGCCTACAAGGCTTTCTGCCTCGACGGCACCACTCTCTATGCCGTTGACAAGACCAGCGGCGGTTACCGCACGACCTTCACTCTGGATGCCGACAACAAGGAAGTCGTTCTTAATGCCACAAAGAAGGCCGAGAACGTATGCTTCTATGCCGAGGGCGAGGACATCGCGGGCGCCACGGCCACGAGCGCCGGCACCAACATGCTCATCCGCTCGTCCAACGCACAGTGCGGCTACGCCTCTGCCGACGTGGCACTCGTCACGCTGCCCGCCGGCACCTACACGGCCAACACCGTGCTCTACTCCAACAACACGGCCGGCCTCACGCTGAAGTTCCGCTATGACACCGACTACGACGATGCCGTCACGGGAGCCAGCAACTGGATGGAGCACACCCATGACTTCACGCTCAGCGGACCCACTGAGGTAAAGTGGCTGGCCTCTGGCGACTCGAGGAACGGCCTCGACCTCATCTACATCACCGGCACGACGACCTGCTACCCCGTAGCCATCGGCCCCGCAGGATGGGCTACGCTCTTCACACCCCTGGCCCTCAACTTCGCCGCCATGGAAGGCGTCACGGCCTACACCGCCACCCTGGACGGCGACATCGTGACGCTGACAGAGGTCACCGACGTGCCCGCCAACACCGGCGTGGTGCTCAAGGGCGCCGCCGGCAGCTATGCCATCCCCACCCTCGCCAGCTCGACGACACCTCAGGGCTCGCTCCGCGGCAATGCCACGGCAGCGACAGCCTACGATGCCATCTCAGGCAACACATTATATGTGCTCGCCGTCAACGACGACGGCAGCATACAGTTCCAGCCCGTAGGCTCCGGCACCGTTGCAGCCGGAAAGGCTTACCTCGCCGCAGGCTCCACGCAGGTCAAGAACCTCAACGTCGTATTCGCCGACATCACGGGCATCACCGCCACGACCGACGGCGATGCCGCAGCAGGCGACGCCGCCATCTACAACCTTGCCGGTCAGCGCGTGGGTGACACCTCTGGCTCGGCACGCAGCCGCACCCCGCATGTCGGCAAAGGCATCTATGTCGCCAACGGCAAGAAAGTTGTAATCAAATAAGGTATAATGAAGAAAGACAAAGACACATAACCCGCACACATCATGAAGGCACTGTGCAACTACATCTCCAAATACATGGGCCTGCTGGTGCTGGCAGCAGCACTGCTGGCCCTGGCCTTCCCTGAAGTCTTCGACGACATCCCCCCCACGACCATCAACTATATGCTGGGCGTGGTGATGTTCGGCATGGGCATGACGCTGAACCTCCACGACTTCAAGGTCGTCTTCAGCCGTCCGCGTGACATCATGACAGGCTGTCTGGCACAGTTCACCATCATGCCCCTGCTGGCATGGGGCCTGTCGAGGCTGTTCGCCCTCGACGAGGCCCTGGCGCTGGGCGTGGTGCTGGTGGGGTGCTGCCCCGGCGGCACGGCCTCCAACGTCATCACCTATCTTGCCAAGGGCGACGTGGCCCTCTCCGTGGGCATGACAGGCGTCTCCACGCTGCTGGCCCCGCTGCTCACCCCTCTGCTGACGTGGGTGCTGGCGGGCAAGGATATCGACGTCGATGTCGCCAGCATGTTCCTGAGCATCCTGTGGGTGGTCATCGTGCCCATCGTGGCGGGTCTGACGTTCAAGGCCCTCTGGCCCAAGGCCACTGAGGCCGCCACCGACTATCTGCCGGCCTTCTCCTCGATGGCGATAGCGTTCACCGTGGCCATCGTCATCGCCGCCAACGCCTCCAAGCTGCTGACGGGAGGGGCTGTCATCGTAGTGGTGGTGGCGCTCCACAACCTCGCAGGCCTGGGCCTGGGATATCTCGCGGCCTGGCTCCTGGGGCTCTCCGAGGCCAAGAAGCGTGCCATCGCCATCGAGGTGGGGATGCAGAACTCAGGCCTCGCCTCCAGCCTCGCCACGCTGCATTTCGCCGCCTTCCCGCTCGCCACCGTCCCCGGCGCCATCTTCAGTGTGTGGCATAACATCTCCGGGGCCGTCGTGGCATATCTCTGTCGCAAGTGAAGAATCAAGAATTGCATCACACCAACTTACCCTCTACCTGACATGAGAAAGATAAAGACATGGATGCCTGCCGCCATCCTGTTGCTCTGCGGCACAAGCTTCTGGCTCAGCTCTTGCGAGAGCTGCCGCAACGGCCGTGCCGCAGAGTGCTCCTATGTCGCAGGCACGCTGGACGGCCCGCTGGAGCCCGACTCTGCACCGTCGAGGCTCGCCGAGGCCATGACGCAGGCGCAGCGTTTCCACAACTATGAGATCATGAGCGACACGTCGCACGACATCGGCGTGGATGCCATCGGCGAGGCCGACGCCACTCCCACCGAGGGCTACGGCATCGTCGTGGTGAAAGGCAGCACCTCCACCACCTTCATCCACCTGCGCAACTCGCGCCAGCCCAAGGCGCGCTACGACGCCGCCCACGATGTGCTGTGGCTCACGTGCAGCGCCATGGAGGGCAGCGGCGTGCAGGTGGAGCGGCTCTGCCAGATACGTTTCCACGACAACGACACGGCCTACATCTCTGCCGACATAGACCCTTATGCCGTTCAGCAGCAGCTCTGCCAGCGCATAGGCTATGTCACCGACGGCAGCCAGATAACCCTCTACGACGGCGAGCGCCAGATAGCCAGCGTCACGGACAGCGTCGCCGACATGGGCGACATCGACACTGCCCGGCCGCTGTGGATCGGCGAACAGCTATGCTACGACCTCAGTGGCGACACACCCTGCCTGCTCGTCACGCCGGGCGTGAAGTTCGCCGACAGCGCCGTGCTGGCCTATGATGACATGCCGACACTCAAGGCTCACGTCGCCGTCGGCACCGACGGCACAGTGAGCATAGGCGACATCACAGCCCTCAAGGAGCAATAATCCAAAAACATCTTCCCCCTCTCCCATGACACCAAGACAGCTCATCCTCATCTTGCTGCTCTGTCTCTGCCCCTCAGCCCGGGCTCAGGACACGCCACAGCGCTCCGCCGAGGCGCAGGCCCTGCTGCAGTGCCTGCGCGACATCTACAGCAAGAAGACCCTCTCCGGAATCATCGCCAACGTCAACTGGAACCTCAACGAAGCCAAGTGGGTGTATCAGCACACGGGCAAGTGGCCGGCAATCAACTACTTCGACTTCATACATCATGTCTATTCGCAGAAAGGCGGATGGATCGACTACACCAACGTCACCGACGTGGTCAGCTGGCATCGCCAGGGCGGCGTCGTGGGGTGCATGTGGCATTGGAACGTGCCCACCAACGACGGTCAGGAATATACCTATACCCCCGGCAGCGCCGATGCCGCCTGGTGGGCCGATGCCTTCGCGCAGGACTATGTGCTGACGCGCGACGACATGCGCCAGCTGCTGACGGGCGTCAGCACCGCTATGCCCGACCGCCAGCCCGCGGCCGACGATGTCTGCCACGACATCTCCGGCCGGCAGCAGACAGGCACACAAAGGGGCATCATCATCAGGAACGGCAAGAAATACCTGCAACGATGACCTGATGGCCTGTTCCATTAATTAACTCAACTTTCGCAAGCTTCAGTAACCCCGCAGGGGTGGCTCACCACATTGATACAGTGAATAAGCCACCCCTGCGGGGTTCGGCCTCGACAATCGTATTGCCATTGTGGTATTACCCCCGCAGGGGTGGCTCACCACAGACAGGGCGTGGTGGTCAGAGAATCTGGCGGTAGAGGGCCACTATATCGTCGCGCGTGACCTCTCTGGGGTTTCCGGGTGTGCAGACGTCGGCTATGGCCTGGTCGGCGAGGGCTGGGATGTCGGCCTCGGTGATGCCGAGGTCGGAGAGGCGCTTGTTGGTGCCTACGCGCTCGCTGAGCCGCTCTATGGCCTGGCATGCTGCCTCGGCAGCCTCCTGTGGCGTCATGCCCTCCTCATAGACGTGGCATGCCTTGGCGATGTCGGCATACTTGTCGATGGCCGCAGGCATGTTGAAGCGCATCACCGTGGGCAGGAGCATGGCGCAGGCCACGCCGTGTGGCACGTCGAAGAGTGCCGACAGCGGGTGGGCCATGCCGTGATCGACGCCGAGCCCGACATTGGAGAATGCCATTCCCGCGACATACTGTGCCACGGCCATGCCGTCGCGCCCGACGGGGTTGGTGGGCTCATCGACGGCCAAGGGCAGGTACTTGTAGATCATCTCTATGGCCTTGACCTCGAACATGTCGGAGAGCTCCCAGGCGGCCTTGGTGATGAGGCCCTCGATGGCGTGCGTCATGGCGTCCATGCCCGTTGCTGCCGTGAGGCCTTTCGGCAGCGAGTACATGAGTTCGGCGTCGATGATTGCCACGCAGGGTATGTCGTTGGGATCCACGCATACCATCTTTGCCTGTCGCGTCTCGTCGATGATGACGTAGTTGATGGTAGTCTCGGCGGCGGTGCCTGCCGTCGTGGGGAGTGCTATGATGGGCAGCGACTTCTTCTTGGTGTCGGCCACGCCCTCGAGCGATACGATGTCGCTGAACTCAGGGTTGCGCACCACGATGCCTATGCCCTTGGCGGTGTCCATGCTCGACCCGCCGCCGATGGCCACGATGAAGTCTGCTCCGGCATTCTTGCAGGCCTCGATGCCTGCCTTGACATTACCGACGGTGGGGTTGGGCTTGACGTCGTCGAAGATGTCGTAGGCTATGCCGGCCTCGTCCATGACATCGAGCACCATCTTGGCTACGCCGAAGCGCATGAGGCCTTTGTCGGTGACTACGAGTGCCTTCTTGAATCCGAGACGTGACACTACGCCGGGCAGCTCCTTGCGTGCTCCGGGGCCGAAGTAGGATACTTCGTTGAGGATAAATCTGTTTACCATGATGAGAGAGTTGAGAGTTGAGAGTTGAGAGTTGACGAGTTGACAAGTTGACGAGTTGACGAGTTGACAAGTTGACGAGTTGACAAGTTGACGAGTTGACAAGTTGACAAGTTGACTATATTGTCAACTCATAGCGTGAGGTGAGTGACGCTGGCGTATGGCGGTATGTGCGAGTAAGCCTCCTGCAAGGGGATGAGTCCGGCATATACCTGCGCACACATTATGGGTCCGCCGTGGCAGAACACTGCCACGCTCTGTGCCCCGCCCTGCCTGAGGTCGTCGAGGAAGCTTGCCACGCGCCGGTAGAGGTCGCGGAAGGACTCGCCATTCTTGGTGGGGGCGTCGAGGTAGTGGTCGAAGTACTCCTTCAGCTCGGGGTCGGTGATGCCCTCGAAGGGTCGCATCTCCCAGTCGCCCATGTTCATCTCGCGCATCCGCGGCTCGACGATGGCATCGGCGAAGCCGCAGTAGTCGGCCAGACGTCGTGCCCTGGAGAGGGGCGACGTATATACGCTGTCGAAATGCAGGTTGCCGAGCTGAGCCTTGCAGACACGTGCCTCGGCCTCGAAGTTGTCGGAGACGGGGACATCGGTCCAGCCGTAGCACGTGCCTGGCGGCACGGCCACGCTGGTGTGACGTATGAGACAGAGTTGCATGGGCATGACGTTCAGGCCTGCTGCCGGCCTATGCCGAGGGCTTTGATGTTGGCACTTACGATGTCGTCGCCCTTACGTCCGAAGACGGCACGTATGGCGGCCTCGAGCTTGTCGTAGTCGATGCCGAGGGCTTTCTGTGCCGCGCCGAGCAGTATGACGTTGGCCGAGCGTGGCACGCCGTTGTCCTTAGCCAGCTGTTCGATGTCGATGGCCACGACGTGTGGCAGCCTGCCGAGGGTGTCGAGGAGCTGTGCCGTGTCGGGATAGTCGGGGATGTTGACGAAGGGTGCCGTGGAGGTGATGACCCATCCGTCGTTGGCGAGGTATGGGAGGTAACGCAGAGCCTCCATAGGCTCCATGGAGATTATGACGTCGGCCCTGCCCTTGGCAATGAGGTCGGAGGCGATGGGCTCGGAGCTGATGCGCAGGTTGCTCTGCACGTCGCCTCCGCGCTGGCTCATGCCGTGAACCTCGGCCTGCTTGATGTAGAGGTTCTCGTCCATGGCAGCCTGGCCAATGATGGTGGCGATGCTGAGGATGCCTTGGCCCCCGACGCCACACAGTATGATATCGCACTTCATGAGGTTGTGAATGTGAGGTTGTGAGTGAGGTTTGTGGATGTGACGGTCACTGACGCGCCTTGGCCTTGGCATGACGCTTGAAGGTCTGTATGCACTCGCGGCGGGGTATGATGACGCTCACGCCGTGGTAGTTGATTTCCTGGCGGAGGATGTCGGTGATCTCGGGCATGTTCTTTGGCAGGGGCACGACGACGCGCACATGGTCGGGGCTCACGCCGAGTCCGAGGCAGATGGCCTCGAACTTGTTGGTGCCGGCAGAGTCCTGGCCGCCTGTCATGGCCGTGGTGAGGTTGTCGGAGATGATGACGGTGATGTCGGCATTCTCGTTGACGGCATCGAGGAGGCCTGTCATGCCGCTGTGTGTGAAGGTGGAGTCGCCGATGATGGCCACTGCCGGCCACTGTCCGGCGTCGGCAGCGCCCTTGGCCATGGTGATGCTGGCGCCCATATCCACGCATGAGTGAATGGCCTTGTAGGGCGGCAGGAACCCAAGGGTGTAGCATCCTATGTCGCCGAAGACGCGGGCGTTGTCGTAGTCGGCCAGCACCTGGTTGAGGGCGGTATATACGTCACGGTGTCCGCAGCCCTGGCATAGCTGCGGCGGGCGCGGGGCCACGAGTGTGGCGGCAGCCGATGCCTCCGATGCGCAGGGTGATGAAGGGCAGTGGCTGTCGGGAGCCGGCAGGCCGCCGTTGGCGGCGATGGCTGCCGCTACGCTGTCGGGGGTGAGCTCGCCGGTGCGTGGCAGCTGGCCTGTGAGGCGTCCCAGGATGTCACGGCTCTCGAAGACGCCGCGCACCTGCTCCTCGATGAACGGCTGTCCCTCCTCGACCACCATCACCTGCCGGCAGGCGCCGAGCATCTGTCGCACGAGGGTCTTGGGCAGCGGATATTGCGACACCTTGAGCACAGGGAGGCGACGTGAGTCACGGGGTGCCGTGCGCATGGCTTCGCAGACGTAGTTGTAGGCTATGCCGCTGGCAATGATGCCCAGCGGGTGCTGCGCTGCGCCATCGGTGGGGGCCGGCATGTCGAGCACGTTGTATGGCGACGCGGCGGCATCGGCTTCGAGCTGCGCCTGCTGTGCCGTGACGATGTCGTTGCGGCGACGCGCATTGGCAGGCAGCAGGACCCAGTTGGCAGCCTTGGCGTCATAGTTCATGGCATTCTCCGGACGGGGCTCGTCGGCCACGTTGACCACGGCCCTGGAGTGAGCCATGCGTGTGGTGACGCGCATGAGGACGGGCAGACACTGCGCCTCGCTGTAGTCGAAGGCGGCAGCCATCATGTCGTAGGCCTCCTGCTGTGACGACGGCTCGAAGGTGGGTATCATGGCGAACTTGCCGTAGAAGCGCGAGTCCTGCTCGTCCTGGCTGGAATGCATGGAGGGGTCGTCGGCCACGAGCACCACCACGCCGCCGTTGACGCCCGTCATGCCGCTGTTGACGAAGGGGTCGGCACAGACGTTGAGCCCCACGTGCTTCATGCACACCAGGGCGCGCTTGCCCATGAACGACATGCCGAGGGCGGCCTCCATGGCCGTCTTCTCGTTGACGCACCAGCGGGAGTGCAGCCTGCGCTCGCGGGCCGTGGCATCGGCCTGTATGAACTCGGTGATTTCTGTTGAAGGGGTGCCGGGATAGGCATAGACGCCCGAGAGTCCGGCATGGATGGCTCCGAGGGCTATTGCCTCATCGCCGAGAAGGAGTCGTTTCATATATATAATGTTTCACATTCTACATTTCACATTCCACATTTTTCATCTTTTCGCTTCCTCTCACATCATTGGCCAGCTTCATGATGACCTCGATGGGGTCTTGCTCCTTGAGCACGGGGAAGCGCTCGCGCAGGGTGCGCAGTTTGTCGATCTCCAGCACGGCCGACTCGGCACACTCGCGGTCGCCGCAGTCGGCAATCTCGTAGCCGTAGGGATGCACGATGACAGATGCCCCGGGATAGTCGCACAGAGGGTCTGTGCCGACACGGTTGACGCCGACGACGTATGCCTGGTTCTCTATGGCGCGTGCACGGAGCAGCGCCGTCCACTGCCCGATGCGCGACGTGGGCCAGTTGCCGGAGTAGAGGATGACATCGTAGTCGCCGAAGTTGCGGCTCCAGAGGGGGAAGCGCACGTCGTAGCACACCTGAAGGAGGAAGCGCACGCCGCGCCACTCCACCACGGTGCGCTTGTCGCCCGACGAGTATGGCCACTCGCCGCCGTAGATGAAGAGGTGGCGTTTGTCGTAGAAGGCATACGAGCCGTCGGGCTTGACGAAGTATGAGCGGTTGACGAACCTCGACCACGGTATGTTGGGTCTCTCAAAGTTGTTCTCTATCACGTGGCCATCAACCACGGCATCGTTGCTGCGCGGCTTGTCGCTCTTGACGACGACGGGCACGCTGCCGCTCACGGCGCAGTCATGGCGTGCTGCCATCTGCTGCATCCAAGCCAGTGTCGGCCCGCCCTCCTCGGGCTCTGCCACGACCTCGGGCAGCGTGCCGAAGCCTGCGGTGAACACCTCTGGCAGTACTATGAGGTCTGTGGCGTCAAGCTCAGCGAACTTGGCCTCAAGAGCCTCACGGTTCTTCTCCGGCGCAGCCCAGATAATGTTGTGTTGGACGATGGTTACTTTCATTGTTGTGTTTCTATGTTTGTGCTTGTGTTATGGTAATATCTCGCGGAGCTGGCGTGTGGCGCGTGCTATCATGTCGGCCGTGCCGCTGCCGTCGCTGACATACTTCACCACCATCTGGGCATACTCTACGGCCTCGCGCAGAGCGGGTGTGGCGTCAGTGACGGCCTGTGCCCGTGTGAGCAGCGGCAGCAGCTCGTCGAGGTCTTCGAGCTCTGGCAAGTTGCCCGGACGCATGGTGTTGATGGCGGCAAGCAGCGACGTCGTCATCTCGTCGATGGCGGCCTGACTGCTGCTGCGGTCGGGGTCGTCATACAGCGTACGGGCAGCGTCATACTGCTGCATCATGCGGGCGTAGCCATGTGGAGCCCAGGGTGCATACTCCGGCACCTTGACGGTCATGGCGTGCCATGCCTGCTGGGCATCGCGGCGGCTGCGTGCCACCTGCATGGCCTCCTTGAGGCGCGAGTCGTCGGCTCCCGTCTCCGAAGCCTCGGAGACGACAGGCACCGGCGTGCCGGGCAGCAGGATGCGGAAGTAGTGTGTCACGCCGGCATCGGCGGCATAGTCGGGCACCATGTTGTCGGCGAGGCGCCGGAGCGGCGTGTCGCCGGAGCGGAGGTCCAGGGTGGCCTCGTCCCACGTCTTCACGCCCTGAGCGGCCATCACCAGTGGGCCGCGCATGACGGCTCCGCACCACTCGGGCCGGAAGCGTGTGGCCGGGTGGTTGGGTCCTGTGGCAGCGACCTCCATCTTGTCGGGGCCGTAGTCTATATGGCGGCAGAAGGGCATCACCACCTCCACGCTGTCAGCCTGCGACCACTGACGGACGGGGATGGTGACGTATGAGCTGGGCTGATAGCGTTGCTGTAGGCTACGGCCGTTGAGGCGTATGTCGAAGCCCTCGGTGGCCCAGTATGGCACGCGCAGCTTCATGGCAAAGCGTCCCCGGCCGGAGGCTATGCTGAGGCGCGAACGCTCGGCAGGCCATTGGCACGTCTGACGGATGGTGACGCCCTTGGCCGTCCACTCTGCCTCCGTAGGTAGGTAGAGGGCCACCCACAGCGTGTCGCCCCCGACGAAATAGGCCGCCTCCTGATACTTGACATGATTCTCTGCGCCGGTGCCGCCGCAGCATGTTGACTGCGGAGTCTCGTTGCCCCATGGCTTGGAGGCGTTGAGCCCCACGGCATACTGGTAGAGCACGGCATAGTCGTCATGGCGCAGCGAGCCCACGATCTGGTTGTAGAGCACACGCTCGTAATAGTCCATGTAGCGGGCGTCGTTGGGGTGGTAGGTGTTCAAGTCCTTGGTGAGCTTGGCAAGGTTGTAGGCACAGCATGTCTCGTTGAGCGTAGGCTCGGGATACGTGCTGCGGTCGCGCCAGTCGGTGCCGACGTTGGTGCACATCGACAGTATCTGCGAATATGGCTGACGGAACATCTCGCCGTTGCCCACGCCGCCCATGGCATAGCGGTAGCGCCCTTGGATGAGGGTCCAGAAGTTCTCGGCGAGGTTGTAGTAGTAGGGTCGTGCCCCGGCACGGTATGCCCACAGCGCACCCGTGATCATCGGTATGTGCTGGTTGGCATGACGTGTGCGTATGGCGTCGATGTTCTTCGACAGCGGGTCGAAGAAGGCGGGGCTGTCAAAACACGTGGCAGCCTCCAGCAGGCGTGCGCTGTCGGTCGTGTCGGCCACCATCGTCGAGAGGCGCGCCAGCGACTCTGCCATGCCGCCCACCTCGCCGGCGATGTAGATATTCCACATCTCATAGCGGTTGCCGGGGCGCGAGCGGCGCTGCTCCTGCGTGCCGCTGCCATCGACGAAGGTGCGGTAGTGCATACGGTTCCACACCCACAGACCCATGTCCTTGGCCGTGAGGAGTGCCTTGGCAGCTATCGTTCTGTCATCGACATAGTCGGCGATGTCTATGAGCCCTGCCAGCTGCTTGTGCACGCTGTAGTAGGGAGCCCACACCCACTGCTCGTTGTTGTAGGCACGGTACATCTCGATGAGCACACAGTGCTGGGCGGGAATGGCGTTGAGGTAGCCATAGCCGTAGTGGGAGTAGTCATGCTTGTAGCGGTCGAAGTCGGCCCACGTGCCCTGCAGCTGCCGCAGCTCGCTCTCCGGTGCCAGGTCGCGGGCCTCGCGGTAGCGTCCCAGGCTGTCGTCGAAGACGAAGGTGCGCTCCTGGCATCTGCGCAGCTCATCTACCATGATGCGTATGCGCTCCAGCAGCTGACGTCTCCGGGCCTTGTCGGGGCATGAGGCGTATGCCAAGGCCAGGGCGCTCATGTAGTGGCCGCTGCCGTGACCCTTCAGCTTCGTAGTGGGCGAGTCCCACCCGTCGGCCTCGGGATAGCCCTCCGTGGGCAGGCCGTATGTGTCACGATAATTGTAGAGCTGCTGACGCACGTCGAGGCTCAGCAGGTGGTCAATGTCGAGGTCGCGGTTCGCGGTGAGGCGGTTGGGCACCAGCACTGAAGCGTCGTCGCCACTGGGCGAGCCCAGCAGGCGCACCTTGTCGAGCGGCAACGGCTCTGCCACGGGATGACGGTCGGGGGCGGCATAGTCGGAGGCCACGACCCGGACATGCGCTGAAATGGGTTGACCCTGGGTCGTGGCATTGTCGCCCGTGATGTAGCCTTGCACGTCGTAGCTGCTGCCGGCGGGGTTACGCGATGCGTCAGCCAGGGCCTGCTCTACGGCGGGCGACGAGGCATTCCAACGCACCTGGCGCCAGCCCGAGGTGCCATCGTCATATACTACCCATGCACGGTAGGGCAGGCGCGGCACCGTGCCGACGGGCGTTGTGATGTCAATGTCCTCAACGAGCGTGATGTTTCTGGCGGTCTGTGCGTGCATAGTGCCTACAGCTGCCGCCGCCACGAGGGCTATGATGGAGAGTGCTTTTCGCATTGTGATGGTCAAAAGAGTTTAGAATCGGCGACAAAGATACGCAATCTCCAAGAAAAAGCTCGCTCACATGAGATTAAAAAGAGTTAAATGCCACTCATGAGTCTAAGTCTAACTCAACGGGGCAGTGGTCGGAGCCGAGGATTTGGGTATGTATGCGTGCGTCCGTGACCTTGTCGGCTATGCGATTCGACACAAGCCAGTAGTCGATGCGCCATCCTGCATTCTTCTCGCGGGCACGGAACCTGTAGCTCCACCACGAATAGACATCGGTGACATCGGGGTTACGGCTGCGCCATGTGTCGGTGAGACCGGCATCGAGCAGCAGCGTGAACTTGTCGCGCTCCTCGTCGGTGAAGCCGGCATTGCGGCGGTTGCTCTTGGGATTCTTGAGGTCTATCTCCTGATGGGCAACATTCATGTCGCCGCAGACGAGCACAGGCTTGCGCTCATCGAGGGCGAGGATATAGGCACGGAAGGCATCATCCCACCTCATGCGGTAGTCGAGACGCCGCAGGCCGTCCTGCGAGTTGGGCGTATAGACGGTGACGACGTAGAAGCCGGGATATTCGAGCGTTATGACTCGGCCCTCATGGTCGTGCTCGTCGATGCCCATGCCGAGGCGCACGCTCTGAGGTGTGTGGCGCGTGAAGATGGCCGTTCCGGAGTAGCCTGCCTTGTCGGCAAAGTTCCAATAGCTCTCATAGCCGGGGAAGGCGATGTCGAGCTGACCGGCCTGCATCTTTGTCTCCTGAAGGCAGAAGAAGTCGGCATCGAGGGAAGCGAAGATGTCGCGGAAGCCCTTGCCGTCACAGGCGCGCAGCCCGTTTACATTCCATGAAATAAAGCGTAACATAAACAATTTTACATTTCATTTTTTACATTTAACAAGCTCATAGCTGTTGATGAGGTTCTGCCACAGCACATAGCATCCGGCACCGATGGACGCCACGGGGGTGAGATAGGTATAGGCGATCCAGATGGCCAGACCTGTGTTCTTCTGGAACATGGCCTGCCCGCAGCACACGGGGCGGTGCATGCGATGCCCCACTGCCCTCCCGATGGCAAACTGTATGACTGCCGTTATCAGCGAGAGAACGGCGATGGCAGCAAGGAGCTGGGCCGTGGCTTCGCTGTGCACGATGTTCTTCACCGTTATGCCCGACGTGATGGCGAGCGAGCAGCACCAGAGATAGAAAGCGAGGTCGGGGGTGTTGACGAACCACTCGTACAGAGGCTTCACCCAGTGGCGCACGATGGCTCCGAGGAGCAGCGGCAGCACCAACACGGTGGCCAGCTTGTGGAAGATGGCTGTGAAGGCAGGCAGGAAAGCCATGTCAGGACGTGGCTCTATGAGTGGGAACACCAGCGGTATGAGCAGTGACACCACCGTGGACGACAGCAGCACGAAGGCCGTCATCTGTGAGAGGTCGCCGCCGAGTTTTGCCGTCACGACGGGCGATGCCGAGGCGCAGGGCGCGATGACACAGATGAGGACGGCCTCGAACAGCAGAGCCATCTCGCCAGACGACGTGCTGCCAGGCATGACGACTTCGCCGGGCTGCTTGAGCCATGACACGACGGCCACCACGACGGCCACGAGCACGAGTTGCAGGCCGAGGATGACGGCCTGCCAGCGGTGGAGGCGCATCTTGTGGAAATCGACCTTCGAGAATGTCACGAAGAGGGTGAGGAAGATGGATGTCGGCAGCAGTGTCTCACACACCGGGCCGAGCACAGCCGCCGACGGCTGCAGCGCCCCGACATTGGCGAAGAGCAGATAGAGGCATGTGCCGACAGCAATGGCCAGCGGTAATGTCCAATTCTTGATGAAACGTATGAGCATCAGGCGTATTTCATGAGCGTGAGCACCTGCGAGCAGTAATCTACGACCGCCTGCCGGTGGGTAATGAAGATGAGCGTGGGACGCATGGCCAGGTGACGGTGGTAGTCTATGAGGTTGTGGATGAGCCGCGCCTCTGTCTGATGGTCGAGGGCGCTGGTGGCCTCGTCGAGGAGCAGTATGCTGCCATGGCGCAGCAGTGCCCTGGCGATGGAGATGCGCTGGGCCTGACCCTCGGAGAGTCCTGCCCCACCCTCGCCGACGACAGTGTCAAGGCCGTCGGGCAGAGTCGCCACGAAGTCGGCACACGCTATGTCGAGCACATCATGCAGCTCGGCATCGGTGGCATCGGGCCTCCCGAGCAACAGGTTCCAGCGTATGCTGCCGCTGAAGAGGGAGTTGCCCTGCGGCACATACACGATGTTGCACCGCGTGCGGGGCGACACAGGTTCGGCACGTCCGCCGTCGGCCGGAGAGTACATCTCAAGGCTGCCGCCTTCGGGGCGCAGCAGGGCGAGGATGAGACGTATGAGCGTCGTCTTGCCGGCACCCGTCTCGCCGAGGATGGCGGTGCTCGAGCCTGGCGGGAAGTCCAGGGTGAGGTGGCTGAGCACCTTACGGCTCATGCCGCCATAAGAATAGCTGACGTCGGTGACACGGATGCCTGTCTCACCATCAAAGCGTACCGGGTCGCCGAGAGCCTCCTCCGGCACGCTCTCGAGCTCCATGAGGCGTTCGGCGGCGGTGAAGCTGCCGATGATGGCGGGGATGAAGCGCGTCATCTCGCGGAAAGGACCTTGGATCTGGCCGCACAGCTGGATGAAGGCCGTCATCATACCGAACGTGATGGTGCCCTGGCTGAGGCGGAAGACGCTCCACAGGAAGGTGAAGAGGTACGCCCCTCCGAAGCCGATGTTGAGAACGAGGTTCGACGACGAAGAGAACAGCGTGCGGCGACGCACCTGCTGCCGCAGACGGGCCTGCTGTGAGGCCAGCGTGTCGGAGATCGTGCCGATGCGTTCCAGCGTCTTCAACACCACGCGATGCTGGATGCTCTCCTGCAGTGTGGAATGTATCTGACTGTCTGTCGTGCGGATCTCACGCGTGATGGCGCGCATACGCCTGATATAGACACGGCTAAGCCCGAGAAACACGGGCAGTATCAGCGTCACGCCGACGGCGAGCATCGGGTCGAGCGAGAAAAGGAACACGAAGGCCGCCACCAGACGCACGCCGACAGCAATGGCCTGAGGCAGCGTGTCGGTGACGATGCCTACCACGGTGTTACAGTCGCTGACGAGGCGGTTCAGCACGTCGCCACTGTGGCGCACCTCGCGACCACGCCACTCACTGCGCAACAGATGTTCGAAGATGCGACGCTGCATACGGTTCTGGGCCTCCACGCCCAGCAACGCCGCCACCCAGCGGCCGGCATAGCCCAGCGACAGCTGAGCCACCATGATGACGACGAGCATCACGGCGGCGCCGGAAAGCGTGCCGGAGGCAGAATGCGTGGCAATGTCGATGGTCTGCTTCGTGGCCCAGATGAAGGCGAAGTCCAAGGCCACACGCGTCACGCCGCTCAGCATGTTGATGAGCGACTGCAGACGCACCTGCCACAAGATCTGCCCGAACCACCGTAGAATTGCCATTGCGAGAACGCGTATTACAAGTTACATCAGAACATTATGCGTCGAGTCAGCATGATATAGCCCACACGACGCTTCATGCCGTCGTGGATCTTCGTGCCGTCGGGTGCCACGAAATCCTCGTTGAGGAAACCGTGCAGGGGCATTGAGAACTGCAACAGGAACTTGCTATGGCCACTGCGACGGGTATAGCCGATGGCGAAGTCAAGGCCAAAGCCGTCCTTGAGCATATCGCGGCAGGCACCCGCATAGTCGCCGCCATAGCCCGTGGTGAAGTCGTAGAACATGCCGGCCTCGATGAACGACTTGTAGCGACGCCCGAAGTTGAGAGAGATGCCGGCACGCGGCTGGACATAGTAGCCGCGAAGGTACTTCTGAGGATCCTGGAAGCATATCTCCTGACTCTTGAAATAGCAACCCGCATAGAGGCCTACGAACCACGGCGACCATGAAACGTCGCCACCGGCGGCAAAATCGCCCATACGCTTGAAGGGCGTTGACCAGGCACGGTGGTAGGGGCCATAGATGTTGTTGTCGCCGAAACCGTCCTTCTGCATACCGATGGGAAACACAAGGTCGGCAGTAGGCACGAAACGATCTACCATATCCATGCGCTCGGTGTCACCGACATACAAGATGCCCTTCACCGCCATGCTGGCGACATTGGTGAGCAGGTAGGTCCAGTAGTTGGTTGACCACACCCGCGTGTTGAACGACCAGTCACTGCGCTCGACGTCCTCCTGTGCCGATGCCGGGGAGGCAAGCACGAGGGCAGCAAGCGCCAATGTCAATACTCTTTTCATTTCTGTTGTGCTTTATTTGTTGTTAGGATTCTAAGTTGATGAACATAATCATCTCATTCAACCCACAAATCACACAGATTAGGGGCTGAAAAGGATCTGTGGCATCTGTGAAATCTGTGGTTCCTCACGATGAGCTAAATATGAGCAGTTACTTATCTTTATTTGTTAGGGTTGTGTCATTCTCTCGGGTCCTGACCCCACATGAGCTTCGTACGCAGCGTGCTGAAGAAGCTTTGGCCGGGACGTTTCACCACGCGGATATAGTAGGGAGCACGGCGCACGGTGAGGCTCACGTCCTCGCTGCACTTCTCCGAGCGACCGTCTATCGACACCAGGAACTGATGGTTGCGCGAGCTCACACGCAACGTCACCACGGCATCGTCGGTGAGCGTCAGCGGACGTACATTGAGGGAGTGCGGAGCCACTGCGACAAGTCCCAGGGTGTGGCTGCCAGGCTGCATGATAGGGCCGCCGACGCTCAGGGCATAGCCCGTGGAGCCCGTCGGGGTGTTTATGATGAGGCCGTCGGCCTGATATGTGGTGAGGTACTCGCCGTTGATCTCCACACGTATGCTCACCATCGCCGACATGTCGCGCTTGAGCACGGCCACCTCGTTCAGCGCAAAGGGGTAGCCCTCGGGACGGCCATGGTCGTACTCAAGCTGAAGCACGCAGCGCTCCTCAGTCTGGAAACAGCCGTCAACGACAGCATCTATGGCCTTCACGAGCTCTGACGGCGCATAGTCGGCCAGGAAGCCCAGACGCCCGATGTTGACTCCCAGGATGGGCACGCCCTTGCTGCCCACGCGGCGGGCTGTCTCAAGGAATGTGCCGTCGCCGCCGACAGACAGAGCCACGTCGGCAGTGAAAGCGTCGCCGTGGATGACCTCCACCGTCTGCGGGATGACGATGCGCAAGTCGTCGCGCAGGAACGACAGGAAGCGCTCCTCGATGCCGATGTGGGCGCCGCGCTCGTCGAGCATCGACAGTATGTTCTGAACCGCCACGGCCTTCTTGGCCTGATAGATGTTGCCGAAGATAGCAAAGCTAAGTACGCTCACAGGATTCTACAATATAAATTTTGCGCTGCAAAGTTACGCATTTTAGGCCAAAGCGAGGACACGCGAGCACACTTTTTTCTGCCAGCGACACATTTTATGCCACATTTTAATAACTTTAAGACATTTCCCTACGTCCATTCCGAGAATAATGCATATCTTTGCGCTTGCAAAGGCAACACCACTGCCACTATCCACAACCATCATCACGCAACAGACACAACTCTAACAACACACAGACATGACACGCCTCAGCGTAAACATAAACAAGGTGGCCACACTGCGCAACGCACGTGGCGGCAACAACCCCGACGTCCTGAAGGTGGCCCTAGACTGTGAGCGTTTCGGGGCACAGGGCATCACCGTGCATCCCCGCCCCGA
The DNA here is from genome assembly GCA_947167455.1 of uncultured Prevotellaceae bacterium. Lineage (GTDB taxonomy): Bacteria > Bacteroidota > Bacteroidia > Bacteroidales > Bacteroidaceae > Physcousia. The sequence goes on along the minus strand of CAMVIB010000038.1, from coordinate 4,968 downwards.
CGAGAGGCACATCCGACGTCAGGACGTGCGCGAGCTCAAGCCTCTGCTCACCACAGAATTCAACATCGAGGGCAACCCCATCTCTGAGTTCATAAACCTCGTACTCGAGACACGCCCCACACAGGTGACACTCGTGCCCGACGGCCACGACCAGATTACCAGCAACCACGGCTGGGACACGCGGACGCACCTCAACTTCCTCACCGACGTCACGGCACGCTTCCGCCAAGCCGGCATACGCGTGAGTATCTTCGTCGGTGCCGACGAGGAAATGGTGGCATACGCCCGACGTGCCGGCGCCGACCGCGTCGAGCTTTACACCGAGCCCTACGCCGCAGCCTACGCCGCAGCGGCACAGCACGACGGCACGGCCTTCGAGACAGGGCGCAGGGATGCCATCACACCGTTCATTCGCGCCGCAGAGGCAGCACGCGAACTCGGACTCGGACTCAACGCAGGGCATGACCTCAGCCTGCAGAACCTCGCATACTTCAGACAGCAGATACCGTGGACCGACGAGGTGAGCATAGGGCACGCACTAATCTGCGACGCATTGTACCTCGGACTCGAAGACACCATTCGCCGATACCTCAACTGCCTGAAACAGGACACACCATAAGACACATCAGCAACCTCTAAAAACCACACACCACCATGGTCTATATTTTCTTCGCCAACGGCACCGAGGAAATTGAAGCCCTCGGCACTGCCGACATCCTGCGTAGAGCCGGCATCGACGTGCAAATCGTCTCAATCACCAACGACCGCATCGTCACCGGTGCTCACGGCATACGCATAGAGACCGACGACGTCATCTCGCAGGTCAACTTCGCAAAGGCACAGATGCTCATCCTGCCCGGAGGCTTGCCCGGTGCCATAAATCTGGCAGAGAGCGCGACACTCATCGAACGCCTGCGCGACCACGTATATATCGGCAGACCCGTGGCTGCCATCTGCGCCGCACCACTCGTGCTCGGAAGACTCGGACTGCTCGAAGGCAAGCGCGCGACATGCTATCCGGGATTTGAGGCCGAGCTGAAGGGGGCGACATGCACCGGGGCACTCGTAGAGAAGGACGGCAACATAATCACCGGCAAAGGCCCGGCCGCCGTCTTCGACTTCGCCTACACCATCGTGGAACACCTCAAGGACAGACAGACGGCCGACCAGCTACGCGCCGGCATGCTCTGGAACGAGGTGAAATAGCCCCACATCGCCATGTCTGACAACGACACACACGCGACCAGCGGCACTGCCGCCAACGGTGCCTTACACAACGACACTCACGAAGACTATGTGCCGGCGGACTTCACCGCCGGCACACTCTCGGCAATCATCGTGGCCGGAGGCAAAGGGTTGCGTATGGGAAGCGACATCCCAAAGCAATTCCTCAACATCGGCGGGAGGCCGGTGCTGATGCACACTCTGGAGGCTTTCGCGACAGCCATCGAAGGCATACGCCTCATACTCGTACTGCCAGAGGAGCACATACCTTACTGGCGCGACACCTGCAAGGCACACGGATTCACCGTGGCTCACACCGTAGTGGCCGGAGGTGAGACGCGCTTCCACAGCGTGGCCAACGGACTCCAGGCCATCACCGACGACGAGGGCCTCGTGGCTGTTCACGACGGCGTGAGGCCGTTCGTGAGCGCCGAAGTCATACGCAACACCTTCAGTGCAGCAGCACAGTATGGAGCAGCACTGCCCGTGGTGCCCGTGGTAGAGACGTTGCGAGAGCTGGCCGACGGCACATCGGTAACACGCGACCGAAGGCTCTTCCGTCTCGTGCAGACACCACAGGTGTTCGACACACGCCTCCTGAAGCGAGCATACACACAACAATATCTCGACACCTTCACCGACGACGCCAGCGTAGTGGAGGCTCTCGGAAACAGGATGCACCTCGTGGAGGGCAACACCGAGAATATCAAACTGACGACACCATTCGACATCGCCATAGCCAACACCATCATCAACAGCAGACACCTATAGACCTCAACACTAACATATCCTACCTGCCCGGAGTAGGCCCGGCGAGAGCCAAGTTGTTGAACGAAGAGCTACATATTGCCACGTTCAACGACCTTCTGCATTATTTCCCATACAAGCACATCGACCGCACACGGCTCTACTACATCCACGAACTAACGGCCGACATGCCCTTCGTGCAGCTGCGAGGCGAAATCCTGAGCTACGAGGAGGAGGGTGAGGGACGGAAGCGGCGTCTCGTAGCACACTTCACTGATGGCCGCGGCGTGATTGACTTCGTATGGTTTCAGGCCAACTCTTTCAAGTGGATCAGGCAGAAATATACTGCCGGGAAAGCTCTCATAGCCTTCGGACGACCCAATATCTTCAACGGACGCCTCAACATAGCACATCCCGACCTCGACCCCGCCGAGAACCTTCAGCTCGGCAAGATGGGGCTGCAGCCTTACTACCACACCACCGACCGAATGAAGCGGGCCGGCATCAACAGCCGCGCCATGGAGAAGTTCACCAAGACGCTCATCGGCAAGATAGAAGCAGCAAGCACCTCGGACACGGCAGACAGCATAGGAGCCGACTACCTGCCCGCTTCGCTGACACAACGCCTCGCACTCATGCCTCTGGCACAGTCGCTGAGGGCACTGCACTACCCCGCCTCTGCCGACGAGCTGCGGCGTGCCACATATCGGCAGAAATTCGAAGAGCTGCTATTCATACAACTCAACATCCTGCGCATCACACGACATCGACAGCAGCATGTGCGGGGGCACATCTTCCGACGCGTGGGGCCTGCCTTCAACGATTTCTACTACAACCACCTGCCGTTCCAGCTCACCACAGCACAGAAGCGAGTCATACGCGAGATGCGCGCCGACATGCTCACCGGCCAACAGATGAACAGACTCCTGCAGGGTGACGTCGGCTCCGGAAAGACACTTGTGGCGATGCTGCTCGCACTACTCGCCATCGACAACGGCCACCAGGCTTGCATCATGGCACCGACAGAAATTCTAGCCGAACAGCATTACGCGACATTCCGGAACATGCTCGCCGACATGCCCGTACGCGTAGAGCTCCTCACAGGTGCCGTCAAGGGCAAACGACGCCGAACGCCAATCCTCGAAGGTACGAGGTCGGGCGATGTCAACATACTCATTGGCACTCACGCCGTGCTCGAGGACACCGTGGAATTTGCAAGCCTCGCACTCGTGATCATTGATGAGCAACACCGATTCGGCGTGGCACAGAGGGCACGACTTTGGCAGAAGAACGACACACCGCCCCACGTGCTCGTCATGACGGCGACGCCCATACCACGCACACTGGCCATGACACTCTACGGCGACCTCGACGTGAGCATCATCGACGAGCTGCCGCCAGGACGCAAGCCCATTGAGACGCGACACTATTGGCAGGAACGCTCCGAGAGCCTCTATCAGAACATACGACGAGAGATAGACAGCGGCAGACAGGTCTATGTCGTATATCCGCTCATCAGCGAGAGCGAGAAGATGAACCTTCAGAACCTCGAGGAAGGCTATGAGGAATGGTGCCGCAGATTCCCCGACCTCAAGATATCTAAGGTACACGGGCGCATGAAGAGTGCTGATAAAGATACCGAGATGTCACGCTTCGCCAACGGGGAGACGCAAATCCTCGTCGCCACAACCGTGATCGAAGTTGGCGTCAACGTGCCGAACGCAACTGTGATGGTGATAGAAAACGCCGAGCGCTTCGGACTCGCACAGCTTCACCAACTGCGGGGGCGCGTGGGCCGGGGCGGCGAACAAAGCTATTGCATACTCGTCACCAAGTACGAGCTCTCAAAAGACACACGGCAGCGCATACAGATTCTGTGCGACACCAACGACGGCTTCGAGATTGCCGAGGCAGACCTACGCTTCCGCGGACCGGGGGACATCGAAGGCACACAGCAGAGCGGCACGGCATTCGACCTGCACATCGCCAACCTGGCACGCGACGGACAGCTCGTGCAGCTCGCACGCGACAACGCCAACATCATCCTCGATGCAGACCCCACGCAGTCTCTGCCCGAGTACGCTCCGCTATGGAAGCATCTTAGCGAACTCGGCAAGGAAGCCATCGACTGGAGCAACATCTCATGACACACACGGCCACACAAAGGCCACAACTCGCATGTCAAAACATCGCCACGAGTGACAAATTGTCAACACCGAAGACACTTTGTCATGATAATGAGTCGATTACAACATAATAACCCCCTTTGGCACGCTTATTGTTCAAGTGAAGGCAGAGCTGAGGCACGAAGCCGAGGCCGAACGAAAAGCAAATGTTTAACCATTAATCAATAGGAGGTTTAATTATGTTACCAGTAATGTTTAAAAACAATTGGTTCCCTACAGTATTCGACGATTTCTTTGACACAACAGTAATGCCGACGCACCGCACGTCACCGGCCGTCAACGTCAAAGTCACCGAAAACGCCTACATAATGGAAGTTGCAGCTCCGGGTCTTAAGAAAGACTGTTGCCGCATAAGCATCAACGACGAGGGCAACCTCTGTGTGGCCATCGAGAACAAATTAGAACACAAGGAGGAGGACAAGAAGGAGCACTACCTGCGTCGCGAGTTCTCTTACACCAACTACCAGCAGGCATATACACTGCCTGAGGACGTTGACCGCAATGCCATCGGCGCAAAGGTCGAGGACGGTGTGCTCACCATCACCCTGCCAAAGATGAAGAAGGAAGAGGTGAAGGTAACGCGCAACATCGACATCGCCTGACGCACAAAGCCGCATAGCGGCACAAGCCTGAAGGCTTGCCACATGTATCACAAGCCTAGGCTTGCCACATGCAACACATGACACACAACCACGTATTGCTCAAGTATAAGGAGCCCCAAGAGTCCAAAAGACTTTTGGGGCTCCTTATTGTTTAATATTACTGTCCGCTAAACATTGAGTCATCCGACAAAAATTAGGGCTGTCACCAT
>CAMVIB010000037.1 GCA_947167455.1 uncultured Prevotellaceae bacterium | reverse complement strand
AACACGTTACAAACTTTACCACGGATTATTGCGCTTCTAATGACCGATTCGGGTTCATGCATCCCCTTGGGCTTCTTCATGCATCCCCTTGGGCTTCTTCCTATATCCCCAAGGGGATGTGCTTGTCCCACGTTCGTGGGATGATTGTCCCACGTTCGTGGGATGATTAGCCCACGTTCGTGGGACAATGCTCCCACGTTCGTGGGCTAAGCTAATCTCCTTGGGGATGTCGCGCAATCTCCTTGGTGAAGTCACTGAACCCCCTTGGGGATGCCCCCGAATCTTCACATCTATGTCACCGAATCCTCTTGTGGACGTCGCAGGTCGATGCTGCGGTGGCGATGCCATAAACGAAACGCTGCCACGACCCGCAGATGTCGGGTTGTGGCAGCGTGAAAAGTATGACCTTAAAGGCTGTGTGCCCTTATGTCGGTGTCAGAAGGTCAGGACGTTCAGTCCTCGAAGGGGCTGTCGGAGGTGATGGTTTCCTGTCCGCTGAAGATGTCTCCCCAGTCACCGCCCTTAACATCGCCGGAGATGTCGTTGTGTGTCGTGTTGTCAACGTTTAAACTCTGAGCCACCATCGTTTCGGGTTGCATACGTAGGATGTTGGTATGTGGTGTTGAATATGTCTTTTTCATAACTTCGGTGTATTATGATGGTTGTTGATCGTTGTTGCTGGGATTACTTCACGAGTACCTTCTTGCCATCCACGATGTTGAGGCCGCGCTGCAGCTTGCTCATGCGCTGGCCGGCGATGTTGTAGATGGAGCCCGTCGTGCCGTTGCTCTGGATGCCGTCGATGCCGACGGTGATGTCGCCGATGCCGAGCTTCACGCCGGCAGCGCTGGTGTCAACCACGGGCACCTGGCTCATGTCGATGTATGCGCGGTTGGCGGCGATGTTGCAGCCCGTGCCGCACTTCACCACCTTGCCGCCGGAGAGCAGGTACATACCCTCGGCAACGTCAGTGCCGTCGAGAGAGCCTACGAGGCCGTTGTTATCGGAGGCGGTGGCAGTGCTCTTTTGGCTGTAGTAAGCCTGCAGCGAGGTTGCTGTGGCCTCAAAGATATATGGTACACCGGCCTGGGCGGTGCCTTTCACCTCGGAGAGCTTGATGCATGTGGGATCGGACTCGCTGTTCTTGCCTTCGATGCTGTAGAGCTTGGCGCCGAGCACTGTGGCGTTGTTGGGCAGGCAGAGGGTGCCGAAGTTGCCTGTTGTCGTGGTGCGTGCGTAGGAGGCTGCCATGGCTGTGTCGTCATCTCTCTCATAGAGGTAAACATCGGCTTGCGAGGCCGAACCATAGCATGAGAAGATAGAGTTGCTGCTGTTGTATTGCATCACATTACGCCTGTTGTCGCCCTGAGCCGTGATGGAGGCAGCACCGCTCTCGCTGTCAAACTCTATGGCCCAGAGGCCGTTGGCATCGACAGAAGCCTGATTCTTCAGATAGTTGCTGCTGCTGGAAGAGGCATAGAGGAAACCGTCATTACGGCCATCATAGATTGTGTAGTAGCCATTTGCATCGGGACCATACACCACGAACTCATAGACATCATTGCTTCCAACTGATGCTGTGCCTTCGCCGATGTTGACTCCCACGGCTGCGCGGTTGTTAGGATTCTGCTGACCCATGGCCTTGCCGTCACCAACAATGATATAGTGCTTGCCAGAAGTGACGGCGGCAGCGAGGGTATAGGTGGTGGCGGGCACGTATGCTTCCTGAGTTATGGTGATGAGTTCAGAATAGACATCGTTGCCATTATCGTCGAGGGCATATACTTTCATGTATGCTGTGCGCTCATCGCCGGTGTTGGCCTTGTAGGTGTAGGTTATGTTGTAGTTATTGTCCAGTTCAGCTGTGAGCCAGTCGTAGGTGGCGGGTGTGGTGGTGGTGCCGTCTGCGGCAAGGAACTGGATTTCGACATTCGATGCCTCGAAGTTTGTGTATGTCACGCTGATGCTGCCTTCACCATCGGTGGCTTCGAGGGCGATGGCGGTGCTTTCCGGAGTAATCGTCGGCACGGGCTCAACGTACTTCGCCAGCTTGATATTGCCGAGGGCCACGTTGCCTGAAAACTTCGTGGTATAGACCCACTTGATGTAGCGCACGTTCTCGCCGAGGTCGTTGACGCTCACGGTCTGCTTGTCGCCCAGTACGGTGAATTCAAGGTGGTCAGTGTATGTCTCACCATCTTCGGAGGTCTGCAAGTTGAAGGTGCCCTTGCTGAAGCTGTTGCCCTTGATGTCGAAGGAGAGGATGCCGGGACGCTCGTTAATCTTCAGGATGAGGTTGTCGCCGGTGCTGTCGAACTTCAGGTATGGTGACGAGGAGTAGTCGCTGCCCAGGCCATCCTGCTTGAGGCCGGTTGGTATTTTGTCCTTCCCTTTGTCGAAGGAGAAGGGAAGCGTTGCGAAGTCCCTCACGTACTTGGCCTGGGTGATGGTGACGAGGTCAGAAGAGACACTGCTGTTGCTGTCGAAGACCTTCAGGTAGGCGGTGCGTGCGTCGCCCGTATTGGCTTTGATTGCGTAGTCCACGTTGTTGCTGTTGTTGATCTCGGCTGTAATCCAGTCGTAGGTTGTTTCGGTAGTCCCGTCAGCCTCATAGAACTTCACTGCGGCAGCGGGCTGCTTGATGTTGTTCCACGTCACCTCCAGGGTACCTTGCTTCTGGCTGTAGGAAGCGCTGATGGCGGTCTTGGCCACGTCGATGGAGGGGAGGGTGGAGATGGTGTAGGTAGCTGTTGCCACGTCGCTGGCCTCGTTGTCCTTCACGGCAATGGCCTTGATGGTCATGGTCTCGCTGACGATGATGGCCTCGGTGTATGCTGTGCTCTGTGCCGTCGGCTCTGTGCCGTCGGTGGTGTAGTAGATGGTGGCTCCGTCGGCAGCGCTGAGTTCCACGCTCTGTGCGGAGTCGTACTCGCCGGCCTCGACGGAGAACGTGGGAGCTGCGAGCTTGCGCACGAGGCTCACGAGCTGGTTGTTCTGGTCGAACTCGTAGGTGGTGTTGTACTTCTTCAGTGTTCCGAAGATTACGACCTTGTCGCCCACCTGTATGTCGTCTGCGCTGGTGAAGTTTTCGCCGTTGTAGCTCTTGCCACGATAGGCCTGAAGCTGATTGCCGTCTGTGCTGCCGTCGGCAGAAATGTTGTAGGTGATGTTGCCGTACTGGCTGTTGTAGGCCGTGACAATTGCAGATACAATACCCGTAGCATAGACATCCGTGATGCCAGTGCCGGCTTCAATGGCTTCAATAGCATCTGCCACGGTGTAGGGGTTGTTCTCTGTGCCGGGAGCATTAGGGTCTGTGTTGACGACGGTGAGCGTGTAGGTGGCAGAAGAGCCCTTGTAGTTGGTCTCGTCGCCGGCGTAGGTGGCGGTGAAGGTCACTTCGCCGGCACCCACCAGTGTCACGGTGCCGTTGGCAGCGATGGTGGCAACGTCGTCGTTGTTGCCGCTCCATGTGATGGCGGCATTGTCAATAGTGGTTTCGCCGGCTGCCACGGTAGCAGTGAGCCGACCTGCAGCGGTGCCGTTGAAGACATTGGTGTTGGTGATGCCTGTTGCATCAATGGTGGTGGTGGTTTCAGCGCGGGTGTCGGAAGCATCGGCGGTGTATGTCACAACCACGCTCTTCACATAGATAGCCTTGGCGGCCGAAGAAGGCTTGGTCACGGTGACGATAATCTTGCCGGAAGCAGAACCCTCGAAGGTGTAGTCAGTAGCAGTGGAAGACAGGCTCTGGGCATTTCCTCCAAAAGCGACTCCGCCCACGGTGACGCCAGCGGTGGCCGTGACGCCAGTGGCTGTGGAAGCATTGACGACTACTTTCGTGATTGTGCCGCTGATGCCAGAGGTCGTAAGTTTGATGTACTGCACTGCAGCCTTGTTAGTTCCGTAGTGGATACCCTTGTCCTTTTCGTAGTTGGATTCCTCACCATCAGATTCCACCGTCCAAGCGACATTATCGTCGGCTGTGCCTGAGCCGTTGCACTTAGCTGAGAATGTCAAGGTGCTGGTGTTGTCTGCCCACGCTCCTGTGACAGCGGCAATGAGCATTGCCATCATCATCCAGGCTCTGAGCCTTAGCGTTTTGTGTAGGATTTGTCTCATAATGCTTTGGTTGTTAAGAAGTGATAAGTTAGAATGTGTTATATGCAAGGTCTTTTATGCCAGTCGGCTGAGGCGGACGAAGGTACGCCGTCTCGCGGCTTATCTCTATTGCTGTTTCCGACCTCAGCACAGAGCTGAGCATGGCGACTCCGAGTGAGGTGAAGGCGTATGTAAGATAACGTGAGCTGCCTCTTGACCGCGAATATCATGTATCAGGCTTTGAATGTGATGGATCTCATTCATTGTGGGGCAAAGGTAATGCTTTTTTGTGAGACGGTCACAATGAAAAGAGAGAAAAGTGAGATTAATGTGTGTTTTTCTGCTATGGGTCAGCGCCGGGGCGCTTGTCGTCATTGTGCAATGGCTTGTAGTGCGAGTCCGCTTACCGTGTTGATGAGCTGTTCGGTAGGAGTGATAAGTGGGAAGTTATCTTTAAGCTGCATATTATAGCCTATTGGCGATAATCTCCCAATAGCATAGTTGGCACAGCCCTTTTGCACGTTTCATGGCTATTTGTGATTTCTCTAATCGATATGTCACCACATCGTGTCATTCCTGCTGTGTGAGGCTCATAGTCTTATTGCATCCTCTAAGACGTTGTTCCTGAATGGGGCAGTGCGATTGTCGTTCCCGTTTTGCTATGGCCTGCATTATTTCCTGTCTGCGTGGGGCCATGGTTAGTCGGGGGATAGCGGTTTGTCGATGAGTGTCACTGAGTCCGTGCGTTGCCGATGACGACGTTGGCACCTGATGTGGGCGTGATGGCTTCGGGGTGCTCGCGTGCGAAGCTGTCGATGTGGCGGACACGTTTCTCGTCGATGATCTCGTCGATGGCGATGAGTATTCCTGTCTCCTCGACGTCGCCGAAGCCGTCGTTGATGGCCGTGCCGAACATGCGCATGGTTGGTGAGAGGTTCATGTAGGCGTTGACGAGGGGCGGTATGTCGTAGCCCAGTGCCCGCACCTCGCGGTTGAGGATGCGGTAGTCGGCGCGGAACTCGTCTTCGCAGAAAATGTTGCGAAGGCGCTCGGGGTCGGCCTCGATGTGCAGAGGGTGCATGGGTATGATGAGCTGTTCGGGGTCGCCGAAGTGCTTCTGCAGGAAGAAGAGTATCATGTCGCGAGCCTTGCGGTCGTAGGTGGGGTACATGGTCATCTTGCCGAAGAGGTACTTCACTCCCGGCATGATGACGGTGAGAGCCCCGAGTCCGTCCCAGAGGTTGTCGAGTGCGAAGAGTCCCTTCTTGAGCAGGCTCTTGCGTTGCGGGTCGGTGCGGAATCCGTTGTTGGTGTTCTGGTAGGCGAGTGTCACCCACGAGCGCCCGAGCTCTATGGTGTGCGGCATGTAGTCGCGCATGAACTGCTCGGAGAAGTGGAACATGTGTGCCGTGGCGAGTCGTGGCTGCCCCTGTGCATCGACCTCCACCTGTGAGCCGAGGATGTAGCGGTAGCCTCCGATGATGGCCTTTGCCTCCGGGTCCCATACGATGAGCTGTCGGTAGGGGTTTGGCATGGTGTCGAACTCGTCGATGTCGAGGGGCTTGCCCGTGCCTCCCCCGGCAGCTCTGAACGCTTCCTCTCGGAGTCGGCCTATCTCTCGCATGACATTGGGTGCGTTGTGTGCCGTGAGGACATATACCTCGTTGTTGCTGCGGTTTGTGGCACGCAGACGTTTGTCGGGAGTGAGTTCGCTGAGCAGCGCCTCAACGGGTACGGGAGGGATGATTTCGGGTGTCATAGTTCGCGATATGGATGACGAGTGAAGCTACAGCTCATAGACTTTGTCCTGAACCCACTGGGCCCATTGTGTGGGAGTCTTGGAGCTGTCGAAGGTGGAGTAGGGTATCGGTTTTCCGAAGTGTATGGTGTAGGTGTTGCCCTGCTGGCGGTACATCTCGTCGGGGAGCAGCACCTGTGCGAGGTTGACCTTTATGCCGAGGCGCTTGCACCACAGTGCCACGCGGTAGAAGCGTTTGCTGTTTTGCGCAAGGAAGTGGACTGGCACGACGTCGCGCCGGCTCTGGAGGCTCTTGTTGACGAAGAACTTACGCCAAGGTATGTCGTGCACCTTGCCGTCGATGAGTCGTGAGCAGAGTCCGGCGGGGAAGAGCAGTACGTTGTCGGTGCCGCTGAAGGCGGAATCGACCTGTGTGGGCAGGTTGCGGGCCTGCCGGCCGAACTTGTTGATGGGAATGCAGAGCGGTGCGAGGCCTTCCAGGTTCATGAGCAGGTCGTTGACGATGTACTTCACACGCCCGCCGCTGGCTTTGCCGATGACGGCTCCGAGGGCTAGGCCGTCGATGCCGCCGAGGGGGTGGTTGCACACGAAGATGAGGGGCTTGTCTGGCGAGAGGGGCACGTCGTCGAGCCCCTCGATGTTGAGCTTTATGTTGAGATATTCTAAAGCTCCCTGACAGAAATCGACACCCACGCGGTTCTGCCGTATGTATCCGTTTATGAAATCCTGATGGATGATTCGCTCGAGCCACCGATAGACAAAGGAAGGGATGAACTTTGCCTTTGCCCCGGCGCGCGTGCGTATCACTTTTTCTATGTCAATCTCGCGTGCTGCCATGGCCGTCAGTTTATGGCGAAGTGCCTGTTGTTGATGATGTACCGGCCACGCGGCAGGCCGCCGAGCCAGTTTGTGCCCTTGGTGAGGCGGAAGGCGGTGTAGAAGGTGCCGTTGTAGGTGTAGATGGGCAGTAGCTGGGGCACCTGGCTCTCAACGCACAACAGCCTGCCCTGCTGGCGTATGCTCACGGGTTGTGGCGATGTCATCATTCGTGAGCGCATGTCGTGGACCTCGATGGGAGAGTGGTGGCGCAGTGTGTCGGCACGATGTGTGGCTTCGCGGTTGTTGTCGTTGACTTGCTGTCTGAGCTTGGTGTGGTCGGCAGCAGCCCTTATGGATGCGACGCAGAGCACCATGACAATTGTCATGAGAGCGTGGGTGAGGCGTCGATGGCTGGTTATGGGATGCTTATCAGAGTACATAGTCGGTCTAATTTGATGCAAAAGTACAACTTATATGGATTTTGGCCAAATTTTATTGCCTTTAATTGCTCTGCAAGCATAAAAAAAGCACAAAAGTCAATCGAATGGCAGCGTGAGCTGCGTCTCTGGCAGCAGGCGGAAAGTCATGCGGTGGTATGGTGTGGGGCCGTGTCGGCGTATGGCCTCCCGGTGTCGTGGTGACGGGTATCCCATGTTGGTGTCCCATCCATATTGTGGGTATTCGTGTGCGAGGAGTGTCATGCGTTCGTCGCGGTAGGTCTTGGCGAGAATGCTTGCCGCGGCAATGCTCATGTAGGTGGCGTCGCCCTTGACGATGGTGTCGGCGGGGATGGGGTATGGCATCCATCTGTTGCCGTCAACGATGATGTGCTGGGGTCGTGTGGTGAGCATGTCGAGGGCGCGCTGCATGGCTATGATGGAGCAGCGCAGGATGTTCATCTTGTCGATCTCGGCGGGTGAGCACTCTGCCACGGCCCACGCCACGGCATCGCGCTCTATGACGTCGCGCAGCGCTGTGCGCTGTCGGTGTGTGAGCTGCTTGGAGTCGTTGAGCATGGGGTTGGAGTAGGTGGGTGGGAGGATGACGGCGGCGGCGAAGACGGGGCCTGCGAGGCAGCCGCGTCCGGCCTCGTCGCAGCCGGCTTCGATGACGTTGGGGGTGTGGAAGGGGGAGAGCATGGGGGAGGGATGGGGGGTATGGGGGGTTTGGGGGGCTTGGGGCCGGGGGGGAGGGGTAGGGCCGCTGTAGTACAGCGGCATACGCAACAGAGGGGTGGCTTTGCGGGGACTGCTTGACGGCGGGGTGGCTTTGCGGCGGGGGCTTTGCGGGGGCTGCTTTGCGAAGGGGGCTTTGCGGGGGCAGCTTGACGGCGGGGGCTTTGCGGGGGCTGCTTGACGGCGGGGACTGCTTTGCGGGGGCTGCTTTGCGAAGGGGGCTTTGCGGGAGCAGCTTTGCGGCGGGGGCTTTGCTGGGGCTATTTCATTGGGCGGGCGGCATCGATGCGGAGGGCAATGAAGAGGAGGATGGTGAATCCCCAGAGTGAGGAGCCTCCGTAGCTGAAGAAGGGCAGCGGAATGCCTATCACGGGCATGAGCCCGAGCACCATGCCCACGTTGATGAGGACGTGGAAGAGGAAGATGGAGAATACACAGTAGATATATACTCGCCCGAAGGTGGTGGGCTGTCTCTCAGCCAGATACAGGAGCCTCAGCATCAGCATCAGGAAAAGCACGAGCACCGATGCCGAGCCTATGAAACCCTGCTCCTCGCCCACGGTGCAGAAGATGAAGTCTGTCTCCTGCTCGGGAACGTACTTCAGCTTGGTCTGTGTGCCGTTGAGGAACCCCTTGCCCTCCAGCCCTCCCGAGCCGATGGCAATCTGTGCCTGAATGACGTTGTAGCCGGCACCCTTGGGGTCGTCCTTGAGTCCGAGCAGCACGAGGACACGTGTGCGCTGGTGGTCGGCCAGGCGGTCGAGCATGGCATGTGCCGAGAAGAACATGGCCATGCTGCCGAGGGCGAACAGAGCGATGTATGCGTAGCGGTAGATGTGGCTGGCGAAGCCTATCCACAGCAGCCGCAAGGCCAGCATCAGCAGCACTGCCATGAGCGGCATGGTGACGTCGAAGGGCTTGAGGTCGATGCCGAAGGTGGCGCTGACCCATGAGTGTGCCGATTCTGCCCATTCGTGTATGTGTGCCAGACCGTAGTCGGCCGCCACGATGACGGCCATGGTGCCCAGTGCGATGACGAGTGTCGATGTCATGGCCGAGCGGAAAGCCAGCGTTGCCGTGCGCTGCTCGCCCATGAGCTGTATGTCTGTGGCGTGCGGCGACGTATATACCATGAGCATCGCCGCCACGAAGGCGAGAATGAACGAGAGGACGAGGAGCGTGCCGAGGCTCGTGGAGTCTCCGAGCACCATGACGTCGGCATAGCGCAGGCCCACGACGAAATATACCACTGCGGCGATGCCCGAGAAGAGTATGCTGCCTGGCATCCCTTCGCGGTACAGCATCAGGAAGAGGCTGAAATACACGAGTGCCGACCCCGTCTCGTGCTGCAGGATGATGAGCACTGTCGGCGTGAAGATGAATGCGCAGCATGCCAGGAAGTTGCGCCATGAGCCTTGAAGCTGGAAGCCATAGCTGCTCATGAACTTCGCGATGGCGAGTGCTGTGGCGAACTTGGCGAACTCGGCACTCTGTATGCTGAAGGAGCCTACCTTGATCCATGAGTGTGAGCCCTTGATGTCGTGCGCCAGGAAGGGCGTGGCAGCCAGCAGGAGCAGCAGCACGATGTAGATGACGTAGGCAAAGGTGTCGTAGATGCGGTCGTCGAGCAGCAGTATCACCGTGCCGAGCAGTATCGACGAGCCAATCCACACGATCTGCATGCCCGAGCGTGTGGAGAGTGCGAAGAGGTTAGGTGTGTCGCCATAGTCGTAGCAGGCTCCGCAGATACTCATCCACCCCATGGCGAGGAGTATGACATAGAAAAGTATCGTCAGCCAGTCTATGCCGGCCACGAGGCTGCGTTTAGCGTTCGTTGGAGCCATAGGTTATTGTTCTGTGTTCGAAGGCATCGGCCTTTGCCTTGCTGGCCTCGGAGAGATGCCCGTTTATGTACTGTTCCATCATCAGGGCGCCGAAGGGCACGCCGTAGGTGGCGCCCCAGCCTCCGTTCTCGACATAGACGGCGATGGCAATCTTGGGGTCGTTCATGGGTGCGAAGCCCATGAATACGGAGTGGTCGTGGCCGCGGTTCTGGGCCGTGCCGGTCTTGCCGCACACCTCATACATGCCGGTGTTGGCAGAGCGGCATGTGCCTGCGGTGACGGCGCGCCTCATGCCCTCGACCACGATCTCGTAGTTGGCAGCCGAGGCCATGGTGTAGTGGCGGCGTGTGTACATGGTGTCGAGCTGTGAGTCCTGGACCTCGCGCACCACATGCGGCGTGATGTACCATCCACGGTTGGCGATGGTGGCACCGAGGTTGGCGATCTGCAGGGGTGTGAGGTTGACCTCGCCCTGTCCGATGGCGATGGATATCACGGTGAGTCCGTTCCATGACTTGAGGGTCTCGTCGTAGAACTTGGCGTTAGGTATGAGTCCGCGCTTCTCGCCGGGCAAGTCAACGCCGAGCTTGTAGCCGAAGCCCATGCTCACCATGTAGTCTTTCCAGCGTGTCATAGCCTCCTTGGTATCCTTGTAGTGCTCGCGGTTGTTGAACATGTAGTAGAGTCCCCAGCAGAAATAGGCATTGCACGACGTGCCGATGCTTGGCACGAGTGGCCATGGCGAGCCGTGGCTGTGGCATCCCACCTTCAGCCCCCTGAAGTGGAATCCGCCGTTGCATGGGAACTTGGTGTCCTTGGTGATGATGCCTTCCTGCAGAAATGTCAGTGCCTGCGATGTCTTGAAGGTTGAGCCAGGCGGATACTGGCCCGATATGGCACGGTTGAGGAGCGGCTTCATGGGGTTTAGCACGAGGCTCTTATGCTGCTTGCCTCGTTGCCGGCCCACGAGGTTGCGGGGGTCGTAGGTCGGTGAACTCACCATGCACAGTATCTCGCCTGTCTTAGGCTCTATGGCCACTATGCTGCCGAGCTTGCCGCGCATGAGGCGTTCGCCGAGGGCCTGGAGCTCGAGGTCGATGCTCAGCGTGAGGTTCTTGCCGGGGATGGGCTGCTGGTCGAAGCGTCCGTCTTGGTAGCGTCCTTTGATGCGTCCGTGGACGTCGCGCAACAGTATCTCAGAGCCCTTGATGCCGCGCAGCTGCTTCTCATAGCTACGCTCCACGCCCTGCTTGCCGATGTAGTCGCCGGGCTGGTAGTAGGCATCGCTGTCGATGTCGGCAGGGTTCACCTCGCCGATGTCGCCGAGGATGTGTGCGGCGTGCGACGTGGTGTATTGTCGGATGCTGCGTTTCTGAATGTAGAAGCCGGGGAAGCGGAAGAGCTTCTCCTGGAAGTTGGAGCTCTCCTCGACCGACAGCTGGCTCATGAAGAGCTGCTGTGTGTGTCGGCTGTAGCCCCGCATGTTCTTTATTTCCTGCATGCGTCGGTCGAACCATTCGCGGTCGATGCCGAGGCTCTGGCAAAGGTCGAGGGTGTCGATGCCCGCCAGCTCGTTCATCACCACCATGATGTCGTAGGCCGGTTGGTTATATACGAGAAGCTTGCCGTTGCGGTCGGTGATGGCTCCACGGGCGGGGAATTGTATGCGCTTCATGAGGGCGTTGGAGTCGGCTCGCATCTTATAGTTGTCGCTGGTGAGCTGTAGCGTGAACAGGCGCAGGACATAGACGACGGTGATGAATATCGCCGCCGCCGCAAGCACGTACTTGCGATAGTCGAGTGATGGTTCTGTGCTTGTCATCTAGCGAGAGTGTTTCTGATGTTGCTGTGATGGGTAGTGCCCGATCTACTCCTTATCATTATATACGCGCATGTGCGCGCGCGTGAAGTCTGTTGCTGCGATGTCATTTGCTGCGCACGGCCTCACATAGCATGCACAGTGCGTAGGTGATGGCCCAGCTGGAAGCGAGTGCTATTCCCATGTCGCGCAGGTGGAAGAAGTTGAATGCCGTGGCGGCAAAGTATGTCACGGCAAAGACGGCGGTTATGATGAGAGCATAGCGTGCGTAGGGCCAGAAGCCCATGGTGCGCATCGACGGCTTCATGTCCTCCACGGCATCCTTGGGTGCCATGAGTTGCAGCAGTGGTGGCTGTATGAAGGCGGCCATCGTCATGGCGGCAGCTCCTATGCCCGGCGTCAGCGAGACGATGTCGCAGAGGAGGCCGCACACGAAGCCCCATGCCATCACCGCCGAGCGGTTGCTGCCCAGAGGGAACAGCAACAGGAGATATACGTAAGGCAGTGGCGTGGCATAGCCCAAGAAGTGTATGTGGTTGAACACCATCATCTGCAGTGCGACGAGTGCCACGAGCCATAATGTCCGTTGTAGGAATGTGATGAGCATAACAGTTTGCTGATATGGAGGCTTATTGTGCTGCCATTGCCGAGTCGGCCTGTTCTTCAAGCTGGCGCAGCTCGGGTTGGAATGCTTGTCTGACGACGCACACGTCGTCGAGTCGTGAGAAGTTGATGCCGAGGTGTATGCGCAGTCTGTAGCTCAGGCCGTCGTCGCTGTTCTCTATGGCCGAGACGCGTCCTACGAAGAGCCCTTTGGGGAAGATGCTGCTGAAGCCGCTTGTCTCCACGATGTCGCCAATCTTGAAGCGTGCGTGGCGTGGTATGTCGTCGAGGATGGCGAAGAAGGGATCCTTGCCGTCCCATTTCAGCTGTCCGAAGTAGCCTGAGTCCCTCAGGCAGCAGCTCATGCTGAAATGGCTGTTGAGCAGAGGCATGACGATGCTGTAGTGCTCGGACACCATATATACGATGCCGACGATGCCTGTGCCGCCCACTACGCCCTGCTCGGGCTCCACGCCGTCGGCCGCCCCGACATTGATGGTGATGAGGTTGTTGCGGCGCAGGACGCTGTTGGTGATGACCCTTGCCTGTAGCATGTCAACGCCCTCCATGCGTTGCGAATGCAGGCGCTCGGAGACAGTGGAGTCGTGGGTTAGCGAGTCGAGTCTTGCTCTGAGGAAAGCCACGTTCTGCTCGAGCCTGAGGTTGCGGCGTGTGAGTTCGGTATTTGTCTGTCCGAGGTGCACGAAGCGGATGGCCTCGCGCTCCCAGGAGTCGAGCGTACCCACCACGGTGTTTGCCGTGGTGAGCCACACGCTGCCCTGGTAGTTGTTGAAGCGGAAGATGAGCATTGTCGCCGCGACCTCGAGAGCCACGAAGACAAGCCAGTGATAGAATTTTGCAATGAACTCTAAGAGTGCACGCATCTGTTACATCAGGAAGGAGAAGTTGTGAATGTTCTTCAGCGCCACTCCCGTGCCTTTAGCTACGCTGTGCAGCGGGTCTTCGGCGATGTGGAAGGGGATGTTGATCTTGTCGGTCAGGCGCTTGTCGAGTCCGCGCAGCAGCGCTCCGCCTCCAGTGAGGTAGATGCCGTTCTTCACGATGTCGGCATAGAGCTCGGGCGGAGTCTCCTCGAGGGCGGCGAGCACGGCGGTCTCGATCTTGGCAATCGTCTTCTCGAGGCAGTGGGCAATCTCCTGATAGCACACGGGCACCTTCATTGGGAGTGCGGTGATGCGGTTTGGGCCGTCAACGACGTAGTCCTCGGGTGCTGAGTCTCCGAGGTCTGTGAGGGCAGCGCCGACATGTATCTTGATGCGTTCGGCCATGCGCTCGCTGACTTTGACGTTGTGCTGGCGGCTCATGTATTCCTGGATGTCGGCAGTGAGGTCGTCGCCGGCGGTGCGCAGGCTCTTGTCGGCCACGATGCCTCCGAGCGAGATGACGGCAATCTCTGTGGAGCCTCCGCCGATATCAACAATCATGTTGCCCTCGGGAGCCACCACGTCAAGGCCGATGCCTATGGCTGCCGCCATGGGTTCGTAGATGAGATATACCTCACGGCCTCCGGCGTGTTCGGCGCTGTCGCGCACGGCACGCAGTTCGACCTCTGTGCTTCCCGATGGCACGCCAATCACCATTCGCAGTGACGGCGTGAAGAGGTGTGTGCCCGTGTGCACCATCTTGATGAGGCCGCGCATCATCTGCTCGCAGGCGTTGAAGTCGGCAATCACGCCGTCGCGCAGCGGGCGGATGGTGCGTATGTCGGGGTGCGTTTTCTCATACATTTGCTTTGCCTTCTCGCCGACGGCTATCATCTTGTCGCTGTGGCGGTCGAGGGCAACGACGGAGGGCTCATCGACCAGTATCTTGCCATCGCTGATGATGATGGTGTTGGCTGTGCCGAGGTCCATCGCTATTTCTTTGGTGAAAGAGAGAAATCCCATTATGTAGTGAAGAGAGAAAAGTTAATGGAGAATGAAAGTAGTTTTGCATCTGCCGGCGATGGCCTATTTGCCGGCGAACCACGCGTGTATGGCCGTGTCGTAGTGGCTGCTGGTAGCGAAGGCGCGCGTTGCGAAGTGTCTGCGCTGTTCGAGTGTTGTCTGTGCGCCCTGTGCGTTGATGATGTCGAGCAGGGGCTGGTAGTCATCCTTCGAGGGTATGATGACCACGTCGTTGTAGTTCTTGGCAGCGGCGCGTATGAGGCTTATGCCGCCTATGTCGATTTTCTCTATGATGTCGTCGGCACCGGCTCCGCTGGCCACCGTCTGCTCGAAGGGATAGAGGTCCACGATGACGAGGTCTATCTCGGGGATCTCATACTGAGCCATCTGCCGCTGGTCGCTCTCGAGTGAGCGGCGTCCGAGTATGCCTCCGAAGATTTTGGGGTGCAGTGTCTTCACGCGTCCGCCGAGGATGCTGGGGTATGTCGTTACGTCCTCTACCTTCTGGCAGGGATAGCCGAGGCTCTCTATGAATGCCTGTGTGCCGCCGGTGCTGAGGAATTTCACGCCTTCGGCATTGAGCTTGGCGAGGAGGGCGTCGAGGCCGTCCTTGTGGAACACTGAGATGAGTGCTGTGCGGATTTGCTTCTTTTCCATTATCGGGTGATGTTTTTGGGGGGGTGTGTGTTGATGAACGGTGTTTGGTGCTTGGGATTTCTAGGCCATCCTAGTTTTTCTAGGCCATCCTAGTTTTCCTAGGCCTTCCTAGGTTTTCTAGGCCATCCTAGTTTTCCTAGTTTTCCTAGTTTTCCTAGGCCATCCTAGGTTTTCTAGGCCATCCTAGGTTTTCTAGGCCATCCTAGTTTTCCTAGGCCATCCTAGTTTTCCTAGGCCATCCTAGTTTTCCTAGGCCATCCTAGGTTTTCTAGGCCATCCTAGTTTTCCTAGTTCTTCCTATGACAGTCGCGCCAGTGTCTCCTTGATGCGGCGCATGGCCTCGCGGATGTTGTCGTCGCTGGTGGCGTAGCTCATGCGGAAGCACTCGGGGCTGCCGAAGGCATCGCCGCCTACGGTTGCCACGTGTCCTACTTCGAGGAGGTACATGGCCAGGTCGGTGCTGTTGTTGATGACGCGCTCGCCGTCGCTCTTGCCGAAATAGCTGCTGCACTTCGGGAAGAGGTAGAAGGCACCCTTCGGGTCGTTGACCTCAAGGCCGGGGATCTCGCGTGCCAGGCTTACGATGAGGTTCTTGCGGCGCTCGAAGGCCTGACGCATGTCCTCGACACACTGCTGCGAGCCGGTGTAGGCTGCCTCGGCTGCCTTCTGGCTCACGGAGCACGGGCCGCTGGTGTATTGTCCCTGGAGCTTGTTGCAGCCCTTCACCACCCATTCCGGGGCGGCGATGAAGCCTATGCGCCAGCCCGTCATGGCGTAGGCCTTGCTGACGCCATTGATGATGACCACGCGGTCGCGCAGCTCGGGGAACTGCGCTATCGACTCATGGCGGCCCACGTAGTTGATGTGCTCATAAATCTCGTCGGCAAGCACCATCACGTTCTCGTGGCGCAGGAGCACGTCGGCCAGGCCGCGCAGCTCCTCGCGGGTATAGACGGAGCCGGTTGGGTTGCTGGGCGAGCAGAGGATCAGGGCGCGTGTCTTGGGCGTGATGGCGGCTTCGAGCTGTGCGGGCGTAATCTTGAAGTCTTGCTCGATGGGTGCGTCGATGAACACCGGCGTGCCCTCGGCCAGCAACACCATCTGCGGGTAGCTCACCCAGTAGGGTGCAGGGATGATGACCTCATCGCCGGCGTTGACGAGTGCCATTACGGCGTTGCACACGCTCTGCTTGGCACCGTTGGAGCACAGGATCTGTGCCGGTGTGTAGTCGAGGCCGTTCTCGGTGTGGAGCTTGTTCACTATGGCCTGGCGCAGGGCGGGATAGCCCGGCACGGGCGAGTAGCGCGAGTAGTTCTCTTCGACGGCACGTATGGCAGCGGCCTTGATGTGGTCGGGGGTGTTGAAATCGGGCTCGCCGACGCTCATGTTGATGACATCGACGCCCTGTGCCTTCAGCTCGCCGCTGCGCTGCGACATGGCAAGCGTTGCGGAGGGGGCAAGGCGGTTGAGACGGTCTGAAAGGGGCATATCTTTAAGTTTAGAGTTTAGCTATCATGGCTGCCGCACGGAGGCGGCATGTCAAACGGCGCAAATATAGTGCAAAAAAACGAAACAGGCCATAAAAAAACACGACCTTTATTGCTGGGGTCGTGTTTTTTTGATGTATTCAGTCTTACTGACGATGCCATACGCGCTCATAGCCGCTCTGCCGTGGGCTGGCGTGACGGGTAGGTCTGGCGCGATGACAGGGGAGGTGGCTGGAATCACTTGTTGAAGTGCAGCGTATGTCCCATGCGTTCCTTCTTGGTGCGCAGGTAGCGCTCGTTGTATTTGTTGGGCTTGATTTCTATCGGCACGTTCTCCACGATCTTGAGTCCGTAGGCTTCGAGGCCGACGCGCTTGACGGGGTTGTTGGTGAGGAGGCGTATCTTGTGTACGCCGAGCTGGCGTAGTATCTGTGCGCCAACGCCGTAGTCGCGCTCGTCGGGCTGGAAGCCGAGGTGTATGTTTGCCTCCACGGTGTCCTCGCCCTGCTCTTGAAGCTTGTAGGCCCGCATCTTGTTGAAGAGCCCGATGCCGCGCCCCTCCTGGTTCATGTAGAGGAGGATTCCCTTGCCTTCGTCCTCTATCATCTGCATGGAGCGGTGCAGCTGTTCGCCGCAGTCGCAGCGCTGGCTGCCGAAGATGTCGCCTGTGGCACAGCTGGAATGCACACGGACGAGTATCGGCTCGTCATCTGCCCATGTGCCTTTGATGAGCGCCACGTGTTCCAGGCCGTTGCTCTTCTGGCGGAAGGTGATGTCGCGGAAGTGTCCGTAGGCCGTGGGCAGATCTACCTCGGGTGCTGCCTCCACCATCTGTTCTCTCTGCAGGCGGTATGCTATGAGGTCGCGGATGGTGATGATGCGTATGCCGTGGCGGCGTGCCACTTCGCGCAGTTCCGGCATGCGTGCCATGGTGCCGTCGGGGTTAAGTATCTCTATGAGTGCTGCTGCGGGCTGCAGGCCTGCCAGACGTGCCAGGTCGATGCCTGCCTCGGTGTGGCCGGCACGTCGCAGCACGCCACGGTCTTGGGCGTAGAGGGGGTTGATGTGGCCGGGGCGTCCGAAGTCGGATGGCTTGGCAGCGGGGTCGGCAAGGTGACGGATGGTGGCAGCACGGTCGGCAGCGCTGACGCCCGTCGTGCACCCTTCGAGCTTATCGACGGTGACGGTGAATGGCGTGCCCAGCATGGAGGTGTTGTCTTGAACTTGGTGGGGAAGTTCCAGGGCCTCGGCGCGGCTTATGGTGATAGGTGCGCACAGCACTCCACGACCCTCGCGCAACATGAAGTTGACCTTCTCGGGGGTTATCATCTCGGCAGAGGTGATGAAGTCGCCTTCGTTCTCGCGGTCCTCGTCATCGACGACGATGACGAATTTGCCCTGGCGGAAATCCTCGATGGCATCTGCTATGGGCGACAGGAAGTCGCACTGCTTGGTGTCGTTCTGCATATATGTTTGGTTTTATTGTGGTTGCTCTGTTAGGGGCTTTATGCGTTCGATGATGGTGGTGCACTGCTTCTGCAGGAGTTCCAGGTCGCGCCACAGACGCAGGCGGTAGCGCCAGATGCGCACCCAAAGCACCACGCCAATGGGGAAGAATATTCCCACTACGGTGTTCATCCATGGCTTGCGGAAGGGCCGTGTGTGGGCATCGGGCTCGAGGATGGGCATCTCGTTGAGCACGGCCAGCAGATGGCGGTCGGTGGCGTTGGAGAGTTCGAGCACGAACTGTTCGAGCTGAGTGCTGAGCAGTAGCACCTCGGCATCCTCCTCGTAGCGGAAGAAGATGCGTAGGTATGACGGCATCAGCCACAGACGGTGGCTGTCCTTGTAGCTCTGGCAGTCGGCGGCGAAGCGTTGCAGGTCGCCGATGAGCGAGGCGTAGTCGGGGTCGTTGAGTATCACGTCCTTGCGGCTGATGTGGCGATGCTCCCGCAGACCCAGCAGGCGGCGGAAGAACTTGCGGTAGGCCTCGAAGTCGAAGACCGTGGAGTCTTTGTTGGCCTTCAGCGTCACCCACCCTGCCAGAGGCGCCAGCACCATCGTGCTGAGCCACAGGCCGAAAGCCACGTCCCACTCGCCATTCTTGGCCATGACCTCGCCGGCATGGTTCACGATGTAGTAGAAGATGAATATTATCACCGAGAGCACCACGGGTACGCCGAGGCCGCCCTTGCGGATGATGGCACCGAGGGGCGCTCCGATGAAGAAGAAAATGATGCATGCCAGTGCCAGCGTGAACTTCTTGTGACGCTCCAGGCGGTGTATGCGCAGGGTGCGGTTGATGCCGTAGTAGTAGTCTTGCATGCCTGTTGTCTGCGACTCGCCCGACTGTGCTCGCGCCACTGCCACGCGTGCCGACTGACTGCGTTCGCCGTCGCTAAGACGTGCAAAGACGCTGTCGAACACCGTCGTGGATGCCTTGGCATAGTCGATGATGCGGGCAGAGTCGGGGTTGTGCTCCAGATGTGCACGGTGGAGGAAGCTCCATCCGTACTGCTCATATTGCGCCATACCCATGGAGTCGAGCTCGTGGCTTATGCTATCTACGCCACGGTTGAGCTGAGTGAGGTTCTTCGTCTCGGCGTTGTCGTTGAAGAGGTCGGCATCCATGACGCTGAAGTTGTTGTCGAAGGGTATGAGATCGACCTCCTCGAGGAACGTCTCGCGCATGTAGGGCACGGTGGCGTGATCCATGGCGCTGCCGGTGTTCTGCATGTTGCGGAAGCGACGGCCGTCGTAGAGCGTCAGCTTGAGGTGCATCTGCTCGGCTGTGGTCTGGATGCGGCCCGAGTCGGCCATGACCACCTGTGTGTCGTCGAAGCTGCGGCCCTGAGTGTAGATGAGGATGCCGTAGAGCATTCCCGTCTCAACGTCCTTGCGTTGCACGAAGAGGTTGTAGCCGGGAATCTCGTTGTAGAACATGCCTTCGGGAATCTCCATCTCGGGACTCTTCTGCTTGGTGCTGTAGAGAAGGGCTGCCAGCTGCTTGCTGGAGGCCGGACCCACGACGTTCTGGAAATAGAATGACCCTCCCGCCACCAGCAGCACGAAGAGCAGCACGGGCCTCACGATGCGCAGCAAGGGTATGCCTGCGGCCTTCATGGCCAACAGTTCCAGACGCTCGCCGAGGTTGCCGAAGGTGATGAGCGATGCCAGCAGCAGTGCCAGGGGCAGAGACAGCGGCACGAGGGTCATCGATGCGTAGAGGAAGAACTTGGCCCACACCTCAAAAGGCAAACCCTTGCCTATCAGGTCATCGACATAACGCCAGAGAAACTGCATCATGAGGATGAAGAGACAGATGAAGAACGTGCCGGCGAAGAGCAGGCAGAATTGCTTCAGGATGAATATGTCGAGCTTCTTGAGGATGCGCATGTGAGCTGTGGGGGGCGACATTCGCCGCAATGGCGGCGCAAAGGTAGTGCTTTTCACAGACAAAACCGCAGTTTTTCACAAAAAAATGGGGAAAGACGCGTGCTTTATCACGTTATTTCACTATCTTTGCCCGCACAAACTGCTTTTCGTCACGCGTCAGCATTCATCCGGCACACGGATAAGAAACGAATCAACATTATAAATGATACGATTCTCAGGACATAGGGACACGGAGTCACAGAGGCGTCTTTGCCTCTGTGACGTCGTGTCTCTGTGTCTTAGTTCTATAAGCTTGTGAAACATTTACCTGATAAACCATATTTTGCAATGAAAAAGTTCTTCATCATCGTGCTGTGCACCGTGGCTGCACTCACCTGGTCCAACAACATGACGGCCGCTGCCGAGACGACGTCGCCACGCGTCGAGACGCTGCTGCGCGACGGATGGCGGTTCCATCGCGGAGACGTCGCCGGAGCTGAGGCAGCAGGCTTCGACGACACGAAGTGGGAGGCCGTGCGCATTCCTCACGACTGGGCCATCACCGGACCCTTCAGCCGCGACTGCGACCTGCAGAAGGTCGCCGTGACACAGAATGGCGAGAAAGTGGCAACATGGAAGACGGGACGCACCGGCGGACTGCCTTACACGGGTGTGGGATGGTACCGCACTGCGTTCAAGGCCGCAGGCCCCTCGTCGGCAGGAGGCCGCACGACACTCGTCTTCGACGGTGCCATGAGTGAGGCTCGAGTCTATGTCAACGGCAAGGAGGCCATCTTCTGGCCTTATGGCTATAACTCATTCTTCGTCGATGTGACAGAACTCGTCAACACTGACGGGAGCGACAACACCCTGGCCGTACGCCTCGAGAACCGCGAACAGAGCAGCCGCTGGTACTGTGGAGCAGGCATCTACCGCAACGTGCACCTCGTGACGACAGCTGATGTTCACGTGGCGACGTGGGGAACGCAAGTCACGACGCAGCTCTTCGATGCCGCCACGGCAGAAGCATCGAGGCAGACGGCAGCGGTGGCCCTGAGGGTGATGCTCGAGAATGCCGAGGGGCAGACACTGCGCCTCCACACCGTCATCTTAGGACCCGACGGCCGTCCCGTCAGCGAGAAGGAGAACACGCAGACCGTGGCACACGGACAGCCCTTGCAACAGAACTTCATCGTCGCCAAGCCGCAGCTGTGGTCGCCGGAGACTCCTTATCTATATAAAGCCGTCACGCGAGTCTATGCCGGCGAGACGCTCTGCGACACCTACGAGACGCGCTTCGGCATTCGCACACTGGCATTCGTGCCAGACCGTGGCTTCTTCCTCAACGGCAGGCCGCGTAAGTTCCAAGGCGTGTGCAATCACCACGACCTCGGACCCATAGGCGCGGCTGTCAGCCGAGCTGCACTGCGCAGACAGCTCACGCTGCTCAAGGAGATGGGCTGCGATGCCATACGTACCAGCCACAACATGCCGGCACCGGAGCTAGTGGAGCTGTGCGACGAGATGGGCTTCATGATGATGCTCGAACCCTTCGACGAGTGGGACATCGCGAAGTGCCGAAACGGCTACCACCGCTACTTCAAGGAGTGGGCCGAGCGCGACATGGTGAACCTCGTGAGGCACTATCGCAACTCTCCCGCCGTGGTGATGTGGAGCGTGGGCAACGAGGTGCCTACACAGTGCTCGCCCGATGGCTACAAGGTGGCATCGTTCCTTCAGGACATCTGCCATCGCGAAGACCCGACGCGCCCCGTCACCTGCGGCATGGATCAGGTGTCATGCGTACTCGGAAACGGCTTTGCTGCCATGCTCGACATCCCGGGCTTCAACTATCGCGCACACCGCTACGAGGAGGCGTACTCGCGTCTGCCACAGAACATCGTGCTCGGCTCGGAGACGAGTTCCACCGTCAGCAGCCGTGGCGTCTATAAGTTCCCCGTCGAGCTGAAGGCCGATGCCATCTACGACGACCACCAGTCCACTGGCTACGACACCGAGTTCTGCGGATGGAGCAATGTGCCCGACGTCGATTTCGCCAACGCACAAGACCACGAATGGGAGATAGGTCAGTTCGTGTGGACGGGCTTCGACTATCTCGGAGAACCGTCGCCCTACGACACCGACGCATGGCCCTCACACTCAAGCCTCTTCGGCATCATCGACCTCGCTTCGCTGCCAAAAGACCGCTACTATCTCTACCGCAGCCACTGGGCACCTGACAAGCAGACGCTGCACATCCTGCCCCACTGGACGTGGCCGGGACGTGAGGGACAGGTGACACCCGTCTTCGTATATACCGATGCCGCCGAGGTCGAGCTCTTCGTCAACGGCAAGAGCCAGGGCCGACAGCACAAATACACTCGCCAAGAGAGCTTGAAGGCAAAGGCCGACGGCGACCCCTTCTGGCTCCTGCGACGCTACCGCCTCATCTGGAACGACGTGAAGTACGAGCCCGGAGAGGTGAAGGCGGTGGTCACGGCCAGCGCAACACCGACGGGTTCCGCTGTGGGCGCTTCGGCCTCTGTCGTTACGGCCGGAAAGCCTCATCACATCAAACTCGTGGCCGACCGTAATGCCATCGCCGCCGATGGCGACGACATGGCGTATGTCACCGTCAGCATCGTGGACCGCGACGGCAACCTATGCCCCGCTGCAGACCACCTCGTGAGCTTCCGCGTGCGCGGTGAGGGCACCTTCCGAGCTGCTGCCAACGGCGATGCGGCCAACCTCGACCTCTTCCACATGCCTCGACATCATGCTTTCGCCGGACAGCTCACCGCA
This sequence comes from uncultured Prevotellaceae bacterium, assembly GCA_947167455.1. Taxonomy (GTDB): domain Bacteria; phylum Bacteroidota; class Bacteroidia; order Bacteroidales; family Bacteroidaceae; genus Physcousia. Next base: position 3,824 of record CAMVIB010000037.1, on the reverse strand, counting down.
ATCGTGCAGAGCGCCGGCAAGCCCGGGACGGTGACCCTCGAAGCGACAGCCCCCGGGCTGAAGAAAGGCACGCTGACGCTTAACGTGCAATGACTATAGTATGCTAGTCCGTGACAGGTCAGTACGGCACTAAGCATGAAGTGCTGACAAACGTCCTTAGTTTGAGCACGACGGTTTTCACGTCGTGTCCCAGTAGCAACATTCCAAATACTAATATCCTGCAACAATTATGAAAGTCCTATTGATCAACGGCAGCCCACGTCGCGCAGGCAACACCTTTCTTGCGCTGAGCGAAGCAGCAAAAACCTTAGAGAGTCATGGCATAGAGACAGAAATCGTGCAGATTGGCGTGAAGCCCGTTCGCGGATGCATAGCATGCGGGCAGTGTAAGGTCAAGGATCTTGGACGGTGTGTCTTCGACGATGACATCTGCAACCGCATCTCCGAGAAACTCGACGATGCCGACGCACTCATCATCGGCTCGCCGGTTTACTATGGCCAGCCTAACGGCTCGGTGCTCTCACTCATCCAACGCATGTTCTTCTCTGCCGGCGAGAAGGTGCAGAACAAACCCGCAGCCGCCGTCTGTGTCTGTCGGCGCGGGGGAGCTACAGCGGCTTTCCAGACCATGAACATGCCTTTCCAGATGATGAACATGCCTGTGGTCACGTCGCAGTATTGGAACATCGTATATGGCCGCGAAGAGGGGCAGGCCGCTCTCGACACCGAGGGCATGCAGACCATGCGCACCATGGCCAACAATATGGCATGGCTGCTCACGAAGATTCATGCCGACGGTAATGCCGATTACCCCGAGCGCGAGCCGTGGCAGCCTATGCACTTCATAAGGTAAGCTGTCGCTGCCTGTCGTTGCGTGATGCATATAGGTGGCAGCGCACACCTTTTTATTAGTGCCGCAGCCTGACGGTAACGACCTGGGAGCATGGCCTCGTGCCCACGAAGACACTCACCGTGTGCGTCGTGGCATCGTAGAGCCATGAGCCGTTGGACAGACGTCGGTCGCCGACATAAACTTCCGTCGGACGGTCGGTGGCAAGGAACTCCACCGTGTAGGCGCGAGCGGCGGGCATGTCGGCGTATGCCCCTTGGCGGGGATGTATGGTGAGTGTGGTCTCGCCGGCAGTGGTGGCGTGGAGGAAGAGCGTCGTGGCGTAGGCTCCATGCTGGTAGGCTTCGCTGTCGCCCTCGTCCTCATATAGCGTACATGAGCCGTCGGCTCCAGGGACGACCTTCACGATGAGGCGGTCGGGCCGCACGTTGAGGTTGGGGATGGGAGGGTTATTCACCACTATGGCGCCGGCGCGCACGAAGACGGGAGTCTCGCTCAGGGAATAGGCATCATCAACAACGGTAGGGCCGTCCACCAGACGACGGCGGCACACATCGTACCAGCGACCCTCGGGAAGCCATGTCGTGCGGCGGGCCAGACCGTCGGCATCGCTGGCCGTAGTGACGGGAGCCACAAGGATGTCGTCGCCGAAGAGATATTCGTCTTCGCGCTCGTAGGCCTCAGGGAACTCGGGCCAGTAGTAGTAGAGCGGGCGGCAGATGGACACTCCTGTGTCGTAGGCTTGGCGGCACGCGGTGTAGATATATGGCATGAGAGCGTAGCGATGGCAGACGGCGGCACGCAGCAAGGGGAAGTTGTCGTACTTCCAGATGCGACGCTCGATGCCCTCCCAGTTTGTGGCATGGGTGCGGAAGATTGGGGTATAGACACCGAACTGCATCCAGCGCAGGTATAGCTCTGGGTCGTTGGGGCCGTGCTGGATGTGGCCGCCGAGGTCGTGACCCCAGTAGCCGAAGCATACGTTGGAGGCCGTGGCGGTGAAGTAGGGCTGCCACGCCAAGGTGGGGAAGGTGCTGTTGGCATCACCGGAGAAGCCTATGGGGTAGCGATGGCAGCCCAGGCCGCCCCAGCGGTGGAAAATCAGGGGGCGACGGTCGCGGCGATGGCTGCGCATGTCATTGTAGAACACATGGTTACACCAGAATGTCTCGCCGAGGCCTTCCACGAACTTACTCGTGAGGTTCTGCTGCCAGTCTATCCACCAGAAGTCAACGCCTTGGCGCTCCCGCTCGCGGATGATGTGCTCGAACATCGTCTCGTAGAAGCGGCCGTCGGACAGCTGCCACGGCACGACCTGAGCATCGGAGGGCAGACCCATGTCGCTGCGGATGTCTGCGAAGAAGTCCTCGTCGGCATCAACGCCGTCGGCAGGGTGCAGGTTCAGTGCTACGCGCAGACCGCGTTTGTGCAGGTCGCTGATGAGACCTTCGGGGTCCGGGATGGCGCTCTTGTCCCAAGTCCAGCCCGTCCAACCCTGTGTGTGCCAGTCCATGTCCATGATCATCACGTCCATCGGGATGTCGTTGCGCCGAACGTCATCGGCTATCTCCATGAACTCTGACGACGTGTAGCGCTGGTATTTGCTGTACCAATAGCCCAGAACGAAGAGAGGAGGCATGGGCTGGCGGCCTGCCACGCGTATGAAGTCGCCGAGGCAGCGGCGGTAGTCGTGGCCGTAGCCGAGGAAGTACCAGTCCGTAGCATCCTTGTCAACGGGTTCCGAAAGCCATGCCACGTCGTGCTGCCGACCGTCGAAGGCGAAGGTCGTCGAACCGTCACCGCGTCGGTGCCGTGGCGACTCGTCGATAATGGCCCATCCCGAGCGTGAGAGCAGGCCATCCTCCAGCTCGCCACGTTTGTTGTCGCCAAGCTGTCCGTCGAGGGTGCGTGTGGTGCCCTTGAGGTTCTGGGGGTCGTGCAGACCGGGATGCCAGAGCGTCTTACGACCTGCCACGTCGAGGCTCACGGTGAGGGCTGTGCTGTCGGGGGCTGCGGCGCTGAGGTCGCCGTCGAGGCGGTAGCGCAGTGTGAGCGCGTCAGTGGTGATGGTGAGGTAGCCGTTGCGGCGGCTTGTCGTGAAGCGGGGCACGGGCAGGCGGCGGTTCACCACAGCAAAGGTGGCACGGTCCTCAAAGCTACGCTTCTCGCTGTACTGGATGCGTATCATCTGCGGCGTGAGCACCGTGAAGCGTGCACGGCCGGCCTCTACCACGGCACGTGGGTCGGCAACAGGGTTGGCAACGTCATCACCCGCTGCCGTGGCCGACACTTCGGCCGCGCCGGCTTGGACGGACATCGCCGTGTCTGATGCCTCTGAGTTCATGCCATGTGCTGTCGTAGGACTGACAGATGTGTTCCTTGCTGAATTGTGTGCCGCTATTGGCATTGCAGGTGCTGTGAGGCTTATTGCGATGATTGTCAGTATTATGCTTATGAAAGGTCTCGCCATAGTAGGTTAATTATGTTTGGTCGGTAAATATGCGGCAAAGTTAATGATTTGGTGGTATCGTATGTCATAATTCGCAGACTATTAATCGTGAATTATGAATTATTAAGATTTGCCGTTTTTCTGGGGGCGCGGGTGGCCTGCCGCATCTTTGGCCGGCGACGATGCCTGCGTTCCCTGAATCTGCTGCGGAGTTACGACAGAAAGCAAAAACGCCGATCCCGACCGGCATGTATGTCCTCAAAACCGCTCTATTGCTGCACGTCGATCTGGTTCATGTTATATGTCTGATTGTTGCAAGGCATTCACATCTTATTTGGTAAGATACCAGCATCCCCTGGGCGAGGCACCTGCATCCCCTAGGCGAGGCACCTGCATCCCCTGGGCGAGGCACCTGCATCCCCTAGGGGCGTTTCCCGATGCTCCAACGGGTATCTTTCGAAAGTCCAACTGGCATCCTTTGATGCTTCCATTGGTGTTTTCCGATGTTCCGACGTGCATATCCTT
>CAMVIB010000036.1 GCA_947167455.1 uncultured Prevotellaceae bacterium | reverse complement strand
CTCTCTCTATTTTGAATATTTATACCTAACGCGATTTTATCGCATCAGTAGTAATTTACCTTGTTGCCTGGCAGCAGCTCCAAGCCTTAAATTGCCCAATACCACCATTGTAAATAAATTGTACATTGTAAATCCGTAAATCGTAAATGCATCCACATTGTAAAAGCAGTCCATTGTAAATGCATCCCCATCGTAAATGCATCCCCATTGTAAATAAATTGTACATTGTAAATCCGTAAATCGTAAATCATCTGTAAACGCCTTATGAACAACAAACGTTATGTAGTAGGCCTGGGCGAAGTCCTGTGGGACGTCCTGCCCGAAGGCAAGAAGCTGGGCGGCGCACCCGCCAACTTCGCATACCACGCCGGACAGTTCCTCGGCATGGACAACACCATCGCCATCAGCGCCCTGGGCGACGACGCCCTGGCCGACGAGACCATCACCGCACTGCGCGAGCACGGCCTCAACGACCTGCTGCCGCGAGTGCCATACCCCACCGGCACCGTGCAGGTGACGCTCGCCGAGGGCGGCATACCCACGTATGACATCCGCGAGGGTGTGGCATGGGACAACATACCCTTCGACGACGACATAGCTGCCATAGCCGCCAACTGCCGTGCCGTGTGCTTCGGCTCGCTGGCACAGCGCAGCGCCGTCTCGCGCACCACCATACAGCGATTCCTCGATGCCACCCCGGCCGACTGCCTCAAGGTGTTCGACATCAACCTGCGCCAGCAGTTCTACACCAAGGAAATTATACAGGAGAGCATACGCCGCTGCAACATCTTGAAGATCAACGACGAGGAGTTGGTGCTCATAGGCCGCATGTTCGGCTACCCCGGCCTCGACATAGAGAACAAGTGCTGGCTCATCCTGGGCAAGTACAACCTCGACATGCTCATCCTCACCTGCGGCACCAACGGCAGCTACGTCTTAACCCCCGGCAACGTCAGCTTCCAGGAGACACCGAAGGTCACCGTGGCCGACACCGTAGGCGCCGGCGACTCGTTCACTGGCTCATTCGTCGGAAGCATTCTCAACGGCAAGCCTGTGCCACAGGCCCACGCCACCGCCGTGCGCGTCAGCGCCTTCGTATGCACACAGAACGGCGCCATGCCCACATACCCGCAGGAACTCAAGGCATAATCACCACACCGTCACATCGCCGGCTTTGAGCATCACTGCCGTGGGTGTCGTCAATCGAGTAGGAGGAAAATGAAATAGTTTCCTCCTATTTCATTTTCCGTCCTCTCACACCACCGTACGTGCGGTTCCGCATACGGCGGTTCTTAACACGGATGCAATTTCACATAGTAATCCATTAGGCAGGGATAGCCTGCACGCTTCAGCAGCTCGTTGGTGGCGACACGTCTGCGGCGGGACACCTGCGGCGAGATGCCCTCCATGAGGAGCACCAGCTCAGACCATCGCATTGAACGGAAGCCGATGCCGTGACGCAGAAATATGCGGGGATGGAAACGGCCGACCTCCAGCCGCTTGTAATAAACGACATAGCCGCCGTATTCCCAATGAAGCAGTTTCATCACCTTGCGGCTTTTGCCTACAAATATATATACATCACCATTTGTCGGGTCCAAGCCTACGCGGCGTACTTCGCCACATAGCGTGTTGACACCCTTGCGCATGTCTGTCGGATGCTGAGCCATCACGATGCGGTTGTCTTCATTCAAGTTGAACATTTGCGTTTTTTGGCCGCAAAGGTACAACAAAGAAATGAGGTGGAAAAGCCGGCTTCATTCGGATGGTTACCAAACACGCCTCCCCGCTATGAAGCGGGGAGGCGTGTTCGCATATAGGAGAGCTGTCGGCCGCCTATCTCACGGCGACCTTCCTGCCGCCAATAATGTAGATGCCGGGCTTCAGGTGCGAGGGATAGTCCGTCGCTGACGACGGAGTCCAGACGAGACGCCCTTGAAGGTCGTACACCCGACGGTCGCCCTGACGAGCCACGCCAGGATCGCTGTCATCGTCATCCTCATCGTCGTCGAATACCACGGGGATGAAATCGGCACTGCGCGTCTGGTACGGTTTCACGCTTCCACCACCAGGAACACGGTAATACGTCTTGTTGCCATAGACATAGCGGTTGTTGCGAATCCACGAACCCATGTCGGCAGCCGACTCGCGGTTGGGCGTGGCGTTGATGTAGAAGCCCATGTCCGACTCGGCCTTCTGCTGCTGGTCGAAGGTGATGACGCCAGTTGAATAATCGGGGGTTGTGGTCTTGGCAGTCATCGGGAGTCCGAAGGTATAGATGTCGAAGAATGTCGTACTACCCTGAGGCAGAAGCTGCTCCAGATAGACACCCGAGAAGATGTTTTCGCCCAATGACGACGTCGGAGCCTTGGTCGGCAGAGCCAGCGTGGCGGTGCTCTTGTTGGAGCGGATGATGACGGGCGTGCCGGCCGGCACAAACTGGTTGTTGTCGGCGTAGATGCCCGTGTTGTACTTGCCTACCTTCTTCAAGTGAATAAGCTCCGTGTCCCACACCTTGCAGATATAAGCCACGTCGTTGGTGGCATCGGTCAGCAGCACGTCGAAAGGCGCGCAGAACGACGCATAGTAGTAGCCGGTGCCCTTGTCCTGCTTCAGGTCTATCTTCAGACCCATCTCGTTGATGCCTTGCGTCTCCGTGTCCTGCACCGGCTGCATGCACCATTTGGCATGGTCGGTGTGGGTGTGGTTGGTCAGCTTCAGGTCGTAGATGGTGGTATTGCCTTCAGTATCGTAGCTGTAGTCGTAGCTGAGATACTTCAGAACCGACCTGCCATTGGCGGTTTCGTTGTCGTGTATCAACAACACGCCACCACCAACGTCCATGACAAACAACGGCGTTGGGCGTGAGGCCTCCGGACTTTGTGCACTTGCGGAGAGTGCGTTGCTGCTCATCACAGCCTTTGCTCTTACACCAGCATCTTCTGCAGTACCTTTTGCTATAGTGCCTCGAACATACAGCCCTTGCGTGCTGACGTAGCCTAAATTGTATCGGGCTTTGTCCGCATCCGTTGTAACTGTTGCAGGGTAGTCTTCGGTCTTCTGGAAATAGAAGATGCTGGCGGGGTCTTTCTCCACGGGCGGGATGGTGATGTCGCCACGGGTGGCCTTTGACGAGGTGAAGCCGCCATCCTTGAAGTCGGTGAACTGACGCACCTCGCTGCTGTTCTTCTCATAGAAGTGCATGGGGATGGCATCGTCCTCATTATTGTCACCATCCAAGTCTCTCTCTATGGCATGGGTATAGCCGCTGGCATAGCGTGCCGGGTCTATGCCCGAGATACCCAACGGCGAGTGGAGACGATAGTAGCCAGTCTTGAACTGCACGATGTTCTCGGAGTTGTAAACGAGGTCCTGCGCTGCCATCAGCTGCTGGGCCGTGAGCACGGGGCTGTCACTCTTCATTGCAGCTACGAGCGCGGCATTCCCAGAGGCGTTATATGCTTCCTTCGTCAGACCTCCCACATAGCCGGCACGGTCGAAGTAGGGCTTCATCAGCTCCGCACTCAGGCCAAAGGTGAACTCCGCTGCTGTTGTCTTGAGCCTTATCAGGTATTCTTGTGTGCCATCACCGTTGTCGTCGGCCCATTCGGGATTGAAGTAATACTGTGTCCCAGAATTGTTGGCCACAGGATGAAAGCGGAAATAGCCAAGCGTGTTACTTTCCAACAGTTCGTAGATGGAGTTTGTGGCAACAGTAGTACTTGGATAGCTTGCAATGGGTTCTCCAGCCTTTCCTACGACAACAAGTTTCCCGTCTTTCTTGTAATTACCCATGAGAATCTGTTGACCACCAGTATGTATGTCCGAGTCACCACCATCAGGATCGGTGTTGACATCGTTTGCGAAATGTCTCGAAAAGATTACCTTGTCCTTTTCACCCAGATTATCGTCACCGCTGTTCACATCCATATAGCGGTTGAAGAGCTGGAAGCCATAGGGGTCGCCGACGGGTGTCCACAGGAAGTCGTTGGTGTAGTGGGAGCCGCGCCCCTCCTTCAGCTCGAAGCCCCAGGCGTTGGTATATTGCGCCAAGTAGGTCTTGCCGCCAATGACGGTCTCCAGCGTGTACCATTTGTTCTGGTCAACGCTAAGGACAAAGTTGTCACCGCTGTTCGACTCTAAGTCCTGGTTGAAGCTATAGAGGATGTCGATATAGATAATCTTGCCTATCAGCTCCTCGTTCATGCTCATCTGCTTTGAGTCGATTTGCAGACCTTTGTACTTGGTGTTCAAAGCGACGTTAGGTGTACTTTCATTATCACGTATGTCACGCACGACGAAGAAGTAGTTGACGTTGGGACGGAAGAAGTCGTCGGGCACAGCCAAGGCATCGCCAAGGCTCACGGGGCCGACATCCTTACAGTAATAGGTTGTTGCTATAGTGCCATCCCACTGCGGATAGGAGACACCTCCCGCATCGCCCAAACTATAGGTGGAGCCAGCAGGCGTTCCAGAAGTCAGGTCACGCATGGTGGTGCCATGTATCCAGATAGTATCTATGGGGACTGCTGAGGACCAGGGATCGGTGTAGTATCCATCAGTACTATTCCATCTGCCCACTGCGTCAGTATGATAATTGGGGTCGGTCGTCTCTCCTGTATTCCGATAACGATATGGAATCTCCTCGTGGCCACCAATTTCCGCTATCACCAAGTGATAGACCACCTTCAGGGTGCCGAGAGAGAAGATGATGAACTTTGTTGGGTTGGTGTCGGAGGTCGTCAGTTGTTCGCCATACCCTGTGAGCATCTTGCTCTTCTCGCCCGTAACGGCCAGCACCCCGTATTCATACCCATCCCTGCTGAGGAGCATGAAGGTTGTGGCGTCTGCGCTCAGCTCGGTATTAGGTTCTGTTGCAGACTCATGGACATACGTGTCTGGAGTCGTGTTCTTATGCCGTATCTTGATGGCGTAGGGGTCGTTGCCTGCAAACGTCCATTCGTATGCGTCGTCATGTTGCAGGGCCATGTTAGCGTCATAGTAGATGTCACTGCCATTAGCCATCATCATGTTGTCATTATACCAGATGATGTTATATGGCAGGGTGTTGTCGAGCCTCAGCGGGGCATCGTTGGACTTGTCGCCCTTGGCCACGGTTGTGCCGGGCGTGTTTCTGTCGTTGGGTACCTTGTACTCGCTCACACTTGGATCGTAGGCCACGTAGCGCACATAGACCTCGCCGTCGTATAGGCCGTAGAGGTTCGTGAGTTCCTTGGCCGAGTTGCCCATGTCGCCCTCACTCTCATAGTAGATGAACTGGTCGTCGTTGAGCAGCGGGGTCTTAATGGCGTCGGGCAGCTTGGGCGCATACATGTTGTCCTGGGCCTCATATTGCGACTGAGTGTCACTGATGGCCAGGACATGGCCGTTGGTATATACATGATATGTATATTCGTCGGTCACATCGTCGGTGAGCAGAATTTGCGAATTCGTAGCTGCGAAGCTGCACGTCGCGCCCTTGAAGCCTGTCTCTGTCCTGATGGTGGCAGAATTGGCGGTGCCGATGGCATTGCCGTCGGTGCCGATGCCCTGCAGGAAATAGTAGGCATCGATGCTCTCTGTGCCCGCCACCGCCAGGGCATAGCCGCCACTGGTGTGTGGCAGCAGGGCGTAGCGCTGGTATGGGCTGGCATCGGTCAGGGCCGCCACGCTGCCGTCAAGCTTGGTCGAGCCTAATGGCTTATCCTTCTGGTCGCGGTTGAAGAGCTGCACGGCGTATGGGTCTGGAGACAGGTATGGGTTCCTCAAGAATTTCCACTGCCAAGCCTTGGTCAGCGGGTCGGGTTTGGTCTCTACCTCTCGTATGCCGTCGCCGCTGCTATATACGGCGTTCTTTCCGTTGAGCTTCATCGTCAGCCACTTGCCCAGAAGGACATGCTGCGCGTCGGCATCCTCGTCGTAGGCATAGCGCACATAGACGATGTTGCCGTCGGTGACCGACGGTGTGATGAGACCCGCTCCGGCCAGCGAAGCTGTGATTTCCTTGCTGCTGATGTCAGTACCGGCAGGTATCTCGGTATAGGTGTCAGTGCTCAGGGTCAGGTTCTTGTAGTACGTGAAGTCCTTGGCCAGCGGGCTCTTGAAGTGGTCGGGGGTCTGCGGCAGCAGGTCGCCGCCGCTTTGGTAGCGCAATGACTCATGGCCGTCGTTGTCGATGATGCGGTAGTTATAGACGAATGGGCGGTAGAGATAGGTGTATGTCTCCTTCAACTTGTTGGCATCACCTGCCTCGGCCGTCGGCGTCACCAATGTCGTGAAGTCCCTCATGCGCAGGTTGTGGTCGAAGCGCGGCATGAGCTGCATGTTGCCGTCCAAGTCCCGCACCGCCATGAACGTCTGGTTGGTCATGGCCCACTTGGAGTTGTCGTAGCCGTCGCCCCCAACGGTCGTGGTGGCCTTGGCCGCCAGCGTGACGGCCTGCGAGCCACCATTGGTGTAATCACCCTTCATCATACCCTCTTCCACATACGCACGCTTCATCCCCAGCGTGAAGTACTGTGCATCATTCTTGCTGGAGATCTGTATGTTGTATGGGTCGAAGCCGTTGGAGAAGGAGAAGCAACCGTACTTCTCGACGTCGTCAGAGGCGGTTATTATCTGTGCCACCTGGTTGGTGGCGTAGGGCGAGTCGCTGTCGTAGGCGTTGGGGTTGGTGGTGCCCCAGTCGTGGGCAATGGTGCCATAGCCCATCTCGGTGTCTATGTCGGCATTGGGCTTGACGTACCATAGCTCATTGCTCAGGCTGCCGATATTGTCGATGATATACTGCGACGTGCTGCCGGGGTTGGGACCCACAGCGAGCTTGTTGCCCGTCTCGCCCTTCTTGGCTATATCGTCGCCCTGCGAGATGAGGAACTCGGCCCCCTCCTTGGTGCTGGGGTCGTAGCTCTGGGCATACTCCTCCTTGACGATGTAGGTGACATACTGGTCATACTGATTGCCCTTGTTATCTACGACGTTCTCCGACCCCCAGGGCGGCAGGTCGCCCAGCGAGGTGGAGCTGAAGTCGCTGCCGCCGATGCGTTTGCCCATGAGGTAGTACTGGTGCAACCCGGAGCGCTTCTTGGCGCTGGCCCAGAAGATGTACTCCTTCACCATGGGGCTGTCCCAGGTGCGCAGCACGTCCTCCTTTGCCAATTTGTCGGGGTCCTGGTCGCTGTAGGGCAGAGGCTTGCGCATAATCTCCCAGCCGTGCTGGTCGAGCAGGATGAGGGCGGGTGAGATTTCCGTCTTGACGAGGTCGAAGTAGCCCGAACCCATCTTCACCGTCTGGAACCAGTGCTCGCGCGTCTCCCAGCCTTTCTTCTTCTCGCCAGAGGCATTGTAGCCATTCCAGCGCTTGGCGTTGGCCATCTTCTGATAGCTGTGGAACCCATACTGCCCTTCGCCTGTGCCTGTCAGCCGCTCGCGTAAGGAGGCCGGTGTGGTGGGCACCTCAAGGGAGCCGTCGGTGCGGTCGGTGCGCTCGCGCTCCTCACACAGTGGCAGCAGGTCGCTGAGGAGCTTCTTCTTCACCGTGTCGTAGGTCTTCCAGTATTGCTCAAAGGAGTTGACGACATAGCGCGGGTCCTCCCCGTCATCCTTATAGTCGCCGTCACTGTTCCTGTCGATGGGGGTGGTCACCAGCTGATACTGCCCCACGCTGCCCAGGACCATGTACTCGGTGGCCTGCACACCCGAGATGTTGGGCCACACCAGGGCTGTGACCACCGTCTGGCCGTTGTCGTAGTCGTCGAAGGTCCTCGTGGAGAAGTAGGCGCTGCGCTCCAGACCGTCGTAAGTCTCCGTCTGGCGCGAGAGAATCTTCACATGGTAGGGGTCGTGGTTGCCGCTCTCTATGTACCACGCCCAGCGTGTGCGGGTGCTGGCGGCACCCTCCTGCTGCAGCTCATACTGCTTCTGGCCATAGACGAAGAAGTTGCCGTCGCCGTTGCAATAGGGATAGACGGCCTGATATACGGCTTTCTTCTCGGCATCCGTCCCCGTGAAAGTACTCGGATCAGCCAGCATGCCGTCGCTGCCATCCTCCTGCCGGAACTGGTCGCCCTGCTCGAACTTCAGCAGATACATCGTGGTGTGGTTCATATCGACCAAGCCGTTGGCGACGTAGGTGATATAGACATCGTCGGGCGGCGTAGAGCCAAACACCTCTTTCGAGCCATACGCATCGGAACAGGTCACGATGCCACTGCCATCGGTAGCAGCCTCCTTCCAGTAGGTGTAGTTGTCATAGCCTACCAGAGGGCTGAAAATGGCTGCGGGAATCTGTGGCTTCTCGTCTTTGGCATGACGTACCACCTCCGTCAGCAGTTCCTTCTTGGCGATGTCAATCAAGTGGTATGTCACGAGCTTGGCCGTACTTTTCCTGAGTTGGAAACGAATCACGGCATAGCCATGGGGGTAGTCGGCGTTGCTGTACATCTTGACCGTGGTGGCATCTGTGCGGCCTATATTATAATAGGTGGTGGAGGCATCCACGCTGTTGGCAGGGTCAATCTTGCCCGAAGCGTCCGCAGCCACACTCGTGGTGGCCATCACCTCATACATGCCGTCGCTCGTGCTGCTCTTGACAATGAAACGGGTGGCACCTTCAGGAATGGCGGGGAGGCCACCGACTTGATCCACCCAAGTGAATGTTCCTGTAGCCCAGTCGTCAACATGCACATATTTGTTGGCCTCACGGTTACGTATGGTCATGGCGTAGGGGTCGCCGCCACCCAGCACCCACAGGTTCTTTGCTAATCCGGAGTTGTCGCCATCGCCCTGGAAGTTCGCCTTGCTCTTGATGGTTCCGTCTTCGTAATAGATGTACTCATTGTTCAGCAGCACGTTGAAGGAATTGCTCTCGGCATCATCATTGGTCAGGGGAGTCACCGCCAATGCCGGTAGTGCTGAATAGCTGACGAAGATATGGTTCAGGTATTCGTTCGCCGATCCTTCAAGGCTGTTGGTGGAGGTGATAACATCGAAATCTGCACTACTCAAATCCACAGTCATACCAGTGCCTAACGTAGCCAAGCTCGCCGAGTGGTAGGTCTTGAACGTCAGTTCGCCGCCTTGTAGGAACGGGCTTCGGATAACCTCTGGTATAGCTGCATAGTTGAGGGTCGTACCCGTTATCTGTTCCTCCGTGGCCATCACGGCAATGCGTCCGCTCGTATCGACAATGTAGTAGGTATAGGTCATCATAGGCAGCTTCAGCACCGACAGGCGTGCCATGGTCGAACTGCCGGAGCCGTCGCCGTTGAGCGGGCGCTTGCCCGATGCGTCCCAGCCAATCGTTACGGGTTGACTGTAGGTGTTGAACTGGCGCAGCCGGAAACAGCCGGCATAGTTGCCCGTGTTGTTGTCGTAGATGATTTCCCAGTCGGATTTAGGAATCTTCTCCCAGTATTGATTTTCGGCAGCCTTCTCATACTCGGCAACAAATCTACCCGCACCAGAGATTGAGGTATAATAGGTTCTACCGATTGTGAGGCGCGTCCCACTTGCTACGGCAACATAATCGCCTTCTATGTATTCATAGTAGTTGGACCTGTCAGCCACCTCAGTACCTTTAGAAGCGAAAGCTCCACCGCCTGTGTTTGAAGTGTAGTAAGTCTTTCCGATGGTGAGGGTCGTACCATTATCAACAGCAACATAATGGCCTTTAGCTTCATAGTAGTTGTACCCTGTAGCCTCCTCTGTACCACCGGCGATGAATGCCCCACCACCAGAATCTGAAGTGTAGTACGTTATCCCCCTTGTGAGGGTCGTGCCATTGGCGACGGCGGAATAATGAAGCTTCTTCTCAAAGTAATTCGCTCCATTGGACACCTGACCACTATAAGTGGTCTCTCCATGACCCGAGTCTGAAGTATAATATGTATTCCCGACAGTGAGGGCTGTACCTTTGGGGACTGGCTTATAATAATACGTATCATCATCACCACTGCATAGCTGTTCTGCAGTGGATGTACCCTGTTTCAAGTATTGGAAGACGGGATGCGCAGGGTCTGCCTCACCCGCCTGCCGGTTCACGACTTTGAGTTCGTAGGGGTCGCCGATAAAGGCGAAATGGCTCTCGTGGGCATATTTCGTGTGTCCGGCGGTTCCGTCGCTTGTGCTGAATTGAGCGGGGTCGCCGCTGGTGTCGTACCAGGTGATGTATCTCTCCTCCTTGTTCACATAGATGTTGTACCACTTCAGGTCGGCAAAGGCGGTGGATGACGTGCCCACCTCGAAGGGCAGTGATGCCGATACGTCGTACTTCAGCCAGATGTCTCTGATCTCCTTGATATCGGGGTCCTCGTGCTCGTAGAGGTCTTGGAAGGTTGCCCGTTCTATGGCTAAAGCTTTATCAGCGTATGTTCCCGTGATGCTGGTATATTTGCGTTTCAGGGCCTCCGGCACATAATTGATGAGCAACGAGTCCTTGCCGTAGTCGCTCCATTCAAAATTGGCAGTCAGGGTAGTCCCGGTAACAGGAGCTTTCACCTTGTAGATGTAGTCCCTGATTTCGTGGAAGCGTATCTGGTCAGCAGCCGTAAGGTTCAAGAATTTCGGTCCGGCGTATGGAAGTCCCTCGGGGGTATGCTGCATGAGCAGATACTGACCGCTGCTGTTGGGCACCCAGTCATGGTCGTTGACATTCACCCATGAGGCGGCAAGCGTGTAGCTTGCTATGGGGTGAGCCAGAAGCGTGAAGGAGAAATAGAGGTGGTTCAACACACCATTATCCCTACTGTTACGACCATAAGCCTGGGGGTCAACGCCTCTATACCAGCCAGGTATGGTTTCCGAATCTATTGAGCTTTTGCCTTTATATGCCTGGTTTATTTCGTTCGTCACCCAGTTGGTCCTTATTGCATTAGCGTCAGACAGACTGCCATAAAACTGAGCATCTTTGTTGTTCTTCCAGTAGCCGTCCTCCTTATAGATGAAGTCGTCCCTGTCGTAGGCCGTCTGCAGGATGATGTTGTATGGGTCGTTGTTGGTCAGCTTCCACTTGAAATAGAATACGTTTCTATTCTGAACGTTCCGCTTGATGGTGACAGGACTATCGGAACTCAGGTCTGCCAGGCCGTTGAGGTAGCCGGAGGGGATGGCCTGTCCGCGGTTGCCTCGTTCCGGATTCATATTCAGGGCGTAGAACCATTTGCCATCATTGGTGCTGAACTCAATGTTATAGTGCTTGTTGCCCGTGAGGTCGAGCGTCAAGCCGTAATCCTCTTTCAGATAATCATGGTCGTCGTCCCAGACGTAGGTGACATAGATGTCGGTATTGGTGCCTACCGTCGCCCCTGCTGCCAAGGGCGTTTTGTCCTTGAAGTCGTAGGTGTAGAAGGTAGAGTTGTTGTGGGGGAATATCTTTGTCGGACCCGATTTTGTCACATCCGTATAGTAGGAGTAAGACTCATACTTCATCAGCGGGCTCTTCAGCTCGGCGGGAATCTGGATCTCGTCAGTCTCGTCTTGTGTGACGGTTTTCTTGATGGCCTCGATGCGGTACGCCTTATTATCCGTACTTGCATTGCTGAAGGGCAAGGTGATGACATGATAAGTGACGCTCTTCGTGGCAGCCCACACCTCATTGGCCGTGGCGCCGGCGAGCAGCATCATCAGCACCAGCAATGTCCTTATATAGAGTATTTTCTTGTTCATTTTCGACGTCTTTATATGAGACTATATGTTATGATATACTTGCCCAAGCATCACGTGTTGTCAGCCATTATGGTTCTTCTTGTGTGTTGGGCGGGATTCAGCCCTCACCACTGCTCGGTATATTTCTGCGTGTCCACCTGTATGCTGGTGGCGTTGACGGTGACGTTATAGACGTATTTGTAGCCGGCGTTGAAGTAGGTGTCGCCGGGTATGGTGAAGGTGTTGACGATGGTGTCGTCGCTCTTGCGGTAGAAGGTGATGGTCACAGTGCGCGCGGTGGCGGGGTTGCTGGGTCCGTTGGGCAGCACTATAGCCTCGAATGTGCGCACATATCCTGTTGGTGCTGCTGTGGCGCGGACGGTGTTGATGACCTTGTTGTCGGGCGCTACGATGATGGCATCGCTGTAGATGTTGTAGCTGGCACTGACGGACTGGTGGTCGATGGTCACGCCGAGGTATGTGGCGTCGTTGAGCTCGTTCTCCAGCAGCCCCTCGCCCTGGCGCAGGTTGAACACGAGCTTCGTGAGGCGGTGGTGGAACATCAGCTCTATGGAGGCGTTGTTGTTGTTGACGTTGCCGGTGCGGGCACGCATGAAGTCGATGGCCTTCTGCGACGTCTGCACGCTGACATCCACGGGTATGGCCGTGGGGTCGAGGTCAGCAGCGTCGTCGTAGGGGTAGTAGCCATAGACATCCACGCTCTGCTCCGTGAGATACATCTTACCGCTCTGTGGTGTGAAGAGGCGGTAGGTGTTGCCCGACGTCTCGTAGTTGGTGCCGTCGTCGAAGGTATATTGTAGGTTCTTGGCCTCGCGATTGTCCGAGGTGAAGGGCGTCGTCAGGTTATGTATGGTCATATACACGCCGATAGCGTCGCCGGCTTCCCAGGCCGTCTCCACGGCGCGCGTGGCGCCCTCCACCTGTGGTTCTATGCCCGCCACGATGCGCAGCGGCACGCGTCCGTCGGCGTCGGCGGGGGCCACGCCCTCGTCGCTGCTGCATGCCGCCAGCAGCGACGCACCTAATAATATGCTGAGTAAATGCTTCATTGTTCTTCTCCTTCCACCTCCTGCGGGTCCGTCGTCTGCCAGGCCGTGATGGCGGCACGCAGTGCGATGTCCATCTGGTTGAGGGTGACGTCGATGTTGAGGTTCTTGCCGGCCTTGTAGGCATCGGTGTAGTCGCTGAGGATGAGCGTGGCCGTGCCGATGTTGTCGGCATCGTTGACACACGAGCCGCCGCTGTGTGTGGTGATGTGGTAGGTCACGCTGACGCGCGCCCGCTGCACATACTCCGTCTGGCCCACGGGCAGGGGTATGTAGAACACGCCCTTGTCGGCCCACGTCACCTCGGTTACCGGCTCCTCAGGGCCTGCCTTCACGTAGCGATAGACCGGCACGGGGGCGTCGGTGGCCGGGTCGATGATGGTCACGGTGCGCGTGCATGTGGGGCTCTCGCTCTGTATGGACTGCCACACGGGGTCGGCGGTGGCCCAGTCGGGCAGGGCGCTGTTCCACAGCACGAGGCGCGCCTTCGCGATGAGGGTGTATTCTATCGAGAAAGCCGTGACCACCACCTGTGCCTCGGTGGCGCTGCCGGTGGTGTGTCCGATGGTCTGGTTCTTGAGGCCGGTGGAGCATGCCACGGTGAGCTGCTCGCCGGCACATGCCAGTGCGTGCTTGAAGCTGAAATGCACGACGCCATCCACGGCGGGCTTCGTCTGGTCGAGCTGCGGCTGCGCCAGCAGCAGATCGACCTGGCTGCCGACATCGTCGTGGAGGCGGTAGGTGAGCCACGGGTTGCCCGTGTCGGCCTGGCTGCTGAACGAGGGTATGCAGTAGCCGGCGGCGCCGGTGGCGTTGTCGCTGTAGGGGGCGTAGGCAAAGAAGCTCACGTAGTGGGGCAGCTCGCCCGTGTTGATGGCGGCGTTGGTCTCGCCCTCGCCGTTGGGCCAGTACTTCAGCGGGGTGTAGGTCCAGGAGGCAGATGCAGGAGGCGCAGCCTCCTGCCACCAGACACGCTCGTTGTACATGAAGTCCGGGCGCGCGTTGCTGTCGAGATAGCGGTAGAGGCCCGTGTAGCAGCCGAACACGCCGAAGGCCTTGGCCTGCAGCGTGGTGAGGTCGTTGATGGCGTTGGCAGCGCGCGTGCCGGCGGCAGGCATGGGGCTGCCGGCGGCCGTCATGTCGGCGGTGAAGCCCACGGCGGGCGTGCCCGGCCGCCCGGCCACGCCCGGGCTGTCGCTGTCGCTGTCGGCGCAGGCGGCGGCGAGCACCAGTGGCATAGCGGCGAGCATACACCTTATTATATTATATATGGTAGCATTGCTGTTCATGCTGAAGGGATGTCCGTGTGAGAAGTCTTTGCTGTCATGGCGCACATGAGCCGACGCGTCATTCGTCGCCCGGCACATGGACCGTGGCCGTGGCGCCGTCGGCCCACGGCGTCACCGTGGCGTCGGCCTTCACGCTGGCGAGGCCGAGATGCAGGTGCAGGGTGTATTGCTTGCCCGGCTGAATGGTGATGGTGGCTCCGGTGCCGTCCTTGATGTAGAGGCTTATGGTGTTCTGCATGGAGCTGCCCGGTGTGGCCCCGTCGCCGAGGCGGTTGGCCACGAGCTTGGCGTCGTAGGTCTCCACGTCGTAGGTGATGGTGACGCGCAGCGGGGCGGCGTTGGGGATGACGTAGATGGGTGCTGCCAGCGCGGCGGCTCTCTCTTCCGTTGTGGGGGTGGCGGGGTCGGCGTAGGCCCATGTGCTGACGTCGAAGAGGTTCGTGGCGGTGTTGGTGACGCCCGTGCGTGTGGCGTCGGTGACCACCAGCTGCGTGGCAAACTGCGTATTGTCGTAGGGCGCACCCTGCACGATGGCGGGGTTCAGCCCGGTGTGTCTCTCGTTGGGGTCGGTGGCAATGCCCTCGCGGCCGTCGCTGCGGCCGTCGGCCACGGTGTAGGGCCATTTGTCGGGGGCGCAGTCGCAGTCGGGGCCATACCACTGGCCGTCGCGCAGGTTCAGCTCGCCCTCGTCGGTGAAGCCCTCGAAGGTCACGCTGCGCACCCAGATGCGCGTGAAGGCGTCGGGGGCGTTGGTGTGGCCGCCCTGCTCGTCGATGTCGGAGTCTATGGTCACGTTCAGGGCGGCGAGGCGGTGGTGGAAGCTGAAGGTGATGGGTGCGGCGGCGGTGGCGTCTCCCTCGGGCTTGGTCCTGTTGAGGGCAGGCTCGCCCCAGCACAGGTCCACGCTGTGTGTGGGGCGCGTGTCGATGGCGTAGCGCACACGGGGGTGGCCGTCGTCGATGGGGCGCGTCATGGCGGTGATGCCCGTGGTGCTGCCGTCGGCAGCGCAGCCCGTGGCCTCGGCCACCGCCGTGTAGGGTGCGTAGGCGTAGAAGCTCACGTAGTGGGGCATGCGCCCCGTGACGCCCGTGGCCTCGCCCTCGCCGTTGGGCCAGTATTTCGTGGGGGTGTAGGTCCAGGATGCAGGAGGCTCAGCCTCCTGCCACCAGACACGCTCGTTGTACATGAACGTGGGCAGCGCCGTGGCCTCGTAGGGGTGGGTGCCGGTGTAGTAGGCCAGGACGCCGAAGCCGCCGGCGCTGTGGGCGCCCGTCTGCAGCGAGGCGAGCGTCAGCACACCGGCCGTGCCGCCACGCGTGGTGCCGCGGTTGATGTATGCGTCGAAACCGATGGCTTGAGCCCCGACGCTGCCGCCAACGGCAGTGGCGCCGTCCTCAACGCCCGCACAGGCCGCCAACGCCAATGCGGCGGCCAGCATCAACAGCGATGATTTCGTGTACATCATTGACATGACATATTAGTGAATATATTTTCGAGGGGAAGCCGTGGCGGCGGCGGTGCCGCCGCCACGGCTTGGTTGAGCAGTCATAGCCAGACAATGGTGGATGGCTGCGAGAGACTATGGTGTTGTTTAGTCGTTATTTGGTAAATAACCTGTTCCTGATGTTGTCGTTCCCCATGTCTCGTTCACGGAGGCATTGAACTTGACGTCCTTCATACCGAGGATGAGGTTAAGAGTATATGACTTGCCATTCTCAAACTTTGTCTCGGTGCCGAAGGTTATAGCCTTCGAGATGCGGTTTTCGACAGTGCTTCCTGGCGTCGTTCCATCGCTTAGGAACACAGGCAGCTTCGCGTCAACAGTTTCGATGTCATAGACTATTTCCACTGTCACCTTCTCACCCGTCGGTATAACATATACGGGCTTATCATCTACTCCATTGCAGAAGAGATTGGTGGCAGTTTTGGTGACACCCGTACGTGATGTGCCTCCGGTGACCCAGCCTGTACCGTCGGACTCAAGCTGATTCTCGTCCTGTATGAACGCGGGGTTGATGCCAAGGACTGTTTCGTTGGCCGCCACAGCATCGGCAATGCCTTCAGAGCCATCCTTGCGGCCGTCATAGACGGTGACGCTCTCGCCCATCTCCAGCTCATTGGCTCCATAGTAGTCAATCCAGCGTGCCTTGTTGGCAGCAACGGTCTTGGGGTTGTTCAGGTTGAGAGCCGCTTTCTGTGCGATGCCCGTGAAGCGGATGCTGCGCACCCACACCTTAGTATTGGTGTCACTGGAAATATCTGTCCAACCTGTCGTGTTGTCTGTCTTGACTGTTACATACAGCTGTGCCGTAGCATGCTGGAAAACGAAACTGACTTTAGACGTACTTGACGAACCAGCACCTTCTGGCTTGCGCACATTCAGCCATGGATAGCCTGCCTTGATAGTCTGTGTAGAGCCATTTGTCTTCCACGTGACATCGTCAGCACCAGTAGCACCAGTGGTACCCCAACAAAGGTCAACACTCTTATCCTCCTCGAAAGATGCGATGTACTGAATGAGGGGGTCGCCCTGAAGGGTGTTGCGTTTCATGCCCGTGATACCCCACTGCACCTCATCATCACCCAATTCGTATGGCGTAGAGCCACTCTTTATGACCATGCCAGTCGAAGGTTCCACCTCTACGTATGGAGCATAGGCAAAGAAGCTCACGCGGTCCATGTCGGCACTCGATGCCGCCGAGCCGTGCTCGTTGGGCCAGTACTTGGTCAGGGTGTAGCCAAAGGCGGACGTTGAGGTATTGTACTTCACCTGCTCGTTGTACATGAAGTTGGGCGTATAGACCGGGGTGTAGTCGAAGTTGTCGGTGTAGTAGGCGAAGACGCCGAAGCCGGCTTGATAATGGTGACCCAAATAGAGGTCGGAAGGGTCGTCGGAAGGGGCGGTCGTAAGTGAGTCCGTGGTTAAGGGACCGGTAGCTCCTGCGCGCGTCGTAGTGCGCAGCATGTATGCATCGAATGTTACAGCCTCGTCTTGCGCGGTCTGCTGCTGTGCATCCGTCGCCAGGTCGTCGCTGGTGCATGCTGCGAGTATTGCGGTAGCGGCAGCGAAAAGAATGATTTTCTTCATAAGCTAAAATGTTTAGTGATGTTGCTATTAAAGTTGTTGTTTGTATAGGACTTACCATCCCTTGCAGTTGTCGCAAATTTTGCGACAACTGGGAAATTCCTCAATTCTTCTTGCAAGGCATTGTTAACGTGTTTGCCAACAGTCTTTACGTCACGTCCAAAGAGTTCTGCAAGCTGTTGCCTGTTAAGCCATACAGTGTCATCCTCCAGCCTTACTTCAAGCCGGATGGTCTCGTCGGGCTGGTAGAGGATTATGTCCCCATGTGCCTTGTCCTGTATGTGCTGCAAGTTGTTTGTCATTACAAACGTATTAGTGCTGTTGTGGGGGTATATATTGTGTGGTGTGGATTGTCTGAGTTGGGGGCTCCAGCCGGGGAGCGGGTGTGTCCGTAGGGGTATTGAGATTGTGGGGTGTATGGTCGTGGGGCGCATGATGCGCGGTAGCCGAGGGCTTTGGATGGGAGGGGCGGCGGCATCGCCGCCCCTCCGTGATGGTGGTTATCGCATCTGTGATGCGAGGGAATGGTCGTGCGGATTAGTTGAATGTAATAGTTATCGTTTTATCTTCTGGGTTGTTGTACTTGTCTCCATCAGTAACTGTACCTTTTGCCTTAACGGTGATCTTGTAACCAGTCCCACTAAGTGCGCTCACTGTTTTCAAGGATGTACCATCAATCGCAAAAGCAGTCTTCACATCATAGCCACTTATCGTGGCACTTACAAGCTCATACGTTACAGTTCCGAGAACATCACCCACCAAGCCTTGTATCTTAGCGTCAAACGTCTTAACTGTTGTATTTGCTGCTTTGCCTCCACTTAATGTCTCATCATTGAAAGATGTGATTGTTGTATTCTGCTTTGTGACTGTAAGAGTAAACGTAGCTGTTGTTGCCGATGCGTCTGTTGCAGTGATGGTCGTGGTACCTGGTGCGACGGTAGTGATACTACCTGATGAGGGGTCAACCGCTGCAACGCCCGTAGCCGACGAAGAATATGTAACCGTGCCATTGGCATTGGTTAGTGTGGGTACGGTATAACTTTGGCCATACTGTATGGTAGCACTCGGTGTGGCGAAGTACATGCCATCGTAGCGTGCGGTGACGGTCTCTGTGGGAGCATCGCCCGTGGTGAGTTCAACCTTGATGACATCGCCGGCACTCAGCTTGTCACTGAGGGTGATTGTGTTGGTGTATTTGTTTGAGCCAGCATCATTGAAGGTGACACCCGTGGTGAGTTCCGTTCCGTTGCGCCACACTTTGAGAACGGCGTCAACAGGAGTGGTGGCCGTAGAGGCGGTCTTCCAGCCAGAGGTTTCTGTCCAGTCGCTCGGCGTGGCATCAAGAGCCTGCTCGGCATTGTCGCGACGCATCAGGGTGATTTGTCCGCCACTGGTCGTGTTAACCATTGACTCGATAGCGAGGAACAGGGGGTGGGCCTTCTGCTTGAAGGTCATCTGCACGCCCTTGGAGCTTTGTGCGCCAGTCCAAGTGATAGTTGTAGTGCGGTCTGTAGTGTTGGGGTTGGCAGACGTGGTAATGGTTTGAATAGCAACGCCTGAGGTATTGGCATTAGCCTTGGTTGCAGCTGTTACCATACCCGAGGGAGTAGCAGGATCTGTTGTCATTGTCTCCCCACCATCCAGTCCTGTGATGGCGAAGGTGTAGTTGCCGTTGTAGGGAATCGTGACATCGTAAGCAGCGTTGGTTGCCGGTGTTGTTGCGGCGGCAAAGGCTGGCGTGTTGAGCGGGAGGTCAACATCCTGAGCAGCCTCCTCGACCCAGTCGGTGACGGCAGCGTCGAACTTCACGCTGTTCATGCCGAGGTGCAGTGCGAGTGTGTAGCTGTGTCCGGGCTGTAGCTTGGACTCGCTGCCGAAGGTTATGGTCTTGAGGATGCGGTTCTCGATGCTGGAGCCTTTGGTGGCACCGTCGCTGAGGTTTTGTGCGAGGTTCTGATCCACGGTCTCGACGTCATAGACAATCTCCACCTCGAAGTTGTCGTTGACGGGGATGACATGGAAGAACTCGCTGGCAGGCTGCAGGGCAGCGGCCTGGCTATGGTTGTCGGCGTTGTTGTACTTGAACAGGTTCACAGCGGTGTTGGTGACACCGGGGCGTGCATAGCCGGCTGCCGACTGCTGTGCGCCATTGGCATCCACACCATAGACAGTGACATCCTGAGCCGGGTCATACACGCCAGAGGCGCTATATACGCCGTCCTGAATGAGGGCGGGGTTGAGGCCGAGTGTCTTCTCGTTGGTGGCCACGGCTCCGGCCACGCCCTCCTTGCCGTCCTTGCGTCCGTCGTAGATGACGACATCCTCGGCCACGAGTTCGTTCTGCCCGTTGTAGTCGAGCCACTTGGGAGTGGAGGCATCGTCGTTGTTGAGGTTGAGGGAGCCCTTCATGGTGAATCCCTTGAACTTCACCTCGCGCACCCAGATGCGTGTCTTCTTGGTGAGGTCATTGGTGTGTCCGCGTCCGTCCACGTCGATGTCGGCATCGATGGAGATGCGCATCTGCGCTGTAGCGTGCTTGAAGGTGAAGCGCACCTTCTGGTTGACGCCGGCGGGTCGCTCGAGGTCAATCCATGGCATGCCGTCGGGGATTGCCGTCTGCGGGTTGCCGGTCTGTGTGGTGTTCCACACGGCCCCGTCGCCGTTGTCGGCGACGCCCCAGCATAGATCTACGGACTTCTTGTTGTCGAAGGAGCCGATGTACTTGAGCACGGGGTCGCCCTGTGCGGTGTTCTTGGTCATGCCTGTGATGCCCCACTGCTCGAGGCTCTTGTCAGTGGCTGCGCCGTCGATCTTGCCGCTCGAGGGCACTACCTTGACATAAGGAGCGTAGGCGAAGAAGGTGAGCTTGTCCTGGTCGTCGGACACGGCCTTGTCGCCGTACTCGTTGGGCCAATACACCACGGGTTCGTAGATGAAGGCGCTGGAGCCGTCCCACTTCACCTGCTGGTTGTACATGAAGTTGGGCACCGAGCGCTGCTCGTACTCGTTGTTGTCGGTGTAGTAGCCGAAAACGCCGAAGCCCTGCTCGCCCATCTCGCCCGCTGCGGTATTCTTCAGGGCGGTGGTTGTCACGGAGCCGGTCCATCCGGCGCGTGAGGTGGCCTTCTGCGTATAGACGTCGAAGCCTACGGCTCCCTGCTCGAGGACAGGAGCCTCCTGTGGCTGTTCGACCACCAGGCTGTCGCTTGTGCACGAGGCGAGTGCCATGCCTGCCGTCAGTGCTGCGAATAAATATACTTTCTTCATATTGCTTGTTGTGATTATTGATTTGCTATTGGGTTATGGTGCATCGTGGTGCGTGATGTGGCAGGTAGCCTTACGGCTACACAACCTTGATGCTGATGGTCTCTGCCGGGGCATCGCCGGTCTTGAGAGTCACCTCATAGACATCGCCCACCTGGATGTCGTCCTTCAGGGTGATGACGCCGGAGGTGTCGTCGAAGGTAAAGGTGTCAGGATCTGACGTAGCGGTGGCCCACGTCAGCGTTACACCATTGCGTTTCACAGTGATATACTCACCCTTCTTGTCGGCAGCATCAGCAGTGATGGCTATGCAGTTATAGGCCAATCCTGCACGCATCCAACCGTAGGTTCCGGTGATTTCATCGGAACGCTCCAGCGTGATTATTTTTGTGCCAGGCGTAGTATAAGTAACAGTGTTGTTGGTCCCTACGTGCAGTCCGAGCGGGTGTGCCAGCTGCGTGAAGGCGATGGCTGTTGCTTTTGAGCTCTGGGCGGCTGTCCACGTCCCGGTGACGGTGCGGTTGCAGGTGGTGGGGTTCACGGTAGTGGTAATCTTCTCAATGGCCACGCCGTTGGTGCCTGCATTGGCGACAGACGTTGAAGCGTCCCATGCAGGGGAGAATGGCGAAGTTGCAGTTGTTCCAGTTGCACTATATTTATACCCCGACAATGCAGCATTGATGCTTTCACCGCCGTCGAGTCCGCTGATGGCGAATGTGTAGCTTGTTGCGTTGTATGGTATTGTTGCCGTGAGGCCGGTTTCAGCTGCTGCGAACACGGGCGCATTGAGAGGCAGATCGACATCCTGCGCGGCCTCCTCGATCCAGTCGGTGACGGCGGCGTCGAATTCGACGCTGTTCATGCCGAGGTGTAGGTTGAGGGTGTAGCTGTGGCCTGGCTGTAGCTTCTTGCCGGTGGTGGCGTTGTCGCCGAAGGTGATGGTTTTGCGTATGCGGTTCTCGATGCTGGTGCCCTTTGTTGCTCCGTCGCTGAGGTTTTGTGCGAGGTTCTCGCTCACGGTCTCGACGTCATAGACAATCTCCACCTCGAAGTTCTCGTCCACGGGGATGACGTGGAAGATGGAGCCGCTGCCCGTGTCGTTCTCGTTCTTGGCCTCGTCGGCAGCGTTGTTGAAGAGGTTCACGGTGGTGGTGGTGACACCCGTGCGCTCGCAGTTGGCGGCTGTGCCACCCGTGCCCACGACGCCCTGCACCTTCAGGGCTGTGGCTGTATAGACGTTATCGCCAGAGGCCGGCTCATACACGCCGTCCTGCACGAGGGCGGGGTTGAGGCCAAGCACCTTCTCGTTGGTGGCGATGGCACCTGCCACGCCTTCCTTGCCGTCCTTGCGGCCGTCATACACGGTGACGTCCTCTGCCACGAGTTCGTTCTGCCCGTTGTAGTCGAGCCAGTAGGGTTTGTTGGCGTTGTCGTCGTTGTTGAGGTTGAGGGTACCCTTGAGGGCAAAGCCCTTGAAGGTGACTTGGCGCACCCAGATGCGGGTCTTGGGGTCGAGTGCGTTGGGTGTAGCACCCTGGCGCACCTCATTGACGATGGCGTCGATGTTGACGCGCATCTGCGCTGTGGCGTGCTTGAAGGTGAACTTCACCTTCTGGCCCACGCTTGCCGGACGCTGCACGTTGAGCCATGGCGTGCCGTTGGCGATGTCGAGGACGTTGTCGTTCTGCACCGTGGGCCACTGGCCGTCGTTGTTGTCGGCGACACCCCAGCAGAGGTCCACACTCTTGTAGGTGTTGAACGATGCGATGTACTTCACCATGGGGTCGCCCTGGGAGGTGTTCTTGGTCATGCCGGTGATGCCCCACTGCTCGCGGGCCTTGTACTGGTCGTCGGTCTCGGTGGAGAGCTTTGCTATCTTGCCGCTGGTGGGTATGACCTCCACCCATGGTGCGTAGGCGAAGTATGTCACCTTGTCGGCATCGTCGCTCACGGCCTTGTCGCCGTACTCGTTGGGCCAGTACTTCACGGGTTCGTAGGTCCACGCAGTGGAGGTCGTGTTCCACATCACCTGCTGATTGTAGAAGAAGTTGGGCGTGGAGCGCTGCTCGTAGTCGTTGTTGTCGGTGTAGTAGCCGAAGACGCCGAAGCCGTCGGTGGCGAAGGAACCCGTCTTCAGCCCGTCGGTGGTGAGGGAGCCGGGTGTGCCGGCACGGGTGATGCCGCGCTGTGTGTAGGCTTCGAAGCCCACGGCTCCGGCCTCAGCCTGTGTCTGCGGCTGATCCTGGAGTGTGAGGTCGTCGCTGGCGCACGCTGCGAATAGCGCCGCTGCGGCTGCAAGGAAATAGGTCTTTTTCATAAATCAGGTCTGGTGTTGATTGTGAATGGATAATGTTAATTATTTGTTGGTTCGTGTCAGTGGCATTTACATCGTGACATCGACAGAGGGCACGTCCTGCCAGGGCGTGACGTCAGCGCCGAAGCCGGCACCGTCGAAGCCCTCGACAAAGGGTAGTATGATCTGACCGCCGTTGTTGTCGAGGAAGTCGGCATCGAGTTCCACGCGCAGCACGAGCTGGTCGTCGTAGCTCACCAGGGCCTGCCCCACGTTGAAGTGGTAGGTACACACCGTCTGCTGGTCGCGCAGGATGAAGGCGAGGTTGAGGCGCAGGTCCTCGGCGCCGCATTCGTCGGTGTAGTAGCCGTCGATGTCGCACTCGCGGCCGTCGTAGCGGCTGATGCCGGTTACCGCCGATGGGTGGAAGGTGGCAAAGGGGTGGATGGTGGAGGGCCGAAGGCCGAAGGTGGTGAGCGTGGTGTTCACCCATCCCTCGTTCTGGCCTGTGCGCTCTGTCTGCCACTCGTCGATGGCGAGCAGGCACGCTGCCTCAGTGTTGACATGCCAGGGCAGGTGGTGGCCGTCGGCCAGGCCGGTGATGCTTCCCATGGTGGTCCAGAGGCTGTTGAACCCTTCCTTGATATAGACGCGCACGCGCATGGTGTAGATGAGCGAGTGGGGTGTGGCGTGTATGTCCTGCACGATGATGCTGGACTGGTATGTGTCGCGGTCGCGCAGGAGTATGTAGTCGTCGAAGGCCGTGCCGGCATTGATGTCGCGGTGGTCGATGGTGTCGGCGCCGATGTCCTCGGGCTGGTTGGCGAGGAGATAGTAGGCCGGTGAGGTCTGCGTGGAGCGCGGCTGGTGGTCGTTCCACGCCTCGTGGCCATAGAGGGCGGCCTTGACGTCCTGCGCCCGCTCGGGCGCCACGGCCACGCCGGGAATGGTGAGGTCCGCCGGCTGGTATGGTGCCGGTGTGGCCTCGACGCGTGCCTTGTCGATGTCGGCCATGTCGGCAAAGGTCTGGCGTGAGTATTCCTCGGGCGAGTAGCTGACGACGACGCCCTGGTACGTGGCGTTGGAGAGGTATAGGTCCTGGCGGCGCACGTTGGCTGTGGTGGTGCGGAAGGGCTGCGCTTCGGGGTCGTCGAGCTTGTAGAACCACACCGTCATGCCGTCGGGGTCGGAGCTGTCGAACTCTCGCCAATCGACGTCGAGCGTCACGGAGTGGAACTCGTCGCCGAAGACATACAGGTCGCGGCGGCAGGAGGCGGTCAGCAGCAGCATGGCAACCACCGCCAAGGCGGCGCCGAGGGTTGCTGGCGCTGTGTGGAGCGCGGCTCGTATGTGCTTATGGTGTGTGGCGTTGGTCATTTGGCGAGGCGTTGCAGGCGTTGTTTCTGTTGCTGGCGGAAGGCGTTGATGGCGGCCTTGCGCTCGGCCTTGGGGAGGTCGTAGAGGCGGATGTAGAGGCTGTCGCGCATCTGGCGCTCGCGCTCCATGATGGAGTCGCGCCACTGCTCGTAGGCATCTTGCTCGGCCTGGCGCTCGAGGGCTTTGGCGCGTCGGTAGATGCCCTTGCGTGGCATGAACACGTAGGCTATGGAGATGTTGGCGTGGGGCGCCCCGAACCAGTTGAGGCGGCTGTTGTGCTGCCACATGAGGTGGTCGTCGTAGCGCTCGGTGTGGCTCTCGGGGTAGAGGGTGCTGCCGAGGTAGCGGCGGTAGGGCGAGTAGAGGTAGCCCAGGCCTATGCCGGCGTCGAAGGCCCACTGGCGGCGCTTGCCGAAGCGTCGCTGCCACCCTATGTTGACAAAGGCCATGGCGATCTCGCCCTGATAGCCCTTGCTCTTCCACTCGAAGTCGTAGTAGCCGCCGCCGGCGGCGAGGCCTATGTGGAAGCCGTCGAGGGTGTGGTGGCGGCTGCGCTTGCCGAGCCAGTAGCGTATCTCGGCGGAGCCATAGACGAGCTGGTTGGCGTAGGCGTTGCGGGCGAAGGTCCACCACGACGCCACCACCTCGAGGTTGATGCTCCAGCGGTCGCGGTGGTCTAGCGACCACTCTGCCTGCAGGTTTGGCGAGAGCACGCCCCACAGCGGGAGGTTGGTGCGCAGGAGCCACGCCGGGCGGCGAATGACGTGCTTGGCGCGGACGGTGTCGCGGCGTATGGTGTCGCGGCGGTCACTGACGATGTTGTTGACGATGACGACGGTGTCGCGGTGGACGATGGTCTCGCGGATGACGATGGTGTCGCGGCGCGCGGCACCCGTCTCCCACGAGAGGGTGGCGGAGGCCCCGCTGCGCAGTGGCGCCAGGTAGCGCTCGAGCAGGACGGGCCACACGGTGCCGCCGCGCAGGGCGCGCAGACGTGTCTCGCGCGGGTCGCGCTGTGCGGGGTTGGCGCCGGGGGGCTCGTCGATGATGGCCAGCGCCTCGTCGCGCCAAGGCTCGTTGCTGGCGGCGAGGCTCGTGCGCAGGGCATCCCACCGCGCGCCCTCGTTGTGGACGTAGATGTTGCCTATGGCCTGGCCCAGGCGCTGGCGCACGAGGCGGCTGATGGCGTCACCGCGCCCCTGGCCCAGGCGTTGGTTGGCGGCGGCGGTGCCCTCGGGCGACGCGCCGGAGAAGATGTCGAGGCGCAGCGCCGCCGGCGGCACGTCGCGGTAGCGCTGGCGGAACCTCTCCTCGAAGGCCGACCACCGCTGCCAGTTGCCGTCGAAGCCCATGTCGATGCGCGTGCTATCGACGCGGAAACGTATCTCCAGCGTGTCGGCAATGGCCTTGGAGCCACGCTCCTGCGCACACAAAGTGCCTGACCCGAGGGTCAGGAGAAAAAGCGCAAGGAGCAGGTGCCGAAGGGTGCTGATGGGCATACGCTGGATGGGTGTTGTGTGTTGTTCCGCTATTTATGCGAGATGGCTAAAAGGCTGAGGACGTTGACATCAACCGTTTAGGTTGCAAATGTAAGGATGTTTTGCCAATGGTGCAACATACGTGAACTTCTGGCAAATTTACCCCTCAATAATTAATAATTGTTAACGAGAGGCGGCATGACAGCCCTCAATGGTTAACATAGTTTATATACTGTGCGGCTTAAACGCTGCCTCAGACCACTTTGCGGACGCCCGATGACGCTAATAGACCGCGACGCAATCGCCCGACGACGCGAATAGACCGCAAAGCGGTCTCCTCTCAGTCGCTCGACCTATGGTCGCTCCGATACTTCGGAGAACCGGGGGTACGAGCATAGCGAGCACCCCCGGAACCAAGAGAGGGGGACATCGTGCCGACCCAATTGTAACCCTCCGAATGAAGCCGCTCCACCTTTCCAACTGCAAAACCAGACTCTATCGGAGTTCGGTTTTGCAGTTGTATGGCAGCAATGCCGCAATTTGGTTCTCTTCCATGCCCGGCCTGATCCTCTCCAAGGCGTGCGTGAGCCATCTGAGAGGGTTGATGCCCACGATGGAGCAGCTCTCAAGCAATGTATAGAACAGGGCGTTGTCTTCATTCAAGTTGAACATTTGCGTTTTTTGGCCGCAAAGGGACAGCGATAAAATGAGGCGGAAAAGCCGGCTGCATTCGGATGGTTACTCCGTTTCCAACACTTGCACCCATTAGACAATGCTCATGCCGAGCATAATCGAGTAGGAGGTGAACA
>CAMVIB010000035.1 GCA_947167455.1 uncultured Prevotellaceae bacterium | reverse complement strand
TTGAGAGGAGACGCTTCCAGCGTCTTGGTGGTACGATTGCGGATAATCATTAATTCATAGAGAATTTATTACTTAATAGGACACACCTTAACGCCGTCGAACAAATCCGCCCCCTGCAGGGGTAGCTTATCACAGCCAGAAGCTCACGCCCCCCCGGTAATGCATGAGTGAGTCTGATTGAAAAAGCGCAGCCTTGCGGGCTGCGCTTGGGTTAGATGGTTTGAGAGGACAGGGAAAGCCTTGTCATTGAAGCTCGAGGACGAGACCTTCACGCGGAGCCAGGGTCACGTCCTTGCTGAGGTCGAAGCTACGGCCGGTAGGGATGTCTATAGCCTGCCGGCTCGTGGCCGTTCCGTTAGTGTCAAGGAGTTCGGCATAACGTGCCACCTCAAGGGTCGATGCCTTGTCGCTACCATTGATGACGGTGATGACGGTGTTGCGATGCCAACGTCTTGCCACGACGTAAACACCTTTCCAAGGTGTGAACTGTGTCATGTAGCCACGGATGATGGTCTCATTGCCCCGACGCCATTGCAGCAGCCGACTCAGCCACTGGAACATGTCCTGCTCTTCTGCCGTGCGGCCGGAGGCGCTGAAAGCACTGCGTTCATCTCCGGCAAAGCCGCCGGGGAAGTCCTGACGCACGTTGCCGTCGGTGACTTCCTTAGTGCCGTTCATCAGGATTTCGGTGCCGTAGTACAACTGCGGAATGCGTCTCACCGTTAGCAACAGAGCCAGAGCCTGCTTCAGCCGAGGCGCATCCTTGGTATTGCCAAGGAAACGGTCGGTGTCGTGGTTATCCACGAAGGCCATGACGCTGGTGGGGTCTTCGTAGAGGTAGTCGTAAACAAAATTGTTGTAGAGGCGGTTGTAGCCGTCAAACCACCCGTCAGTCTCCTCGTTTTTGGCCTTCGACAGCTTGTCGAAGAACGAGAAGTCCATGACCGTCTTTAGGTACGAGTTGCCTATGGGGCTTATGCGGCTGCCCTTCTGCCATGCGGCCGTGTATGGCGGCTCTGTCACCCACGTCTCGCCAACGACATTGAAGTTGGGATACTCGCTGTCGAGCGTGCGCATCCATCGTGCCATGCCATCGGCGTCGGCGTAGGGGTATGTGTCCATACGTATGCCATCAATGCCGATGGTCTCTATCCACCATATTGAATTCTGGATGAGATACGTCATCACATGTTGGTTGCGGTGGTTGAGGTCTGGCATCGTCGGCACGAACCACCCATCTACCGT
Organism: uncultured Prevotellaceae bacterium; assembly: GCA_947167455.1. Lineage (GTDB taxonomy): Bacteria > Bacteroidota > Bacteroidia > Bacteroidales > Bacteroidaceae > Physcousia. The sequence goes on along the minus strand of CAMVIB010000035.1, from coordinate 26,462 downwards.
CTCGGCCTTGTCAACCTCAGAGGCATAGGGATCCATGACAGGGGTTAGCTTGTAGGATGTCTGAAGGTAGGTGTCGGTGGTATGCACCTGACCCTTGGCATCGCGGCGGTCATGACCCATGAGCCACTCGGGGCGGTTCAGCCAGTCGTGCGACGGCAGGTCGCTGACCCACGGATGCTCAAAGCCGCAGTGGTTGAAGATCATGTCCATCACCACCTTGAGTCCATGGGCATGTGCCTCATCCACGAGTCGGCGGTAGTCGGCATTCGAGCCGAATCGCGGGTCAACGCGGTAGTAGTCGGTAGTGGCATAGCCGTGGTAGGTGGAGAATGCGCCGTCGTCGGGCGAGTTATTCTCGAGGACAGGCGTGAGCCATAGCGCCGTCACACCCAGCTCGTTGAAGTAGTCCAGATGCTGACGTATGCCCTCCAGGTCGCCGCCATGCCGGAGACTCGGCGCCGTGCGGTCTTCCTTGTAGGCGTTCATGCCCTTCACCTGACTGGGATGGTTCGCGCCTTGGGCGAAGCGGTCGGGCATAAGCATGTATAGCACATCAGCATTGGTGAAGCCCTCGCGCGCTGCGCCAGCCTTCTCGCGCTGCAACAGTTGGTAGGTCACGGTCTGCCGTCGGCCGCCAACGCGGAACGTCAGCGGCAGCTCACCAGGTGCGGCATTGCCGATGGAGAGATACACCAACAGATAGTTGGGTGAGTCCATGCGCACGAGCGAGTCCAGGGTGACATCTGTCCTGCCAACAGTGACCTCGGCATCGCGTATGCCTCGCCCGTAAACCATCAGCTGTAGGGAAGCATCTTTCAGCCCGACATACCAATTGGTAGGGTCGATGCGGCTCACGAGTTGAGGCCTCGCGCCAGAAACGTTCAGTGCCATGATAGTCAAAGCGATGATAGCTACAAGCTTTTTCATGTTCATGTTGCCGATAAGAAGTTCATGGAATGGCCTGATTGGGCATACATTATGCCTTACAGCAGAGAGGCTTCAGCTGCTTGAAGAAGTCGTTGCCCTTATCATCGACGAGGATGAAGGCGGGGAAGTCCTCGACCTCAATCTTCCAGATGGCCTCCATGCCCAGCTCAGGATACTCCACGCATTCGATGCTCTTGATGCTCGACTGCGAGAGCACGGCGGCCACGCCTCCGATGGTGCCGAGATAGAAGCCTCCATGCTTCTGGCAGGCGTCGGTCACGGCTTGTGAACGGTTGCCCTTGGCAATCATCACGAGCGACGCTCCGTGATCCTGGAACTCATCGACGTAGGGATCCATGCGGTTGGCCGTGGTGGGACCCATGGAGCCACAGGGATAGCCCTCGGGAGTCTTGGCAGGTCCGGCGTAGAGCACGGGGTAGTCCTTGAAGTACTGGGGCATATCCTCGCCGGCATCTAAGCGTGCCTTCAGCTTGGCATGAGCTATGTCACGGGCCACGATGATGGTACCTTTAAGATTTACGCGCGTGGAGACAGGGTACTTTGTCAGCTCTGCACGCACCGCGTCAATGCCCTTGGAGAGGTCTATCTCGATGCCCTTGGTGCCTTCGCCCGGGCGGCGCAGTGCCTCAGGGATGAGTTCCGTTGGGTTGCTGTCCATGACCTCGAGCCAGATGCCGTCGCGATTAATCTTTGCCTTGATGTTGCGGTCGGCCGAGCAGCTGACGCCCATGCCGATGGGACAACTCGCGCCGTGACGCGGCAAGCGCACCACGCGGATGTCATGAGCCATGTACTTACCGCCGAACTGTGCGCCGAGGCCGATGTTGTGAGCTTCGCGCAAGAGCTTCTGCTCGAGGTCGATGTCGCGGAAGGCACGGCCCGTCTCATCGCCGGTGGTGGGCAGGTTGTCATAATACTTGATTGACGCGAGCTTCACGGTGAGCAGGTTCTTCTCTGCCGAGGTGCCGCCAATGACGAAAGCGATGTGATATGGCGGACAGGCTGCGGTGCCGAGGCTCTTCATCTTCTCAACGAGGAAGGGTATGAGCGTCCCCTCGTTCTGGATAGTGGCCTTCGTCATCGGGTAGAAGTAGGTCTTGTTGGCAGAGCCGCCACCCTTGGCCACCATTACGAAGCGATATTCTGCACCCTCCGTGGCCTCGATGTCTATCTGCGCAGGCAGGTTGCAGCGGGTGTTGACCTCGTCGTACATCGTCAGCGGCGCGTTCTGCGAGTAGCGCAGGTTGTCTTGCGTAAAGGTGTTGAATACGCCGCGAGAGAGAGCTTCCTCATCCTCAAAGCCCGTCCACACCTGCTGGCCTTTCTCACCGTGAATGATGGCCGTGCCTGTGTCCTGGCAGAAAGGCAGGATACCTTTGGCAGCGACCTCGGCATTGCGAAGGAACTGCAGTGCCACGTACTTGTCGTTCTCCGTTGCCTCCGGGTCTGTGAGTATGGCAGCGACCTGCTCGTTGTGCTCGCGGCGAAGCATAAATTCCACATCGTGGAAGGCTTGCTGCGCCAGCAGCGTGAGAGCCTCCTTAGAGACTTTGACTATCTCTTTGCCCTCAAATTCAGAAAGTGTTACGCCCTCGCGCGTGAGAAGGCGGTACTGTGTCTTATCCTCGCCCGTCTGGAACATAGGGGCGTACTTGAAATCAGCCATGTTATTGATGCTTTATTGTTGGGTTGTTGAATGTATGTGATTGTTGTATGTCCTCCTTACGGGCGACAAAGTTAGGTGTTTTCTTAGAATGTACAAAGAATTTGCCCACTTTTCTGCCCAAAGGCGCGTTTTGAAGTAATGTCATTCAAGTTCATCACGTATGCAAGCCCCGTGTACAAATGCCTGGCGCCATGAGGACGCACACTCCTCGCCATGGGGATGAGCATTACTTGCCTAGGGGTTTTGCTTGTCCCACGTTCGTGGGCTAATTGTCCCACGTTCGTGGGCGCATTGTCCCACGTTCGTGGGATGATTGTCCCACGTTCGTGGGACAAGTGAATCCTCCGGGCGATGAAGGTAAAGCCTCCGGGCGATGAAGGCGAAGCCTCCGGGCGATGAAGGCGAAGCTCCTGGGGGGATGAAGGTGAAGCTCCTGGGGGATGAAGGTGAATCCTCTGGACGATGAAGGTGCAGGTCGCAAACGCCATAGCTTGCTGGACATGAATGATGTCAGTATTCTATTTTGTCGCTTTTGGCATCCCAGAGGTTGAAGGTGTGTATGGCTTCGTCTCTGAGCAGCGGCAGAATGGGCAGTGTCCGCTTAGGCATGGGCAAGTCAAGCTCCTTGTAGATGAAGTCGTCATCGAAGCCTATGGCCGCAGCATCCTTGCGGTCGTTGGCGTAGAAGATGCGGTCAATGTGTGCCCAGTATATGGCACCGAGGCACATGGGACATGGCTCACATGACGTGTAGATGGTGCACCCTTTAAGGTCGTAGGTACCGAGTTTGCGGCAGGCCAGACGTATGGCATTAACCTCGGCATGTGCCGTGGGGTCATTGTCGAGGGTTACACTGTTAGAGCTGCCGGCTATTATCTCGGAGTCGCGGACGATGACGGCTCCGAAAGGTCCTCCGCCACGGGCCACGCTCTCATCGGCGAGGCGTATGGCTTGACGCATAAAGTCTTTATCCTGCATAACGGTTCTGTTGTTTTTAAGTAAAATGAGTCACTGCCATAAGACAGAGAGGCACAGAGATAATGGCATCTCTGTGTCTCCGAGTAGGTTTCGGCAATGGTGTCAGTACGTCATTACGGCATCGAGTTCCTGAGCCTCGGCAACCATCTTACGCACCTCCTTGAGGCTCGGCACCCGACCTACGAGATGGCGCTCGGCATTGACCTCTTCGAGCTTGGGCTGTAGGTTCTCTGGCACACGATGACGGAATTCCTTGACAGTGTCAACGCCAGCCACCTCGAGCAGTTCGGCAAACTGAGGCCCTACGCCCTTGATGCGGAAGAGGTCGGCGTGATTAGTCCATCTCAGTATCAGCTTCTCACTGATGCCAGTCTGCCCTGCCAGTTCCTCGCGTCCTTTGGGATTGGCGCAACGTTCGAGGAGTTCGGAGACCTTGATGATGCCAGCTTCGTTAAGCTTCTGTGCATAGGCTTCGCCTACGCCTTCGATGTCGATGATTTTGTAAGCCATGATAGGTGTTAGTTTTGAAGTTTAGGTGAATGAATGTGTGCGCAAAAGTACAATGATTTTTTGTAACTGCCGCATGTTTGCAAGACTTTTTGTGTCCTCGGATGTAAAAAACATGCGACGTTCTGTCGCCAAAAGGTCAGACATAATCCTTGAACACCTCCAACGTAGCCATGACATGGCACGCCGTGCCCGCGATGACGAAGATGTGGAATAGCGTGTGGACGTATGGTCTGTTGTGCGAGTAGGCATACATGACCGCTCCAGTGAGATATGCAGCCCCTTCTGCCAGTAGCCACCATACGGCAGCCATGCTCACACACTTGACGAAGACGTGAAACACGGCGAGTACAGACAGGCCCATGATGCAATAAACGACAGTCTCCAAGTTACTGTGCTCCTTCAGGCCTTGGAAAGAGGTGTATGTGCCCAGCAGCGCCGCCCCCCAGATGAAGGCAAAGAGTCCGCCGCCCCACCACCCGGAGCATGCGAGGGTGGTGAGCGTCACCGTTGAGTAAGCGCCTGCTATGTGCCAATAGATGGCGGCATGGTCGAACACCCTCAACGTCTCACGGGTTACGGTGTCGCTGGTGGGCCATGCGTGATAGATTGCCGAGATGAGATAGCTTGCCGACGCACCGACAGCAAAGAGTACTGCTCCGACCAGAGCATAAATGTTCACGGCGCTGATGCACTTGTCGATGAGCATCAGGCCCGCAACGACGCATCCCACGAAGCCTGCGGCATGTGTGAGGGAATTGAAGATGTCCTCCGTCCTGGAATAGAAAATCATAGCCCGTTGTGGTATGAATGGGTGTGAAATATACTATTTGTCGGGACAAAGATATGAAAATAACAAAATATATGACAAGTCTTGCCGCGTATCTTTAATCTTTTTTCTATCTTTGCACCGCAAATACACAAAAAAAGCTAACTAAAGTCCCTTTTATGATGAAGCATAAGCTCTTGTTCCTGATGCTGACGTTGCTGCCCACGTGCGCCAATGCCGACATCATCAGCCGCGATGCCGCTGCACAGCGTGCTGCCGACTATCTCGAAGGTATAACGTCAAACCGCCGCCTCACGGCAGTGGAGAACGGTGCCCGCCTGGCGCCACCCCGCCGAGGCACTGTCTCCGCTCCGGCCTACTACGTCTTCAGCCGTGGCAAAGGTCAGGGCTACGTCATCGTGTCTGCCGACGACCAGACAGATGCCGTGCTGGGCTACACCGACAGCGGCGACTTCGACTATGCCTCGCTGCCCGGCAATATGCGTGCCTGGCTCGATGACTGCGAAGCTCAGCTCATGGACCTCCGTCGTGTGAGCCAGACAGATGCCTCCGGCCGTGCACACGCGCCGAAGCGCGTCGGAGCCGTGCCGACCCATCCTGCCATACCCATGCTACTCACCTGCCGTTGGAACCAGGGTGCTCCCTACAACAACGAATGCCCCCTCTACACCGACGGCAGACGCTGTGTCACAGGCTGTGTGGCCACCGCCATGGCACAGATCATGTATCACCAGCGCGCCAAGAGCGTTGACAAGACGACGGCCGCCATACCCTCTTACAACACCGGCGAGATAGCCGTCAAGGGCATTGCCAAGGGCGCACCCCTTGACTGGGCCAATATGCGTGACGACGGCGGCAGCACCACCGCACAAAAGCTGGCCGTGGCACAGCTGATGCACTACTGCGGCGTCAGCGTCGAGATGGGCTACACCAGCGGTTCATCGGGAGCATACTCTTCGAAGGTCGGAGAGGCGCTTAAGAAATATTTCGGCTACGGCTCCAGCGTGCAGTATGTAGGGCGCTATGCCTATACCAATGTCACGTGGGATGCTCTCATCTACAACGAGCTGGCCCACGGCAACCCCGTCTATCTCAGCGGTGCCAACTCTGAGGCTGGCCACGCCTTCGTCTGCGACGGCTATGACGGCAAGCGCAACTTCCACATCAACTGGGGCTGGGGTGGGCAGAGCGATGGTTTCTACCTGCTCAACAAGCTCACGCCAGGCTCTCAGGGCATCGGCGGCAGCAACGACGGCTACAACGACTACCAGGAAGCCGTCATCGGTATCGTGCCCGCCAACTACTCCAAGAAAGCCATACCCTTCAGCGACGTGACCCTGAAGAGACTTTGTGTGGCATCATGGGACACCGACGGCGACGGCGAGCTGAGCTACGGCGAGGCCTCTAAGGTGAAAGACCTGGGCACGACCTTCAAAGGCACACGCATCAAGAGCTTCGGCGAGCTGAGCGACTTCACCGCCATCACCGCTATTGCTGACGATGCCTTCTCGGGCTGCTCACAGCTTACATCCCTCACACTGCCCGAGAAGGTGAAGAGCATCGGCTCACGCGCCTTCAGCGGCTGTCGTGCGCTGACAAACATCCTCCTGCCCGACGGCGTGACGGCCATCGGCGACTCCGCCTTTGCCGGATGCCGGGTGCTCACCTCCGTGGGCATTCCCGACATTGCCGTCATCAGCCCACACACCTTCGAGGCATGTGCCGCCTTGAAGGCCATCGAGGTGCCTTCCACCGTCACTGCCATCGGCGATATGGCATTTGCCGGATGCGCCAAGCTTCAGACCTTCACACTCACCGGCACCGACCCTACTGCCATGACCTTCGGCGAAGCCATGTTCGACGGTGTCGATGTGAGTCAGGTGACACTGAACGTCCCGGCCGGCACACGAGCTTTCTATGCCAGCCACCCGCAGTGGAGTGCCTTCGGCAACTTCTACGAGGTGCGGCAGACGCCCGACGACCAGTACGTCGGCCTCACCGAGCGCAGACAGGTATATTTATATAATGTAGGTGCCCAGGCCTACCTGACGAAGGGCGAGGCATGGGGCACACAGGCCGTGGTGGGCAGCGAGCCCATGCGCTATGAGCTTCGGCGTAACGACTCCATGCCAGAGGGTCAGTACTACCTCTACAGCATCGACACGGGCAATAACAGCCGCCACATCCTCTTCCGCACGATGAGCGACGATAAGGTAGGCTCGGGCGTGAAATGCTGCTTCGTTGACGGCAGCCTGAGCGAGAATGCCTACTGGGTAATCGAGGATGTCGGCAACGGATGCTACCGTCTGTCCGTGCCGCAGGGCAAGACGGGCTACACCAAGAACTGCTACCTCGGCATCCTGCCTTCACACAAGACCAACGCACGCCCTGCCAACGTCACCACTACCATGGGAGCGTACTTCGACGTCAACTACAACAGCCATGAAGCCAACTGCCAGTGGAAATTCGTTGACGTAGATGCCACCTTCGGCACATATAACGCCGCCATAGAGCTGCAGAACCTGCTCGCGCATGCCAAGTCCAAGCGCATCAACTACGAACGCGAACAAGAGATTCTCGACGACCTCACGAGCACTAAAGCTCAGTTAGTGAGCGCACAGCGCACTCTGCGCAAGAAGCTGGGCTTCGTGCACATCGACGATGAGATTGCCAAGGAAATCATCAACGCCAACTTTGACGTCAACGGCGACGGCGAACTCGCTGTCACTGAGGCCCGCCTCATCGACAACCTGTCAACACTGTTCTACGGCACAGAGGTCGAAGACCTGAGCGTGGCAGGCAACTTCACGAGCCTTCAATATCTCTACGGCAACAGTTTCGAGGGCTGCGCCAACCTCAAGAAGATAGAACTCCCCGAGAGCGTCACGACGATGTACTACCGCGTGTTCTACGGCTGCACATCGCTCACGGAGATTACGCTGCCACGCTACATCGGACTCATAGGAGACAATAACTTCGATGGCTGCACCGCCCTGCGCACGGTGCGTATGCTCAATCCCTATCCCGGACGTGTCACGCTTGGCGAGGACGTCTTCAAAGGCGTGAACCTGGCAGAGGCCACTCTCTACGTGCCACAAGGCTGCCGCGATGCCTACGCCTCAGCCCCCGTCTGGAAGGACTTCGGCACCATCCTGGAGATGCGTGCACCGACGCTGCCGGATTTCGCACCTCTCACGGAGGATGAGGATGTATATATATATAATGTAGCAATCATGAGGAGCATAACGCGTGGCGAAGCCTATGGCACTCAGGCCGTAGTAGCCAGCAGCGGCCTCACCTACCGCCTCAGGCGCACCAAGACCATGCCTGCCGGCACCTACTATATGGAGGCACAGGTGTCGGGCAACAAGATTCTGTTCCGCACAGACACCGACTCCAAGGTCGGCTCCGGCGTTAAGGCATGCTTCGTTGACGGCACACTCTCCAACAAGGCATGGTGGAAAGTGGAGCCTGTGGAGGGTAAGGAAAATGTCTATACGTTGCGTGTGCCCGACGGCCAGGCCGGGTATGTCGAAGGTCAGTATCTGGGCATCGACAACTATCACGCCACCGGTGCCGTTGACGATGGCAGCCCCACCTGGGGTCTGTACTGGGACATCGTCTGCGGCGACGACAATGCCACGTCATGCCAGTGGGCCTTTGTCAGGAAGGCCGACGTCGATTCGCTCGAAACGATTCAGGCAGCTTTCCGTGAGCTGGCGACACTGATAAGCCGTGGCAATGCGCGCCACATCGACACCTCTGCCGCCCAGGCCATCTATGACAACTTCGGTGCCACAGCCGGACAGGTGGCCGATGCCATCGCCGCCCTGCGTCGGCAGCTGGGCTACATCGACTTTGCCGACGTTCATGTGAAGCAAGTCTGCGTGTCACGATTCGACCTCGATGAGGATGAAGAGCTGAGCACCGACGAAGCAGCAGCAGCCAGCACTCTCGGGCAGACCTTCAAGCTCAACAGCACCCTGACGAGCTTCGACGAGCTGCGCCATTTCACGGGGCTCACCGTCATCGACGCCGATGCCTTCCGCTCATGCACTAACCTCACCAGCATAACGATTCCCGCCAACGTCACAGTGCTGGGCAAGGATGCCTTTGCAGGATGCTCCAAGCTCACCTTTATGCGCATCCTCAATCCCGGCGCGACGCCTCTCGACAACAGCGAGTCTGCCATCGACGAGCAGACCAACATCTTCGTCGAGGCATCAGCAGTGGCAGGCTACGAGAACAGCGAAAGCTGGCATCCCTACACGGTATCGGCCTACACCGGTACGCCGATTGTCACCGCCCACCGTTGCGAGCGCTACTATGGCCGCGTGAATCCGACATTCCACATGGCCGTCCTGGGCGCACCCGTTGAAGGGCAGCCTAAGCTGACATGCGATGCCGACCAGAGGTCTGCCGTCGGCGACTACGTAATCCGTGTGGAGCGCGGCACGGTGCCCGAGGGCATTGAGCTGCGCGACGGCACACTGACAGTGGCTCCCGCTCCTCTGACCATCAAGGCACGCTCTTACAGCCGCAACATCGGCGAGCAGAACCCCGTCTTCGAGGTCGAGTACACGGGCTTCCGCAATCGTGAGAATGCCGAGACAGCATTGTCACAACAGCCCGTCGTCAGCTGCGAGGCCACTGCCGACAGTCCTGCCGGTGAGTATGCCATCATCGTCTCCGGTGCCGAGGCAGCCAACTATGCCATCACCTACGAGGCAGGTGTGCTGACGGTCATAGACCCCGTAGGCATCACAGCGCCAAAGGCCGGTATGACCTCCGCTGAGATTGAGGCCATCTTCGCTCCCGACGGCAAACGACGCAACACTCTCGCTCCAGGCATCAACATCCTGCGCATGGCCGACGGCACCACACGCAAGGTCGTCGTCAAGCCTGTGCGATGACATCAGGTGGGTTCTATAAATTAAGGGGTGTCCTATTAATGAATTCTCTATGCGCTCGACCTTCGGTCGCTTCGACACTTCGGAGAAATAGCCTGAGAGCAATCCAAAGCTAATTTATAGAACCCACCATAATAAAAATGATTATCCGCAATCATACCACCAAAGAGACCGCAACGCGGTCTTCGCTCAATAACCGAGGGTACGAGCGTAGCGAGCACCCCCGGATAACAAGCGCTATAGAGGCAAGCACTCTGAAAGAGTGCCCGAACAGCGTAATGGGCGACCCCTTCAGGGTCGATGTTCCCCTTTTTGTCCCTATCCGGGGGTACTGCGCACCCCCGGTTATTGAGAGGAGACGCTTCCAGCGTCTTTCCTTCACAACGGCACGGAGTCACAGTGTCGGAATCCACGCTGTGGCACCGTGTCCTGACAGATGGCATCATATCACATTGTCCAGAAGCTTATGATTTCCGTAGTAATCAACACATACAATGCCGAGCGGCATCTGGAGCGCGTGCTGGAGTCGGTGCGTGACTTCGACGAGATTGTGGTGTGCGACATGGAGAGCACAGACCGCACCGTTGAGATAGCGCGTAGCCACGGCTGCAAGGTCGTGACCTTCCCCAAAGGCAGCCACGTTTGTGCCGAGCCCGCGCGCACCTTCGCCATACAGTCGGCCAGCAATCCGTGGGTATTGGTGGTGGATGCCGACGAACTGGTTACGCCGGCCCTTCGGGCTTACCTCTACGAGCAGATAAGACGCGACGATGCCCCGAACGGCATTTACATCCCGAGGAAGAACTATTTCATGGGACGCATGATGCACTGCCATTACCCCGACTACATACTACGCTTCTTCGTGCGCGAAGGCACCGTGTGGCCGCCATACGTCCACACCCTGCCCATCGTGCAAGGCCGCACGGAGAAGATACCGGCGTCACGTACTGACCTGGCATTCGAGCATCTTGCCAAGGACACCGTGGCCGACATCCTCCGAAAGACCAATCTTTACACAGAGAACGAGCTGGAGAAGAAGCACGGCAAGCGCTACGGCATCATGGCATTCCTGTGGCGTCCGTTCTTCAGGTGGTTCAAGGCATACGTCATCAAGGGTGGCTTCCGCGACGGACTGCCGGGCTTCATCCGCGCATGTCTCGAGGCACATTATCAGTTCATCATGCTGTCCAAGATGGCCGAGGCCAGACGCGAGGCATTTGCATCCTCTGCCACCAAAGCACTGGCGGGCAATGGTGATGAGCTCAGAAGTCGTGATATAGGCCAATCTGGCGGAACAGCGGGTCGAAATGGGTGAAGACATCGGGCGTCAGCGTGGCATCGGCCGATGGTATCCACCAGATGTGCGCATCACGGTACATCGACGCCACGAGCGAGAACGTGCTTGGCGCACCGATGATGTACTCGCAATGTGAGAGCACGCACAAGTCCTCGCCGGGATTACCGTCGGGGAAGACGAACTCAGCCTCCGGCACACTCTTGCGGTAGGCATCGGCATCAAGCTTAGGGTCGTTGCCGCAGACATACACCACGAGACGGCGGTCGGCATGAATGGCAGCGAACTCCCTGATGAGCCGCACCATTGTGGCATCGTCGTAGAAATAGCGCCCGCCCTTGAAGCGCGCATAGTCGCCACGGCGGATGTGTACGCCCAGACAGAGATAGCCGTCACGCGTCAGCCACGGCATCATGCGTTGCTGTGCCGCCTGCTCCACCTCGGGCAGGAAGGCAAACAACGAGCGTAGCTCGTCGAGGTTGTCGGCAAAGAGGTCATAGAAATGCACATGCCAGCCATCGACCCACGCCATCTGTCTGCCACGCAGCAACGCACTCATCCCCCCCTCGTCGGCCTGACGCTCCACGTCGAAGTCTATCACCGGCAGCAACTTTAGCCTCTGAGCCAGCTTGGCCAGAAGATAGACGCCAAAATTGTGCCACGGACTGCGGCAGATCCTGAAGTACTGATACTTGTAGGCAAAGCGGACTGACACCGCCCGCGCACCGTTATGGCGTGCCCAGGCCAGGATGTGACCGTACTGCAGAATGTTGTTGCACATCTGCCCACGATCGTGTACGAAAAACAGAGGTGAGGCATTCATCGATGGCAAAGGTAGGCAAAATATGCCGTTGTGCGAAACTTTTTGCATGGAAATCGACTTTATTTACCCACTTTTGCATATCTTTGCGCCACGAAACGCAAAATCCACGACGATGAAGAAGGTTTCCATACTTATTCCATGCTATAACGAAGAGCTTTCTCTGCCACTGCTGTACCCCGAGCTGTGCAAGCTCATGGACGACGGTGTGCTGAGGCGTCGCTATGAGTGGGAGGTGATGTTCGTCAACGACGGCAGCTCCGACAACACACTCAGTGTGCTGCAAGGCCTGCACGCCGCAGACAGCCGCATCAGCTACATCGACCTCTCCCGCAACTTCGGCAAGGAGAATGCCATGCTTGCCGGCTTCGACTACGTCAGCGGCGACTGCATGGTGATTATGGACGCCGACCTCCAGCACCCGCCATCGCTAATCCCGCAGATGCTCGAGCTGTGGGAGCAGGGCTGGGATGATGTCTATGCCAAACGACTCACCCGTGGGCACGAGAGCTGGCTCCGCAAGCGCCTGAGCCTGGGCTTCTATGCCATGCTGCAGCGCATGGCCGACGTTGACGTGCTGCCCAACGTCGGCGACTTCCGCCTCCTCGACCGCAAATGCATCAACGTGTTACGTCACCTGCGCGAGAGCCAGCGCTACACCAAGGGCATGTACAGCTGGATGGGCTTTCGCAAGACGGAGATACCCTTCGAACAGCAAGACCGCGTCGCCGGCGAGTCGGCATGGAATTTCATGAAGCTCACCAACCTTGCCGTCAACGGCATCACATCGTTCACCACGGCTCCGCTGCGCATGGCCACCGTGCTGGGACTGCTGGTGTCTGCCGCCGCTTTCCTCTTCCTCATATATGTATTAGTATGCACACTCATCTGGGGCGACCCCGTGCAGGGCTACCCAACGATGATGGTGGTGATACTGTTTCTTGGCGGCATACAACTGCTGGCACTCGGCATCATCGGCGAGTACCTGGGTCACATCTACCACGAGAGCAAGCATCGCCCAACATACATTGCCCGTGAGATGAACGGCAAGCTGCTGGCCGACGGCACGCCTCAACGCTTGTAGAGGAATGCCACCTGCAGGATGATGAAGTTGATGCCGGCAGCCACGGCCATGTCGAGAATCGGCGCCAGCCATTCGCCGACACCCATCCACAGGAACAGGTTCAGCAGCCCTATCTCCACAAAGTAATTTACGACATGACTTCCCAGGAAGCCCGCGATGTTGCGGGCCGACGGTTGCTGCCTGAAGGTGAAGTATGTGGTGAGCACATAATTGCAGCACAGGCTCACCATGAAGCCTGCGGTATAGGCAATGTTGACATCGACATGGAGTGTCAGCAGCAGGGCATAGATGCCATAATGTATTGCCGATGCCACCACGCCCACTATGCCGAAGCGCATGAGGCGCAGCAGCGTGGCCGCTGCCTGCGGATGACGGTCGGCATAGTCTTTGAAGCTTTCTGCTATGCTCATGGCTGACGGTGTTGGCTCACAAATTCCGAGAACGTGCCGAAGCGATGCCCCCTGCTCTTCAGCATCTCTATGAGGTTCTCAAGCCGCTGGCACATCGCCCGCCCGCTGTTGCGGCGTATGATGTAAGGGATGCGCAGTTCCGGATGCTCACAGAGGTCATAGAACTCCCAGGGATGGAAGTATGTCACGAAGTAGCCGTCGTGCGACAACGTGCGTCTCACCAAGAAATGGTAGAGCCACTGCGGCAGGTTGTGCAGCGACAGCCAGAACAGCGGGAAACGCAGCCACGGTGTCACCGATGCCGGGATTTGCATGACGCCATTACGCATGAACCACGTCCTTGGCGCAGAGAGATGCATATATCTGCCAGGGATAAAGGCGGGGTTGAGCGACGAATTGTAGTCGTAGCCGGCGCGTTGCAGCTCTTCGTCGCTGACAGCGAACATACGTGGCTGGCGGTAGCCACGGGGCGTGATGCCGGCCACACGTCCCACTATGGCCTTCGATTCATGCACGTCAGCAGGCTTGGGCTGCCAGTGGTCAACGCCATGACATGCCACCTCATGGCCTTCACTGACAAAACGGCGTATGATGTCCGGAGCATTCGAGGCGAAATTGCCGGTGCAGAAGAAGGTGGCCCTCACACCGCTGCGTCGCAGCACATCGAGGATGCGCTCTGCACCTGTGCGCGACACCGTCATGCCTTCGGCGACAGGGTCGTAGCGTACGCCATGCTCCAGCGGCACGTCGAACTCTTCTATGTCAAAACTCAGCAGTATCATGTCTGTTATCAGAATTTAATTCTGCCAGTGGCAGGATCTATCATGCGGTCGTATTCCTCACGCGTGCGCTTCCACCGCTTGTGAGTCCACAGCCACAGGTGCGGCTGTCGGCGTATGCTGGCTTCCAAGAGCCTGTAGTACTCTTCTGTTATACTGTGCTCCGGCTCATCGCCAGGTCTGTCGGTGATGAGCTTGAACTCAGCCTCATAATAGCCGCGCCTCAGGCAACGCATGTCGAGGTACAGGCATGCCATGTCAAAACGCCGGGCCAGCTTCTCGGCTCCCGTGAGGACAGGTGTCTGCGGATGATTGAGGAAGGTCAGCCAATGGCCGATGTTATTCCAGAACGGGGCTTGGTCGGCTATCATCCCTATGCCTGTTGTCTGCCCGGCATTACGCTTCTTCACGAGGTAGCGCAACACGTCCTGCATGGGGACGTTCTCATTGCCCATGCGCGAGCGCGGGTAGAGCATAAGCTTGTCTGCTACAGGGTTCTCCAGCACATGATATACCTGTGACGCCTTGAAGCCCTCGGACATGTGTACGGATATGCCAGAGACCCAGTCCCAGTTGCAGTAGTGTCCGAGGTAGAGCACAACGCTCTTATGCTGCCCGAGGAGATAGTGCTCCAGCAGTTCAGGATTGGTATATACCAGGCGTCGGCGCAACTCCTCACGGCTGATAGAGAAAGCCTTGACCTCTTCGCACAGATAGTCGCAGAACCAGTGATAGAAGCCGTGCTCTATGTGCAGACGCTCGGCGGCATCCTTCTCGGGGAAGCTGTCGGCCAGACTCTTACGCACGAGTTTGCGTCGGTAACGTATGACGTGATAGACGAGCAGATATGCTATGTCAGACAGCACATAGAGCACTCGCAGCGGCAGCAGCGACAAGGCGTAGATGAGGCCAAAAGAAGAGTAGTAGCGTATCCACTGCCAGATGTTAAGCTTATAGTTTGTCTTTGCCAATGTGGTTTATGTTTTTATGTGTGAGGATGTGCTAATTTGCAATGAGACGGTTCTCGTTCATGCGCGACATATACTGCTGGATGATGGCCTTCAGCATGAGCTCCATGCCTTCCTGCTCTGGACGCTGCCCCACGATGTTGTGAGTGAGGAGACTGTCGGAGAGTTCATACAGAGCACTTGTCTGCTGGCTTTGGGCATCGTACTGCAGGAGCAGCCCGCCGCGCACGAACTGGTAGGTGCCATTGTTGTAGTTGACAGCCCACGTGCTGTCGGCCGGGGTATTAAAAAGGTCCTGACCAAAGGCGACGTATGGCCGCCGGCCGTACCCCACAAGACCCAGCACCGTGGGCATGATGTCTATATGCTGAGCTATGCCCGGGCGCCGCCCCGGCTCTATGAGCTTACCGCTGGGGTCGTAGAAGATGATGGGAGAGCAGAAGCCGCCGATGTCACTCTGATAGAAGGCATGGTCGCTGAGGTTGGTGTGGTCGCTGGTGAGCACGAAGAGCGTATGTCCGAACCAAGGCTGCCGTCGGGCAGCATCGAAGAAGCGACGTAAGGCATGATCGGTGTAGCGTATGCACTTATGTATAACGATGCCCTCTTCGGGGAAGGTGTCGCGATACTCCTCCGGCACCTTGTATGGATGGTGGCTGCTGGCCGTGAAGACAGCAGTCATGAAGGGTTCCTTCAAGGTCGTCATCTGTCGGCAATAGTACTGCAGGAAGGGTTCATCCCAGATGGCCCACATACCATCGAAGTCGGCATCGCCGCCACCAAGTGGGTCGGCGTTGTACTCCGTCCGTCCGTAATAATGCTTGAAGCCTGTCTTGCGCGCGAAGGCCTGGAAGCCCATAGAGCCATTCTCGGCACCGTGGAAGAAGGCCGTCTCATAGCCGCATGCCCCCAACTCTGCCGCCAGACCTCCGACATCATTCATCGAGGCCGGGGTGAGCACGAAAGGTTCCACGAACATTGGAATCGAGGAGAGTATGCCGGGCATCCCGTCGATACTCTTGCGCCCGTTGCAGAACGACCATTCGAAGGTGGCTCCCGCCCGGCACAGGCTGTCGGTGAAAGGCGTGTAGCCACGGTAGCGTCCGTCCTCAAGGCTCTCGTTGAGGGCCCCGATGTACTCACGCCCAAAGCTCTCCACGATGAGTACGACGACATTATAGCGCGCCTCACCGCACTGTTCCGCCCCGCTCCGGGGATTTCTGACAGGCGTGTATATGCCTTCCAGCTCTGCCTCACTGCCGAAGTAGGCCGGTGTTACGAAGACATTCTTGCCTATCGTGCGGATGAGCGAGAACGGTGTGTTCAGGACTATCGCTGCCTCGGCAGGGTGCAGCACATACTGATTGGCATTGGACACGGTGATGGGTCGCACAGCGGTGGTGGCACCACCGCGCATACCTATGACCACCAACGGGATGAAGGCCACAAGTGTCACCCCCCGCACGAGACAGGCACTGCGCCCGCTATCCTTGGGCATACGATAGCATCTCCAGAGCATGACGACGATAGCCGCTGCCGCCAGAACGAGGTACCAGTGTCGCAACAGCTCCACGCCCACTATGCCGAGGAGGTTGCCCTCGGAGGCAAATTCGCTGAAGACGGTGGTCGTCGTGCGGCGGCCGGTGTAGGGGAAGTAGGCCGCATCGGCGAGGTTCATGACAGTGGCCATGCCGTTGACGACGACGAACAGCCACTTGGTGGCTCTCTTCCATCCGTCATGCATGGCAAACGGCAGTGGCATCAGGGCCATGAGGGCATAGAGGGCATTGGTGTACATCACCGCCGACGAGTCGAACAGCCAAGCTCCGTGCACGATGTCCATGAGGGCATTCTGGCTCCAGAAGTCAGGAAATGCCGATGCATTCTCTGCCCAATATATGACACGGCACAAGGCATAGGCCAGATATGCCAATGCCAGATTGGCAATCAGTGACATGGTAGCCGAGAACGGGTTGCGGCTGTTTCTCATTGTTGTGGCGCGTTGGAAAATAGTGAGTCGGTGCGCAAAGAGATGCGGTTGGCACTCATTCGCGAGGTATATTGCTGCACGATGGCCTTAAGGCGACGCTCAAGGCTCTGGCACAGCCCTGCACGGTCGGCATCACCTACAAGGTTGGCTTTCAGCTGTGGGTCGGACATGATGTCATAGAAGCCTATTGTGCGTTCGCCGTCGAACTGAAGCAAATGGCCGCCGCGCGTGAGCTGGTAGATGCCGTCGATGTAATTCACGGCCTCGGTGGAATCGGGAGGCGTAGAGAGCAGGTCATTGCCGAAGGCCATGATGTCGCCGCTATAGCCCACATGGTGCAACAGCGTAGGCAGGATGTCGGTCTGCTGAGCCACACCCTTCCGGCAACCACGGTAGCGTGTGTCCGTGGGATGGTAGAACACCACCGGCACGCACATCCGTCCGAAGTCATTGCGGTAGGCTTCACATTCCTGAAGGTTAGTATGGTCGCCCGTTATGACGAAGAGCGTGTGGTCGAACCACGAATGCTGCCGTGCCGTGGCGAATAAGCGACGCAGGGCATGGTCGGTGTAACGAATGCTTTTATAGATTGGCAGGCTACCCTCGGGGAAGGTGTCGCGATAGGCCGGTGGTATCTGGAAAGGATGGTGCGACGTGAGAGTGAACAGCGTTGCGCAGAACGGTTCGCGCATCGTAGTCATCATGCGGGCGAAATACTGCATGAACGGCTCATCCCAAATGCCCCAGTGGTGATCCCAGTCGGCATCGTTGGCGTACTCGCGGCGACCATAGTAGGCATCGAAGCCGCAAGCCCTGACAAAGCCGTCGATGCTCAGCGAGCCGTTGTCGGCGCCATGGAAATAGGCCGTCTCATAGCCCAGGGACTTCAGATATGTTCCGATGCCGTCGAAGGCATTCATAGCCGCCTGACCACTCATGATGCTCTCTACCATCATTGGCATCGAAGCCAGCACAGAGGCCTGAGCATCGATGCTGCTGATGCCGTTGGCCTCCATGACCTCAAAGGTCAGAGCCTCGCTCATCAGTGAGTCGAGAAATGGCATGCAACCCGTACCAGAGCAGCTCTTGTTGAGGCGTGCCGAGTACTCGCTGGCGAAGCTTTCGAGCATGATTATCACGACATTATCGCGCCGGGCAGGTCTGAGGCTGTCTGCCACTATGCTACGACGCGGGCTGAAGACATCATCCAGCTCCGCATCGCTGGCGAAGAAGTCGTAGTGGGGGTAGCTATGCTTGGACAGCGTGCGCAGGATGGAGAAAGGTGTGTTCTGCACCAGTACAGCCGCGGCCGGCACCGACACATACTGCCGAGCCATGCCGTTGTGCAAGGGACGCTGCTCGGGGTCGAGGCCGCCGCGCATGCCTGCCACGACGGCCAGTGCCGATGCCAACAGCCCAAAGCACATCGTGACATAGTAGCTGCGGCGTGGCTGCTGGCGGACGCGAGGAGTGATATAGGCACGCCACAACAGCACCGTGAGCACCAAAAACAGCAATGTCAGATACCAGTGATTCACCAGCTCCACGCCTACGATGCCCGTGAGGTCATCGCCACGGAACTCGCGGAACACAGAAGCCATCGTGCGACGCTTTATGAATGGATAATACACTGCATCGGCAAGATTGGAGGCCAAGCCGACAGCATTAGTGACGACGAACAAGGCATGCAACATGCCCTGCCACACACGCCCTTCCTTCTGCGGCACTGGCAGGAACAGCAGCAACACCCATAGTGCGTTGAGGTAGGCTATGGCTGCAAAGTCGAAGCGCAGGCCTCCAGACACGATACCCGCTACGTCAGCCCATGCCAGTTGACCGAAAGAGCTGCTGTTCTCGACATAGAACGCCAGCCTCACCACCATACCGCATACCACGAGCAACGACAAGTTAGCAGCTGTGGCCAGATATGGGTGATGTCTGAGGTCGTCTTTAGCCATCATCATTGAGCCTTGGTGTTAGCTGTCAGGTGACGTTCTACGTGGCCGACGATGACCTCCGGCCGTATGTCTCGCAGACATGGATAGTCGCCCTTGCAGCATGGTTTCTGCCCATAGATGGAGCAGGGTCGGCAGTCGAGGCCGTCAAGCTGCACCACGTCTTCGAGACTCTGTCCGTAGCCTAAGAACCCGCCAAAGGGATGCGTGGCACCCCACACGCTCACCACCGGCACGGCAGCCAGCGATGCCAGGTGCATATTGGCCGAGTCCATGGACAACATCACCTCCAGATGGCTGATGAGTGCCAACTCTTCGGACATGTCGCGCATACGCCCCGCCACGCTCTCTACGTGCTCATAGCGCGAGGCCCAGTCCTCGAGCATAGCGCTCTCAGCGGCTCCTGCGCCAAAGAGGAACACACGCACATCGCCACGGCCAGAGAGGCTGGCGACGACCTTCTCCATCATCTCAGCAGGATAAATCTTGCCATTGTGCGCGGCAAAGGGGGCTATGCCCACCCAGTGAGGCTCAGGACGCGCAGCCTTCAAATTGCTGTCGGCCAACAGGCCATTAGTGTCAAGATGCGTGAAGTCAACACTCACATCGAGTCCCAAGCGGCGGAACACATCGGCATATCGCTCGAACACAGGACGCTGCCGGGTCTTCACCTCAGCCCTGAGGAACCGTCTGCGTGCACGGCGGCCTTTATCGACAATGGCAACACGCACACCCGTCAGACGCAGGCGCAAATCAATCCATCGTGAGCGTATCACGTCGTGGAGGTCGGCGACAGCGGTAGGATGCAGAGCCATAAGCCTGCGCGACAGACGGTTGAGTCCCATAAGGCCCTTATGCCGGCCTTTGAGGTCGGCACTGACGAACCCCACATTCGGAGGCAGCAGCTGCACTAAGGGCTTGACCCACGCACGGCTCACGAAGGTGAAGCGCACATCGGGGTGCTGACGTGCCACGGCATCAATCACAGGCAACGTCATCAGGACGTCGCCCATGGCCGAGAATCTGAGGATTACAACGCGAGACATAATGCCAACAATCAGCCCTTACGTTTTCCGTAGATGACAGGGTTGGTGGTCGGGTCATTGTAGAGCTTCATCTGCCTGTAAACCTTCATCCACTTGCGGCCCTGCTCGATATCGGTGAGGAGCTGGTCGATAGACGTGCAGAGGTCGCGGTGTTGCTCTTCCAGCACATTGTACTTGGCAACGAAGCCGGCATGACGCTCGTCGGTGACATCCTTGCGTGAGCACTGCTCGTCCATGTGCCAAAGCTTAAGCTGGAGTATCGACAGGCGATCTACAGCCCAGCCCGGGCTCTCGGTGTTCAGGGTGGCATCGGGGAGGGGTTCGACATCACTGAAGCGGTTGCGGAATATGTCGTCAATCTGCTCCACGATGTCAGTACGCTCCTGATTGCTGCGGTCGATGCGACGCTTCAGCTCCAAGGCAGCGACAGGGTCTATCTCCGGATCGCGAATCAAGTCCTCAAGATGCCATTGCACAGTGTCTATCCAGCACTTCTTGTAGAAAGTATCCCAGGCATCAGCATAGGAAGGCGCAGGCATGGGATGGTCAACGTCGTCGTAACGATGATAGTCACTGATGGCCCGACGGAAGACAGGAATAACGGTTTCTGTAAACGTCATAACTATTATAGATATTATTAAAAGATGTGCAAAGTAAACACTTTTCATCGGCTCTACCAAGCAAAGTGCACTTTTTCTGCATATTCTTTATGCTTTGGTTAAAAAATAAAGGTTAAAAATCATATTTCTTAATCCAGTTTTGCAAAAGTTAAACTACTTTTGCAGACGATTTGTTGCCTACATGCCACACAGCAACACTTCATCACACATTTATCAAGCTAACTACATCTATTAACATCAAGTGCATATCACAATGAAAAGGACATTATTCCTAATGCTGCTCGCCATAGTGGCAGCAGCGGCAAACGCACAGCGCTTCACCGACCGGCTCGACCGAGGCCTCGTGGCTACGGTGGCCATGAGCGGCTCCGGCAACTTCGTCTCTTGGCGAATCCTGCCGGAGGAGTACTATGACGTGACCTATAACCTCTATGCCAACGGCAACCTCGTGAAGAGCGGCCTCAAGGTGAGCAGCTTCGTACACTCAGGAGGCAACGCCTCGACACGCTACCAGGTGGCACCCGTGGTGCGCGGCGTGGAGGGCGAGAAGTGTCAGGAGGTGAAGCGTTGGGCCGGAATCTCCAATCTCACCAACGGCGTCGGCGACAATCCCCACACCGGATACCTCGACATCAAGTGCCAACCCGCCGTGGACCGCGCAGGAAAGACCTGCACGACACAATATGAGTTCAACGACTGCGTACCCGCCGACGTCGATGGCGACGGACAGGTGGAGCTTGTGTGCAAACGCAACTTCACGGGAGCCGTCAACGATGCCAGCAACAAGACGCGCTTCCACCGCATCGAGGTCATAAAGCTCGACGGCACACGCCTCTGGTGGATAGACCTCGGCCCGAACATGATGGCCGGACCCGATGAGCAGTGGGACGCCGTGGCCTACGACTGGGACATGGACGGCAAGGCCGAGGTGCTGCTGCGCGGTGCCAACAACATGTACATACACACCGCAACAGGTCACGACATCGCCGTGGGCAACATGAACTTCTACGCCCCACGCGACCAATATACATGCGTCGGCGACGAGTTCCTGCTCTATCTCAACGGTGAGACAGGCGAGCCATACGCATGGAACGGCACCTCAGACACGTTCACGCCTATGGCATACCCCCTCAAGCGCTACGAGAACGGCGAACAGCAGAGCCTCGCACGCTGGGGCAAAGATGGCGACGGCGGCCACCGCAGCACGAAGCACTACTTCGGAGCGCCATATCTCGACGGCAAGCACCCGAGCATCTTCCTCGGACGAGGCTGCTACACACGCCACAAGTTCTGCGCCCTCGACGTCAACCCCGCCACTCACGAGCTCACTCAGCGATGGCACTGGAGCAACAACGCGGGTTGGGGCAGTCCCTGGTATGGCAACGGCTACCACAACTTCGCCATCCAGGATGTTGACATGGACGGCCGAGACGAGATCGTCTTTGGCTCTATGGTCATCGATGACAACGGCAAGGGTCTCTCCACGACAGGCCTCGGCCACGGCGACGCACAGCACTGCTCTGACCTCGACCCATACCGCTGGGGACTGGAACAGTTTGCCTGCAACGAGGATGAGCCTGCCATGAACTACCGCAACGCCACCACATCGCAGATGTACTACCGCATGCAGAGCACCAGCGACGACGGCCGCGCCCTGGCCGGCAACTTCACCAACCGATTCCCCGGCAGCGTGGGCCAAAGCGCGCAGACGGGAGTGCTCAGCCTCACGGCCGACAAGGTAATAAGCGGGCAGGGAGGCTACGCCCTCAATGCACGCATCTACTGGGACGGCGACCTCTGTTCCGAAATCCTCGACAGCCCAGGCACCGCCAAGGCTGCCAAGATAGAGAAGCTAGACGGTGGGCGCATCTTCAACTCCGAAGGCCATCTCAACAACGACTCCAAGAACAACGCATGCCTCACGGGCGACATCATCGGCGACTGGCGAGAGGAGCTGCTTGTCGCCAACGGCACTGACATGCGCCTCTACACGACGTCACGACCCACCACATTCCGCATCCCATCGCTATGGTACGACCACGGCTACCGCAACGGCATGGTGTGGGAGACAATAGGCTACAACCAGCCGCCTCACACAAGCTTCTTCCTCGGCGAACTGGAAGGCATCACCGTGGCACCGCCATGTCTCACCACCACGGGACGAGAGCTCATCGCCAACGGCGGCACAATCGACGCCGGCATGAACGGCAAGCAAGTGCTCGTGTTCGACAACGCCGACATCAGCGTCAGCATAGCCCGGGGGGCAGAACCATGGGTGGCTTTCTTCAACGTCCCCGGATGGGTACAGGGCAACAACGGCTCTGAGACGAGCAACATCGTGGCTCCTACATTCTCAACATACACATGCACCGCCACAGGCGGAGGCTTTGCCGGACAAACACGCCTCGTCAAACAGGGCGAAGGCGAGCTCAAACTCCCCGCAGTGGAAATGACACACACCGGCAACACCGACGTGTGGAACGGCACACTGACCTTCGACGGCGCAATGCAGCAGTCAACGCTATGGCTCAACCGTCACACGGCTCTCAACAGCGACGGCGGCAAGTTCCGCTGCATACGCGCCGACTACAACGCCACTGTGCGCCCGGGCGGTGCCGACAAGCGCGGCGACATCACGACAGACTCACTCATGCTCGGCTTCGGCTCACGCATACAGGCCGACATCTTTAGCGACGGCATGCAAGCCGACAAGATAACGGCACGCATCGTAAACATCGAGACAAAACTGACGGGCAACTGGCTCACCTACGGACCAAAGTACCTCACGCCAGTCATTGAGGTGGTGAACCACGGCAACGACATCGCATCAGGCGAATACCTCATCATCGAGGGCGTGGAGACAATAAAGGGCAAGCTCACAGACATCGTAATCGAGGGACTCGGGACAAGCAAGAAGAGCTCACTGCACCAGGACGGTGACAAGATTTACCTCGTCATCAACGATGTCCGTCAAGCTGGCGACATCGTGTGGACGGGTGCACAGAGTGCCGACTGGCAGTTTAGCGGCGACGCCAACTTCGCACTCACAGCACAGCCCGATGGCGCGGCAGAGACCTTCGTCAGTGGCGACATCGTGCGCTTCAACGACGATGCCACAAAGCTCAGCATCAACGTCAAGGGCGACATCGAGGCCGACAGCATTATCGTGGATAGCAAGAAAAACTACACCTTCAAGGGCACAGGAGCCCTGATTGGCAACACCACCCTGGTGAAACGCGGAACCGGCAACCTCACGGTCCAGACCGACAACACCTACACTGGCGGCACACGACTCAGCGGAGGCACACTCACCGTGACAACACTCTCCAACGCAAACGTGGCCTACGGCAACCTCGGTGCCGTCAACACCGCTGCCAACAAGTTCGTCATCGAGAACGGGGCTGAGCTCGCCACGAGCGGCGTCGTAACACAAGGGTCGCCAATGCTGATGGCCGGCACCGACGGCGGCGTCATCAACAATGCCGGCGACTTCGTGGTCAACAAACCCATCAGCGGAACCACGCTCACCAAACGCGGCGGAGGATGGATGAAGATGAACGTCGCCAGCACACTGCAACGCCTTATCGTTGAGGCCGGCACGGTGCAGTGCATCAATGCCAACAAGGTTGCCAATACCGTGGAATTCAGAGGTGGCTCTTACCTCGAGAACACCGGCAGCAACTTCACGCTCTATGTGCCGAAAGGCAAGAGCGGCAACTGGAACACCGTTGACAATGCCACCTACAGCAACAAAATCACCGGCGAGGGCACTCTCACCGTCTATTGCTCCGAGATAAAGGGCAACACATGGTTTGCCACACGAACACAGCTCGCCATGGACTTCAGCGCATTCGAGGGGACTATAAAAGCCACAGGACACTCCGGCGACAGCGGCGCACGCTGGACACTCAACACCGCCAAGGGCATGCCAAACGGCACACTAAACATCGCCGACGGACTCACCATCCAGAACACTGGCAAAGTCTTTGCCATCGGACGCGTCATGGGCGACAAGGGCCTCCTCGGCGGCTTTGCCAGCTTCAGCAGCAATGGCGGCAACGGTGTCAACACATGGCAAATCGGCAACGACGACAGCTGGACATGGGGCGGTAAAGTGACTTCCAATTCCATACTCACCAAGGTGGGCGAAGGGCATGTGACACTCAAGGGTGCAAGCGACCACACAGGAGCCACCAACATCAATGCCGGCGAACTCACCATCACTAACACCGCAACGCTCGGCACCGGCGTTCTCAGCGTGAAGAACGGTGCAACACTCTCTGGCGTCACTGCCGCAACCAAAGACCTCACGAACTCAAGCGTCACAGTGGCCAAAGGTGCAACACTGCGCGTAGGAGCATCAGAGACGGCAACAACTGGAGTCATGCGCTTCGGAGGTAAGAACGTCACCTTAGCAGAAGGGTCAACACTGCGTCTCGCCGTCAACAAGGCTGCCAGCGGCACTGCCACGGGTGGTACTTCCATACAGAACATAGGCCGCCTCACAATGAACGGCACGGTATCACTCTACATCCCCGAGGACAACACACTGGCCGTAGGCGACGAGGTAATACTATGGCAAGCAACAAGCACCACTGGCACGCCAAAGCTTGAGAGCTACTACATCGCAGAAGGTCTCTACTGGGACGACACGAACCTCGCACAGGGACGCCTCAAGGTAACATCAGAAGTTCCTGCAGCCATCAGCACACCCACTGCCGATGCTGACGCGGCATCTGAACTCTATACCATCGACGGACGTAGAGCAACTGACACTCGCTCCGGCAATATCTACATCCGCAAAGGACATAAGTTCATAAAGAAATAAGGCAACGCTCATCTTAGCAAGACAGCGAGCCGACAGACACGGCACGTTCAGTGTAAAGGTGGGTTCTATAAATTTGCTTTGATTTGCCCGAAAAGAGGCAAGAGCAAACAAAGATAATTCACATAGAACTTATAGAACACAACTAAAAAGAGTCACGGAGAATATGCTCTCCGTGACTCTTTTTTACTTACCATCCGAAGGCAGCCGCTCAGTAACCATCCGAATGAAGACGGCTTGTACCCCATTTATATTGGTTGTACGTTTGCGTTTTTGGCCGCAAAGGTACAGCGAAAAAATGAGGTGGAAAAGCCGGCTGCATTCGGATGGTGACATCGGAGTTCGGTTTTGTTTTTTCTAGGAAGTTGAGCGGCTGCATTCGGATGGTTTCGGAGTAACGTCGTAGGCGTGAAGATACTCCATGCATAGAAGGTGTGTATGTAAAATGCTCGATGTCGTGCACGTTTTCTGCACTTAATTTTCAAAAATATTGTTTTACATACACACTTTGTGTTTATCCGACTAAAAGCCAAAGAGTGTACCTGTGTATGTAAATTGTGCATGGTGTGTATGTAAAACACGTTTTCAGCTTGTCTTTGTGCAATATTTGCGTTTTACATACACATCTGCATGACAAAAATGCCCTACGAAGAGTGCAAGCCTGCTTCCGTATTCAGTATTCGGCTTTAGCAGGGGCTCACGCCCCTGCCTGTGGTAAGTCATCCCAGCGGGATTCCATTTTTACGGGTTTCGAAGACGGTGTTTAGCCGGCTGCATTCGGATGGTTACGTTACAATGAAGCCCTGCGTATGAAACACATCGAAGCCCCGACGCTCATTGCCGAGCATCGGGGCTTCTCGCTTGAAAAGGGG
>CAMVIB010000034.1 GCA_947167455.1 uncultured Prevotellaceae bacterium | reverse complement strand
CCATCGAGGAGCCTCTGCGTCAGATTGTCGAGAATGCCGGTCTGGAAGGCAGCGTCGTGGTTAACAACGTCAAGGCTGCCGAGGGCGACTACGGCTACAATGCCCGTGCCGACAAGTACGAGGCTCTGAAGGCCAGCGGCATCATCGACCCTGCCAAAGTGGCACGTGTGGCTCTGGAGAACGCTGCCAGCATAGCAGGCATGTTCCTCACCACCGAGTGCGTCATCTGCGACGCCAAGGAGGACAAGCCCGAGATGCCGATGGGCGGTGCTCCGGGCATGGGCGGCATGATGTAAGCCTGTTCCTCTATATTGTTCATACTTTTTTTAGGGGCGTACCGCTACGGCGGTACGCTTTTTTTTTGCTCCCTACGAACTAAAAGTTGCAGAATCATTGTGAGGATTCATGGAAATTACCTACTTTTGCACTCGCAATAGCACAAAGATAAGGAGTAACAAACGTATGAGTAGAAAAGTTGTATTTCTATGGATTTGCCTCACATGCGTGCTCACCGCTGTGTGCGCACAGGAGAAGAGCAGCCTGCAACAGCGGGCCGAGGCCGAGCAGCAGTCTGGTAAGGGTAACAGCGCCCGTGCGCTCTGGATTCGCGCCTTTGAGGATTATGTCGCGAAGGGTAACACAGGCCAAGGCGTGGAATGCGGCGTCAAGGCCGCCGCTCTCTATCACAACGAAAGCCACTACCAGGAAGCCTTCGACCTTCTGAGGAATATCGACCATGCCATCTCTGCCGACAAGGCACAGCGCCCCACCGACATCGCAGCATGGCGCTACAAAGTCGTGCGCGAGCGCATGGCCATGTACCTGAAGATGCACCGCAGCGTGCCGGCCCAGGAGCAGCTGGACATCATGGAACGCCATGCCACGGCCTCTGCCGACGAGAGCCTGCGCAACGACCTTCTCTACCACAAGGCCATCTTCTACTACACCTTCGGTCAGGATGCCAAGGGCAATGCCATCTTCCGCGAGATGGCCACGAAGCTCACCGCCGAGAAGGAATATGCCAAGGTTGACGAAGTCTATAAGACCCTCATCGCCAACGGCCGTAAGTCAGGCAGTGCCAACATGGTGGCTCAGGCCTACAGCGGCTACATAGCCTGGAAAGATTCCACGGCAGCCATCAAGGCCGCCGATGAGCGGCGCGCCCTTCAGGAACAGATTGATGCGGGGCAGGCTTCCATCGCCGAGAAGGAGAACACCCTGGCATCACGCCAGCGCCTCATAGCAAGCCTCTTCACTGTCCTCGCCGCACTGGCCATAGCGCTGGCTGTCGGCGTGCTGGTGCTGCTGCGCTTCATCGTGCTCACCCGAAAGCAGAAGCGGCTCATCAGACGTGCCAACGAGAACATAGCCCTGAAAGCCAAGTTCATCAGCAACATCTCACAACAGCTAAGTCCCACGCTGAACAAGCTCGATGCCCGACAGCCCGAGGTGAAAGCTCTGCAGGACTTCTCCGAGCACATACAGACACTCTCTGCCCTTGAGGCAACGGCCACTGAGAACGTTCCGCTGCAGGACACGCCCCTCCAGCCATTCTGTCAGGCTATTGTGGAGCCTCTGCGCGACAGTGTAAAGCCCGGCGTGAGCATCAAGATGGATGTTCCGGCCATGAGTGCTAAGATCAATCGCGACTACGTCTCACATATCCTCACACACCTGCTCAGCAATGCCATCGACTTCACCCCCGAGGGCGGCAACATACATCTCGACTTCAAGAAGCGCGGTCCGCACAAGCAGCAGTTCATGGTGGCCAACACGGGCAGCACCATTGCCAAGGAGCGGCGCGAGGATGTCTTCAAGCCCTTCCTCGAAGTGCGCGACCTCACCACCGGCGACGGCCTCGGCCTTCCCATCTGCCGACGTATGGCCGAGAAAATGAACGGAGAACTCAGCATAGATCCTGAATTCACCAAAGGCACACGCTTCGTGCTCAACCTACAGCTGTAAACACAGCTATGTAAAAGCCTTCCGTCCGGGCAAGACAATAAGTTGTCTTGCCCGGACGGAAGGCTTTTACGTAGATTATTGAATGTGTCGAAGGCTTATAGCCCCTTGAGCCACGCCTCGGCGAGCTTAGGCCAGATGAGACCTACTCCGGTGCGCATGCCATAACCATGACCGCCGCGAGCCAGATAGTGAAGCTCCACAGGGGCTTTGGCGCGACGCATGGCATCGGTGATGGTGAGCGACGACGGCCCGCTGTAGCGGACATCATCTTCTGTGCCGAAGACGAAGAGTGGCGGCGTCTCCGCCGACACGCTGAGCTCCGGCGACAGCGTGCCGCCCTCGCCCTCGTCGAGATAAGCGGGATAGATGAGCATGCCGAAGTTGGGGCGACACGACAGACGGTCGGCATCGTCCTGAGGTTCATAGGCAGGGTCGTGCCACAGCGTTGCAGCACGGCAGCTCAGCGAAGCGCCAGCCGAGAAGCCTATGATGCCCACCGTCTGAAAGCCCTTGGCACGGACGAGCCGGATGGCACGCTGGGCATCCTGCAAGGCACCGAGGCGGTTGTTGGGCACACGATATGCGAGCACGAAGGCCGTGAAGCCCTGACCGGCAAGCCAGCGTGCCACCTCCTGACCCTCTTTGTCATAAGCCAGGATAGAGTAAGCCCCGCCAGGACAGACGATGACGGCCTTGCCGCTGCCCACGGCATCGGCAGCTGCCGATGCAGGCTCGAAGACCTCGAGCGTAGGATTCGTCACCTTATCGAAGCGCAGCACCTTGTCGCTGCCCATCTTTGTCACGGGAGCGGCCTTGGCCTCCTTCTGGTCGGGGACGGCGTTGCCCCACAGTTCGATAGTACTGCTGACATACTGGGCATGGATGCCCAGTGCCATGCCGAGCGTCAGCGCTGTAGTGAAGATGCGTCTCATAACATTAGCGATTATTTGTCAGCAGTCATTTTGGCAGTCCGAAGACATCGCTCAGCTCCTTCATCTGTGCGTCGCTCATGCCGTCGGGCTCGAAGCCCATGTTCTTGGCAGCGATGTAGATGAGGGCAGCCTTGTTGAGCACATCGACCTGATCGAAGGCACTCATGATGTCGGTATCTACGGCGAAGACGCCGTGCTTCTCCCACATCACGACATCGTAGTCGTCATCTATGGCGCGGATGGTGGCATCGGCCAGCTCGACACTCGACGGCAGCATATATGGCACCATGCCGAGGCCGCGCGGGCAGAAGGCTTTCGTCTCCGGGATCATCGACCACAGCATCCGCGTGGCGACGTCCTTCTCCATGAAGCGGCGGTTGTGTGTCAGGGCCACCAGTTCTATAGGATGCGTATGGAGGCTGGCACGATATGGCGAGCCTTTGGCCAGCAGGTAGTCGTGGACGGCGAGGTGCGACGGCAGCTCGCTTGTGGGCTTCACGGGCTTGTCGGCAATGATGACATACGATGCGCAGTCGTCGAGGATGCGTATCACGGAGCCATTGTCCATAGGCCGGCGTGCGAGGTCGCGCATACGCATCTGCGTACCTTTGCAGTAGAAGTAGCAGCCACGGAGGTGCGGCAGCGTGGTGCCGATCTGATACACCGGTGAGATGGCCGGCAGCTGGCGGATGGTGTCATCCACCTGCTCTGTGATGTTCACGGTGATGTTGCCGCCATTGCGCTCGGCCCATCCTTTCTGCCAGAGATAGCCGGCCACCTCGGCGACATCTGTCACCACTTTCTTCAGCGCATCGCGCTGGTCAAGAATACTTTCCATTTCTTATAGCTTGTTTTTGAGGGATAATGTTGCTGCCAACAGCTGCCTTGCATCACGCCATCCGCGAGAGCCGTCACTTGAGGTATTTGGCCAACGGGCTGTCGTTGTGGCGCAGGCCGATGGCAATGCCCGTGGCGTTGAGGCGTGCTCCGAGCAGCGATGTGTGTGTGTGGTCGCGGTTGAAATAGTCTCTTGCCGCCTCACGTCCTATGGCATCGAGGGCATCGGCCGTGATGTTATGCAGATCCACGAGCTCGCAGCCCGTCTGCTCTGCCACCTCGCGGTACCACTTCCCGAACGAGTCGTTGCGGCGCTCTATGTGTCGGCCGTCGGGCCATTCGTTGCGAGGTGTCAGGCTCACGAGGATTGGTGTGGCACCTTTCTGTCGGCAGTCGTCGATGAACTTGCGCAGGTACCATCCGAAGGAATAGACCACCTCATTGATATGCTCGGTGGGCAACTCCACGCGGCTCACGCAGCTGGTGTCACGCGTGCCGGGGATCTCGCCGCGATGTTTGCCTTTGTGCAACTCGCCGATGTTGTTGTGGCCGAACTGTATGAGCACGAAGTCGCCGGGCTGAAGGTCGTTGTACACCTTGTCCCAACGGCCTTCCTTAAGGTACGTGCGCGAGGAGCGGCCCGCCTGTGCGCAGTTGACCCACGTTATCTTGTCGGCATCGAAGATGCGATATGCCTGCGACCCCCATCCCCACATGCCGGTGCTGTCGCTGTCGGTGTTCTTGACCGTAGAGTCGCCGGTGATGAACACCACGGGCTTGCCCTTCTGGCGGCGCACACCTGTCGTGGGCAGGGCGAGGTTCGTCATCATGGCCTGCAGCGGCTTCAGCTCGGGGTGCGTGGAGGCGGCGATGCCCTCGGCAGCGCTGCGGGCATTGAGTTCTGCGCCGAACTTCGAGCAGTGTATGTTGTCAAGATAGAAGTGGTAATTGACCTTCCACGACGACATCTGCTCGTACTTGGCACACGATATCTCGTTGAGGTCAACGAAGGGCACGTCCATCTCTTGCGCCACCTGACGTGCCCACAGGCCGAACGTCTTATCGACATGCACGGGCACCCAGCGGCCGTCATCGTCACGCTTGCGCGGCGTAAGGCTCATCAGTATGGGGTGTGCGCCGAGGGCGCGTGTCTCGCGGATGTAGCGACGCATGTACTCGCCGTAGCTCCACACCGTCTCCTGCTGACCCTTGCGGGCACCTTCCTTCAGCGTCACCACGACGGAGTCTGTCGGCGAGATGCCCTTGATGGTGGCACGGCATCGACCACTGTCGAAGGGGCCGTTGTCGTTGTGTCCGAGCTCGATGACGACGTAGTCGCCAGGACGGATGCCCTTCTTCACATCGTCCCACAGATATGTGTAGAACGTGCGCGAGCTGGTGCCGCCGAGGGCATGGTTCTCTACCGTTATCTTGTCTGCATCGAAATAGTTATGCTCGAAATAGCCCCATCCCCACTGGCCGTTGTCGCCGTTGCCGGCCGTGCCGGTGCGCATAGTGGAGTTTCCGACGAGGAAGAGCACGGGGTTCGACCCCTTGCGGCTGCTGCCTGCCACGGGGCGCATGGTGTTGGCTTTCTCGAGGCTGTCGAGTGTGAGATCGACGACGTGGTTCTCATCGGCCACGCCCTCAAACCTGTTCTGTGCACTGGCCGCCGTGGTGGCGGCCGCGAGGAGCAGTGCGGTTACGATGAGGGGAAGTCTCATTGGCTGTTTGTGCTGAGGTTGATGTTGGGTTAGAATGTCTGTTCCTCGTCGGGGTGCTTGTACCAGTCGGTGGATGTCGTGCGGCTGGCGCCCCAATTGTTGAACATGGAGTATGCGTCCTTGATGCACACCTTCTCAAGAGGCCACTTGAAGTCGTAGGGGATCATGATGGCGTGCGGGTCCTGACCCACGGTGGCCAGGCGCACGGTGTTGCCGATGGTGGTGTCCACGATGTAGGGCTGCGTGGTGGCATCGAGGAAGCTGAAATCCTTGCTCACCGTGACGTTGTCCACGACGTATTCCACGCGCTTGCCCTTCTCGGTGTTGATGTACGTGCCTCGTGGCTGCCCTAAGATGTCGTGGACCTCGCGGTCGTGGCGTATGGTGGTGCCGTCGATGTTGTAGATGTATAGCTCGTCGTAGGCACCACATGCCATGAGCGTATATTCCACCTGTGTCTCGTTCACACGGCGTCCCTTGAGCACCACGTCGTTGAGGTCGTAGTCCCCGAGGTTGTGGTCCTCGAAGCAGAAGGTGTAGTAGTTGTATTCCGGCTCATCGGGTATAATCTCGATGGGTTCAATGCCACCCTCCACCTCCACGATGAGGTCGTTGAAGTCCTTGTCCGTGCCCGACTCTACGCACAGGAACATGTGGTTGTTGACTGTCATCCACGCCATGCGCGGGTCGGTGTCGGCCAAGCCCGACGAGGCGAAGTTGCCGTAGCTGTTGATGTTGTAGTTGAGGCGTCCGTCGCCATACACCTCACCCTGCTTGCGGCGGTTGTCGGTGGTGGTGTTGGACTTGTAGGCGAAGCCAATCTTGTAGCCCTGCGGGAACTGGTATGTGCCCGTGGTGCCCACGGCGGGGATGCCGTCGCCGAAGTATGCCAGCGCGAAGGCCGGCCCCTTGGCCACGTTGTTGTTGTTATCGTTGGTATATACCGTGCTCAGGTCTATGGCTCGGTATTTAGGCAGCGCCTCTATCTGCTCCACGGTGAGGTCGCCCTTGAAGTAATAGTAGTAGAGCTCGGCCTCGGAGATTTCGTGGTAGCCGCCGTCGTTCTTGTAGATTGGCGAGAGGATGATGGGTTCTGTGCCTGTCGTCAGCGGATAGACGGACTCGTTATAGTAGCCGCTCTTCTTGATTTGTGGCAGGTTGTTGTACTTGCGGCCGTTGGGGAAATAGTTGAAGATGATGGTGCGGAACACCGTCTTGAAGTCATTGCTGTAGTCCGTGCCTGCGATGCGGGCGTTGTCGAAGGTATAGAACACCTCACCCGGAAGCCATCCGCGCTCGTTGGCAAAGGTGGCCACGGTGGAGCTGACGACGGGTGTGGCGGCGGGCAGGACGTAGTTCTCGGAGAGGGCACGTGTGGCAGCGCGCGTGGTGGTGTCGAAGAACACCTCCTCATCGCCCAGCGCAAAGGGGCTGTAGTAATATCCTCCGTCCTCGCTGACAAAAGCCACGAGGAGGTTGGAGTAGTTGACGGGAGCATCGAAGGCGAGGGTGATGTGCTCGCCGTTGGTGATGCGTCCCTCGTTGAGCACCCTGATGGCAATGTTGCCGTCCTGCTCGTCGGAGATGAGCACCTGGGCCTTGACGACGTTGTGCGACGTGGTGTTGGCATAGATGGTCACGGCGCTCCGCGTCGTGGTGCACCAGTCGTGGTTGGCGTCGAACTGCGTGCCGAAGACAGCAGCCACATTGGCTTTGATCTGTTCCTGAACCTTTTGGTCAAACTCCTGCTTGATACACGAGGTAAGCACTGCCATGCAAGCAAGAGAAATAAATAATCCGTTACGTCCCATAATGTTTATGTTGATATAGTGATGTTGTATCTGCGATGTACTAAAACGTGGCAAAGATACGTAATTTTTTGAACACGCAGGTCATGTGTGGCACAAAAAAGTTTTTGCGACGGGCAAAAAGCGCATAAAAGGTGGTATTTTTCCTGCCCAAGCGACGATTTTCGCCACCTCACGGCGGAAATAAGCCTTGCTTTTTGCTGCAATGCCCATTTTTCCCTATCTTTGCGTCGGCATTATTAACCGACAACATGAAACCGGCAAACATTCTGATTCTCCTCGTGACGGCAGTCGCCCTGTTGCTACCGTCAGTGGCCACCCAGGGCGGCAACCATATCCCCAGGCAGGAGCGCAAGCTGCGCGTGGCCTGTGTGGGCAACAGCGTGACCTACGGCTACGGCCTCAGCGACCGCGACCACGATGCCTACCCCGTTCGCTTGCAGCAGATGCTGGGTGCAGGCTTCGAGGTGGCCAACTTCGGCCACTCGGGCTCCACACTCCTGCGCCGTGGCCACAGGCCATACATGCAGACGCCCGAGTTCCGGCGGGCAATGGACTTCCGTGCCGACTGGGTTGTGATACACCTTGGACTCAACGACACCGACCCGCGCAACTGGCCCGACTGGAAGGAGCAGTTCATACCCGACTACCATGCTCTCATAGACTCATTCCGCCGTGCCAACCCCGAAGCGCGCATCCTCGTCTGCCGCATGACGCCCATCTTCGAGCGCCATCCGCGTTTCCAGAGCGGCACACGCGACTGGCACGGACAGATCCAGCAGGCCATAGCCACCGTGGCCGGCGGCACCGGCACACAGCTCGTGGATCTCTATACACCGCTGCACTCACGCCCCGACCTCTTCCCCGACGCCCTGCACCCCAACCCCGAGGGCGCTGCCATCATCGCCAAGACCGTCTTCAGCGCGCTCACAGGCGACTACGGCGGCCTACGCCTGCCACCCGTCTATGCCGATGGCATGGTGTTGCCGCGCGACGAACACCTGCTGCTCGAAGGCACGGCCGATGCCCGCCAGCACATAGAGGTGGTGCTGTCGCAGGCCGATGGCACGGTGGTGAAGCAGTGTGGCAACTTCACGCGCGCCGACGGTTCGTGGAGCGTGGAGCTGCCGCACATGAAGGCCGGAGGTCCCTACAAGCTCACCTTAACCTCCACGCCCCTCGACCCGCGAAACTATCAGTTCTACTATCCCAAAGACTATCCCTTCCATTCCATGTCGAGAATGCCGTCGCTCCGCGACGGTGCCTCCCACCACCTCACATCGCTCACCATCGACAGCATCTTCTTCGGCGACCTGTGGCTGGCCAGCGGGCAGTCTAACATGGAGCAGCGTGTCGATGAGTGCAACAGCCTCGATGCTGACCTTGCCGATGCCCGACGCCTCACCAACCTACGCCTATATAATATGCCCGCACGCGCACGCACAGATGCCGTGCAATGGCCCGACTCCGCAGTCACCTTCACCAACGAGCTGCGCTACATGGACTCTCAGGGCTGGCGTTTGGCCACGCCAGACGTGGTGAGGCGTTTCTCGGCCGTGGCCTACGCCTTCGGACGCACCCTCGCCGACAGTCTGCCCGACGTGCCTATAGGCATCATCTGCAACGCCGTCGGCGGTTCCACTACAGAGTCGTGGGTGGATCGCACGACGCTGGAGCGTGAGTTTCCCGACATCCTCACCGACTGGCTCCACGCCGACTACGGCCAGCCTTGGGCACGAGGACGCGCGGCACAGAACATAGCCCGCGCACTCGACAAGGCGTCGCCCGTATATAACCCTCTGGCACGACATCCCTACGACCCCGCCTACCTCTTCGAGGCTGCCATAGCGCCCCTCGGCCACCTGCCCGTCAAAGGTGTGCTGTGGTACCAGGGCGAGAGCAACGCCCACAACATCGAGGTGCACGAACGCCTGTTCCGCCTCCTCGAGGAGTCGTGGCGTCAGCACTTCGCACGTCGGTGGCGATGCGAGTTCCAGCGGCATCCCGTGCTGCCCTTCTACGTCGTGCAGCTCTCAAGCCTCAACCGCCCGTCATGGCCTGCCTTCCGCGACAGCCAGCGCCGCCTCGCCGATGAGCTGCCACACACGTGGATGGCCGTCACTACCGACCTCGGCGACAGCCTCGACGTGCACTATGCCGCCAAGCGCCCCGTGGGCGAACGTCTCGCCCTGCAAGCCCTGGCACACACCTACGGCCATGCCACAGAGAGCGAGGGGCCGCGGCCACGCTATGTCTCATCAGGGAAAGACCATGCCATCGTCATCGGCTTTGACCATGCCGACGGTCTCACTGCCACACGCGGCTTCGAGATAGCTGGTTGGGACGGCATCTTCCACCCGGCAACGCCTGTCGTCAGCGGCAATAAGATAATCCTGAAGGCCGATGGCGTGACGTTTCCCCAGAGCGTGCGCTACAACTGGACGCCCGTCGCCCGCGGCGACCTCACCAATGGTGCGGCACTACCCGCATCCACCTTCTTACTCAAAAGCGGATGGACGAATATGCCAGAGTCATGACGTCGTAGCTTAGAAGGCGCTAAGACTGTATCGGGCATCCCATGGTCATGGAATGAAGTGTGAGGCTGTGTGTGTGAGATGGAAAAGATAATTGGGAAGTATGGCGTCGGCTATTCTTCGTCGATGATGTAGAAGCCAGCCTCCGTGGGATGGTCGAGCACGAGGCTGTCAGGCTTTTCCTTGGTGAGCAGCCATGTCATCCAGATGTCTCCTGCGGCAGCTGATATGAAGAATATGCCCCATACCAATAGGGGTAGGTTTCCGATGCATAATGCCACTACGGCAGGAATGATGCCCAGCACGATGCATGGCATCATGGCTCCGGCCATATAGCCGTAAATTCGCATCGGCTCGTTGCAATGACAGTAGGGGGTGAGCATCTTCCACATCACCCCGAAACTGATGCTCTTCCAGCCGTTGCGGGCGAAGTGCGCCCATGTCAGGCCATGAATGAGCTCATGCACAACGATGCCTGCCAGCACCAGCCCAAACACCCATATAATACTGCCAAAACCGCCATCGTGGCTGAAAAGAGGCTTCTTGTCCTTCCATATCAGAAAGAACGGCACGAGGAACACGATGGCAGACGCCACCATGATCACAAATGCAAACACGTTGGCCTTGACAATGTCTATAGCGACCTTACGGCCTTTGTTTTCCTTGTTTTCTCTGTTTTCATTGTTTTCCATTTTCTCATGTATTAAGGTGGATTCTATAAATTAACATCATGAAGGGGTACACTATCATTCAGTATCGGCGGTCAGGCGCCCCCCTCAGGCTCGGTATATACTGCCCCCCAACCATCCGCAGGTCCTGCCGACACAGCGGCTATTGAAAGATGACGCCTCCTGCGTCATTATCCAGGATATAATATAAACTACACAAGTTTCGCAAGCTGCCGTAAGCCCGTAGAGGTGGCTCATCACAGGCAGGGGTGTCAGCCCCTGCTATGCCGTGTCGGCTGACATGCTGCCGAGCAGGCGCTTGATGCCGCGACGTATGCTGTCGAGCCCGAAGTCGTCGGGGCAGATGTCTGAGGGGCGCAGCCACAGCACCTCGGCGGCATCGTCGGCAGCACGTGCTACGCTGTCGTCGTCCACGCGGCAACGGTAGAACATGTCGATGGTGTGCACGGTGAAGCCCGAATAGGCATACTGGTTGGGCATGGAGAAGAGGTATTCTGTCTGGCAGACCTGAAGCCCCGTCTCCTCGAGCACCTCGCGGCGTACGCCCTCCTCGCTCGTCTCGAACATGTCGGAAAAGCCGCCGGGGAGGTCGAGTGTGCCGCGTGCGGGCTCCTTGGCGCGTCGCACACAGAGCCACTCCGTTCCTTCGGCACCTTGGCGCTCTATGAGTGCCACGGTGGCCGCCGAGGGATTGAAGTAGTAGGTGAAGCCGCAGTCGTCGCACCGCTTTGACTTGGCATTGCCGATGACGAAGCGCGGCGACCCGCAACGCGGACAGTGGCGGAAGAGTGCGAGGGGGTGTCGCCAGAGGTCTGTGAAGGTGAAGGCCTTGGCGTGGCGCGCATCGGCGTCATGCCTCTGCCGTGATGCCACGAACCACTCTGCAGCATCGATGGCGGGGAAGAAGACATCAGCCTCTGCCGGTGTGTCGTGGACACGGGTAAGATAGATACGTTGTGCCAGCGGCATGGCCTCGGCATAGACGCTGGCACCGCCGATGATGAAGACATCCTCGTCGCGGCAGGCCGTCAGCGCTTCGGGCAGTGAGGCAAACACCTCTGCCCCCGCGGCGATGTAGCCAGGTTGGCGCGTGAGCACGATGTTGCGGCGGTTGGGCAGGGCACCCTTAGGCAGCGACTCCCATGTGCGGCGCCCCATGACGACGGTGTGGCCGGTGGTGAGCTCTCGGAAGCGGCGCATGTCGTCGGGCAGCCAGTAGAGAAGGGCATTGTCCAGACCTATGGCATCGTTCTGTGCCGCGGCGACGATGATGGAAATACTTAGTGGAGACATGATGAGGTGTGTGGTTTTGCGAATCCGGGCAACACCCGGCCTCACACGCTGACCTGTGCGGCGATGTGCGGATGCGGGTCGTAGCCCACGAGCTCGAAGTCCTCATAGCGGAAGCTGAAGAGGTCGTGGACATCGGGGTTGATGAGCATCGTGGGCAGCTCACGGGGTTGTCGGGTGAGTTGCAGGCGTGCTTGTGGCAGGTGGTTGAGATAGAGGTGCGTGTCGCCGGTGGTGTGTATGAAGTCGCCAGGCTTCAAGCCCGTGACCTGTGCCATCATGAGCAGCAGGAGGGCGTAGCTGGCGATGTTGAAAGGCACGCCGAGGAAGGTGTCTGCCGAGCGCTGATAGAGTTGCAGCGAGAGCCTGCCGTCGGCGACATAGAACTGGAAGAGGCAGTGGCATGGAGGCAGTGCCATCTTGCCCACCTCGGCAACGTTCCATGCCGACACCACCATGCGGCGCGAGTCGGGATGGTGGCGTATGAGGTCGATGACCTGTGAGATCTGGTCTATTGTGCCGCCGTCATAGTCGGGCCATGAGCGCCACTGGTGACCGTAGATGGGACCGAGGTTGCCGTCGGCATCAGCCCATTCGTCCCAGATGGTGACGCCGTTGTCGTGGAGATAGCCTATGTTGGTGTCGCCACGCAGGAACCACAGCAGCTCGTGGATGATGCTGCGCAGGTGCAGCTTCTTGGTGGTGAGCAGCGGGAAACCGTCGCTGAGTGCGAAGCGCATCTGGTGGCCGAAGATGCTACGCGTGCCGGTGCCTGTGCGGTCGGTGCGGTCGGTGCCTTCGTCGAGTATGCGCTGTAGGAGGGAGAGATACTGTTTCATGACGCGTGGGATTGCAGCAGCTCGAGGGCTTGGGTGACAATGGGGTCGTGCTCGTAGATGATCTGGAAGTACTCGGACATATCCCAGAGGTCGCGCGCCACGAGTCCCTTGAGGATAAGGCTGAGGTCGGCAACGGTCTTCTCGAGTTCGGCATCGTCGCGAGGCTTGATCTTGTCCTTCGCGGCGGCTTCGGCAAGCATGACGTCAATGACGTCGCGTGGCATCTGGAAGTCGCGCCTGAAGGTGTCGAAGTCGGGGTAGAGGCGTCGCAGCTCGTCGCGGTGGGCGTCCATATACCGGAGGTTGGTGCTGACGACATAGGAACGTGCGCTGAGTTCACGGTACATGCGTGTGAAGCGTGTGGTGTCGAGAGCCACGAATCTGTCGGGCATGATGCCTCCGCCGCCATAGACGGTGCGGTGCCGGCGCAGCGTTGTGTAGCGTAGGGAGTCGGGGAAGTGAATGCTGTCGGCCGACGTGAGTTCGCCGCGGTTGTAGCGCTCCACGACGTCGCGGGCGTATGCCTTGGCGTCGCCCTTGGCATAGGGTTTCTGGATGCAACGTCCGGAGGGGGTGTAGTAGCGTGCTATTGTGAGGCGTATCATGGAGCCGTCGTCTAGCTCGATAGGTCGCTGCACGAGGCCCTTGCCGAAGGTGCGTCGGCCGACGATGGTACCGCGGTCTTGGTCCTGTATGGCTCCGGCGAGGATTTCCGCTGCCGAAGCGCTATATTCATCGACGAGTACTATGAGTTCACCCTCGCGGAACAGGCCGCTGCCGGTGGAATGATACTCGCCGGCCTGGATGCCGTTGCGCCCGCGTGTATATACTATGAGGTCGTCCTTGGGCAGAAACTCACTGGCGAGTTCGGCAGCGGCGCCGAGGTAGCCTCCGCTGTTGCCGAGGAGGTCGAGGATGAGCGACTTCATGCCTTGCTTCTTCAGTCTGCGTATGGCATCGGCCACCTCGTCGTGAGTCGTGGCGGCGAAGTTGGAGAAGCGTATCAGTCCCACGCCAGGACGTATGATGAATGCCGCATCGACGCTGTGGAGGGGTATGCGGTCGCGTTTGACGTCGAAGTTGATGATGCCGTCGATGCCGTGACGCACGATGCCCAGATGTGCCACGGTGCCGCGTGGGCCGCGCAGGCGTCTCATTATTTCGTCGCGGCTCATCTTGACGCCGGCAATGGCTGTGTCGTTGACGGAGACTATGCGGTCGCCGGCCACGATGCCCGCACGCTCCGACGGTCCCTTGGCCACCGTCTGAATGACAAGTAGCGTGTCCTCGAGCATGTTGAACTGCACGCCGATGCCATCGAAGTTGCCCTGTAGCGGCTCGGTGAGCTTCTTGGTGTCGGCGGCGTTGGTATAGGCAGAGTGCGGATCGAGCTTTGAGAGCATACCGGTGATGGCATCCTCCACCTGTCGGTCGAGGTTCACGGTATCGACATAAAGCTGGTTGATCATCATCGTGGATTGCAGCAGCTTCCGTATGGCCGACTCGCGAGGGTCGGTTTGTGCCTTTGCCGCCGACTGCTGTCCTGCGAAGGCCGACTGCACGATGATGGCAATGAGTATGGTGAGGAGTCGTTTCATATTCTGTGTATTATGGATTTGGACGAGGGATTTCGCCCCTCGCCCAAATGTATGGTGTGATGTGAGGCCGGCAGAGGTGAAGGCCGCCGGAGCCTAATTGTCGTCGCCGTATTCGAGCTCGGCCTGGATGATCCAGGCGATGTCGTCGGCTGCGAAGTCGCCATATTTCTCCTTGCGGGCCTTGGAGGCCAGAGCCTCGGCGGCGGCATCGATGTCGATGTCGATGTCCTCGTCGGGGTCGTCGGTACCGTCGAGCATACCACTCTCGGCGAAGTATTCTCCGAGCAGGTCCATGAAATAGAGGATGTCGTCGTCGGAAAAGCGAGGCTTCACCTCCTGAGGGAGATATGCCTTCACGAACTCGGCAATCTTGATGTCTTCCTCGGCGTCGAGGATGAGGTCGTCGTCCATTGTGGAGTAAGTTTTTTGAGGGTGGGGTCTGAGAATAAACATTAACAGACAGACCCCACCCGGAGTGTATGAATAGGGTGATGTCAAGCTCAGAGGATAGCCTTGAGCTTTGCCTCGAGTTCAGACTTCGGTGCGGCACCTACGAGCTTGTCAACAGGTACGTCGTTGCCGTCCTTGAAGAAGAGCAGCGTAGGGATGTTGCGGA
The DNA here is from genome assembly GCA_947167455.1 of uncultured Prevotellaceae bacterium. Taxonomy (GTDB): domain Bacteria; phylum Bacteroidota; class Bacteroidia; order Bacteroidales; family Bacteroidaceae; genus Physcousia. The sequence goes on along the minus strand of CAMVIB010000034.1, from coordinate 13,739 downwards.
TGCCGAAGCGCATGGCGAGTCCGTCGTTCTCATCGACATCGACCTTGCCAACGATGGCCTGGTCGGCGTACTGTTCTGCGAGTTCCTCTACGTAGGGGCCTACCTTCTTGCAGGGGCCGCACCATGTTGCCCAAAAGTCAACGAGCATGGGTTTGCCAGCTTCGAGCAGCTGGTTGAAATTTGCATCTGTGATTTGTAATGCCATAATGAATTTAGGATTTGAAATTAGTAACTGTTATTCTTGTGAAGCGTTGAGGTCAGTTATCGTTGATGCGATATTCGAAGTCGTCGATGTCCTGGAACTTCAGCGTCAGGTCGGTGAGGAACTGGCGTGTGACGTTGACACGTCGTGAGCGCGAATGCATGCGCAGGTTCATCTTACCCTCCGGGTCGAGCAGCAGGAGGTTCAGGTTTACGTTGCCGGGGTTGTCGTGTGTGAGCTGGTCAATGAAGAAGAGCTTGTCGGCATTGGCATGGATGAGCGGTATGACGAGTGTTATACTCTCGACGAGCGAGTCGGCCACGTCGGCGAGATACTGCACCTGGCCGATGTTGATGTCTATGCGCGAGGGGTTGTAGGGCGAGGGGCGTATGGCCGCCGTGACATAGACGGCGCTGCCCACGGCCATGAAGTTGGCCCATTGGGCCCAGTCGTTGCCCCACAGAGGCAGCTCGAAGGAGCCGGAGTAGTCCTCGATGGTCACTATGCCATAAGCCTTTCCGCTCTTGCCGACGCCGTTGCGCACCTTGGTTATGATGCCTCCGAAACGCACCTCCTGCTCTATGAACTCGTCGAGGTTGCTGAGGTCGGTGGCGTGCACATTGCAGACATCCTTGAGGATGACATAGTATGGGTCGAGAGGATGTGCAGAGAGGTATATGCCCACGAGGTCGCGCTCGCGGTTGAGGCGTTCGAGCAAGCTCCATTCCTCGGTGAGGGCCGGCGGCTGCGGACGTGCTATCTCCACCTCGTCCATACCTCCGAAGAGCGAGTTCGCCGCTTCTTGCTGCGACAGCTGATAGGACTGTGCGAACTTCATGAGTGTGTCCATGAATGTCATACCCTTCATGTCCTTGGCAAAGTACTGCTCGCGCCTGATGTCAGCAAAACAGTCTAACGCGCCGCTGAGTGCAAGGCTCTCAAGGCCGCTGCGCTTCACGGCCATAAGGTTGACGCGCTGCACGAAGTCGTAGATGTCGCGGTATGGGCCGCCACGCAGGCGCTCGTCGATGACGGCATCTGCTGCTCCCTCGCCGAAGCCCTTTATGGCGGCAAGTCCGAAGCGTATGTTGCCCTGCTCGTCAACACTGAACTTCTGACGGCTGTGGTTGACATCGGGGCCGAGGGTGGCAATGCCGAGGGATCGGCATTCCTCCATGAGCTTGGTGATCTCGGAGATGTTGTCGAGGTTGCGCGTCATCACGGCGGCCATATACTCGGCGGGGAAATTGGCCTTCAGCCACGCTGTCTGGTAGGCCACCCATGAGTAGCATGTGGCATGGCTCTTGTTGAAGGCGTAGCTGGCGAAGTCCTCCCAGTCGCTCCATATCTTCTCAAGCTTAGCCTTGGGGTGGCCGTTGCCTTGGCCCTGCTCGATAAACTTAGGCTTGAGGTGGTCGAGCTTGTCCTTGAGCTTCTTACCCATGGCCTTGCGGAGGGTGTCACTCTCGCCGCGCGTGAAGCTTGCCAGCTGACGGGAGAGTAACATCACCTGCTCTTGATAGACGGTGATGCCGTAGGTGTCCTTGAGGTACTTCTCCATGCACGGTATGTCGTACTCCACCGGCTCACGGCCCTGCTTGCGGTTGATGAAGTCGGGAATATACTTCATAGGCCCCGGGCGATAGAGTGCGTTCATGGCTATGAGATCCTCGAAGGTGGTTGGCTGCAGCTCGCGCAGGTACTTCTGCATGCCTGCCGACTCAAACTGGAATGTGCCTATGGTATGCCCCTCACTGTAGAGCCGATATGTCGGTGCGTCCTCGATGTCGATGGCGTCGATGTCGATGTTCAGGCCCAGGCTGTCATGTATGTTGGCAATGGCCTCCTTGATGATGCTCAGCGTCTTGAGGCCGAGGAAGTCCATCTTTATGAGTCCGGTGTCCTCGATGACCGAGCCCTCGTACTGTGTGCACAGCAGCTTCTCGCCCGTGTCCTTGTCCTCGGCGGTGGACACGGGAACCCAGTCGGAGACGTCGTCGCGGCAGATGATGACGCCACAGGCATGCACGCCGGTATTACGGACATTGCCCTCAAGCATCTGTGCATACTTGATGGTGTCGCTGAGCTGGTGGTTGGGCGATGCTGCCGCCTGCTGCAACTCCGGCACCGTGGCGATGGCGTTCTTAAGGTTCATCTTCATGTCGTTGGGCAGACGGTCGGGAATGGCCTTCACGAGGCCGTTGCTGACGTCGATGGGCAGCTTCTGGACTCGAGCCACATCCTTGATGGCCGACTTCGTGGCCATGGTGCCGTAGGTGATGATGTGCGTGACGTTGGCCTCGCCATACTTTTGCGTCACCCACGACAGCACCTTGCCGCGGCCGTCGTCGTCGAAGTCAACGTCGATATCCGGCAGGGATATACGGTCGGGGTTGAGGAAGCGTTCGAACAGGAGGTCATACTGTATGGGATCGACCTGTGTGATGCCCAGGCAGTAGGCCACGGCGCTACCGGCCGCCGAGCCGCGGCCAGGGCCTACGCTGACTCCGAGCTCATAGCGGGCGGCGTTGATATAGTCTTGCACGATCAGGAAGTAGCCCGGGAAACCCATCGTCTTCATGACGTGGAGCTCAAAGCGCAGACGGTCGTCAACATCCTTGGGCAGCGGGTCGCCGTAGCGCTTGCGGGCACCCTCGTAGGTGAGGTACGCGAGGTAGTCGGCCTCGAGCTTCAGACGGTAGAGCTTCTCCACGCCGCCAAGTTTCTTGACCTTGCTCTCGGCATCCTCGGGCGAGCATACGACATTGCCGTTCTCGTCGTGGGTGAACTCATCGAAGAGCTGCTGTCCGGTGAAACGCTGGTGGTAGTCGTCCTCGGTGGCGAAGGACTTGGGTATCGGGAAGTTTGGCATGATGGGGCCGTGGTCGATGCTGTATGTCTCCACCTTGGCAAGCACCTCGAGCGTGTTTGCCATGGCCTCGGGCACGTCAGGGAAGATGGCCTCCATCTCGGCACGCGTCTTGAACCATTCCTGTTTGCTGTAGAGCATGCGCGTGGGGTCGTTGAGGTCGCGGGCTGTGCCCAGACAGATGAGACGGTCGTGGGCCTCGGCGTTCTCCTCATCGACGAAATGCACGTCGTTGGTGCAGACGACCTTTATGCCATGCTTGCGTGCCAGCTCGATGATTACGGCATTGGCACGCTGCTGCAGGGGGTAGGTCTCGCGGTTGGCACGCTGGTTGGGGTCGCGCACCTCATGGCGTTGCAGCTCAAGGTAGTAGTCGTCGCCGAAGATGCTTTTGTACCAAAGTATCGTGGCCTCGGCCCCAGCGATGTCGCCGTCAAGGATTTTGCGAGGCACCTCACCGGCGATACACGCCGAACATACTATAAGCCCCTCGGCATGAGCTGCGAGCTCGTTGTGGTCGGTGCGCGGACGATTGTAGAAGCCATCGACCCATGCCTTGGAGACAAGCTTGACGAGGTTGTGGTAGCCGCGTTCGTTCTTGGCCAGCACAATGAGGTGGTAGCGACGTCCGTCAAGCTCCTTGTCGCGGTCGTAGAGCGTACGCTCTGCGACATACATCTCGCACCCGAAAATAGGCTTGAATGGTGGCTTGCCCTCCTCCTTCAGCTTCTTGTTCTTCTTGTTGACATAATTGAAATATTCCTTTATGCCCATCATGTTGCCATGGTCGGTGACAGCCATGCCGGGCTGGCCGTCAGCGATGGCCTTGTCAACAAGCTTCGGTATGCTCGCTTGTCCGTCGAGCAACGAATATTGGGTATGAACGTGAAGATGAACGAAATCTTGCATGCGTTTTGAGTGTCTGTGAGCCTATTTTAGTGGAAAAGCGGGCGAAAACGGCGATAAAAGTACGTTTCTTTTGCCAAACTGCCAAAAAAACGGCACTTTTTTTTGGCTTTATTAAATTTATGAGTACTTTTGTGCTGAAAAACGTGAATTATTACATGGTAAAGCGTCTTCGTAAGCTGAAAAATATACGCCTTCACAGCGAGGGCACACACACGCTCATCTTTGGCGGCGTGGCACTTGTCGTGCTGTGCGCGCTCTTCGGTATCGGCTTTGGCTACAGGAGCATACCCTTCGGTGTGGCGGTAGTCTTCTCGGCAGTGGTATATTTAATAGTAGTGAACTTCTTCAGATGCCCCATCCGCATCTTCCCCGAGGATGACACGGATAACGTGGTCGTAGCGCCATGCGACGGCACCGTGGTGGTGGTGGAAGAGGTTGACGAGAACGAGTACTTCCACGACCGCAGGCTCATGATAAGCATCTTCATGAGCCTTACTAATGTCCATGCCAACTGGACACCCGTTGACGGCACGGTGAAGATGGTGCGTCACCACAAAGGCCGCTTCATGGCAGCATGGCTCCCCAAGGCCAGCACCGACAACGAGCGTTCTACCGTCGTCATCGAGAGGGCCGACGGCGTGGAAGTCCTGGTACGGCAGGTGGCAGGCGCCGTGGCCCGACGGATTGTGACATACCCCGCTGAGGGCGAGGAATGCTTTATCGACGAACATCTGGGATTCATAAAGTTCGGCTCGCGAGTTGACGTGTACCTCCCATTGGGCATCAAGCCACTCGTCAGCGTAGGCCAGAAGGCCACGGGCAACGAGACTGTCCTGGCACGCTTTGCATGAGCTCGCTGTAGCATAAGATTCTATTGACTAACAACAACACAAAGTGCTATTATCCCCTCCTAACATACTCACATGCTGCAACCTCATCTGTGGTTGCATGGCCACGGGTGCAGCCTTCCACGGCCACTTCGAATGGGCGCTGGGCATGATTGTGCTCGGCGCAGTGTTTGACTTCTTCGACGGCATGGTGGCCAGACTGTTGCACATCAGCTCGCCGATAGGCAAGGAACTCGACTCGCTGGCCGATGTCGTGACCTTCGGCGTCGCGCCGAGCGCGATGCTCTTCCAGCTGTTCGGCATGGTGCACTATCCCGACATTATAGCACCACTACAGCCCTATCTGCCATACACAGCTTTCGTCATGGCAGCATTCTCGGCTCTCAGGCTCGCCAAGTTCAACCTCGACACACGGCAGACGTCGAGCTTCATTGGTCTGCCGACACCTGCCAACGCCCTGTTCTGGGCTTCGCTGACAGTGACACAGCTGCCATTCCTCGTCTCACAGAGATTCAACGCCATCTTCCTCTTCCTCTTCATGCTCATGTTCAGCTTCTTCCTCGTGGCAGAAGTGCCGCTCTTCGCATTGAAGTTCAAGAATCTCTCGTGGGCCGACAACCGCGTGAAGTGGATTTTCATAGCAGGAACCCTGATTGCTGCCGTGGCTATGGGCGTGAGCGCCATACCTGTTATTATTTTGTGGTACATAGCACTCTCGCTGCTGGCGTGGCGCCTCCATTTTGCCTGACATCGCCACCATACGACGCATACTGACCCTCGCCATCGTGGCGGGGGTGGCTGTTATAGTCAGGGCACAGAGTTTCGTGCTGACAGGGAATGCCGCCGACATTGAGCTCCAACGTGATGCATTCGACAGGGTGCAGGCGGCACTCGACAGCGACGATTACGAAGCGGCCTACCACCACCGCCTGCGTCTGCTCGAGATCACCGACAGCCTCAACGCCATCACACAGTCTGTTTATACCGAGCTCTATGCCACAAAGCATCGCGACCAGAAGCTGAAGAGCGATGCCGCACGCATCGCCATGGAGCGCGCTGAGCTGGAACACGCCAGGCTGGAGCAGCAGCACTCTTTCGACCGCCTCACCTACCAAAACTCGCAAGAACAGCTGGTACAGCAACGCCTGCGCATGCGCCAGCAGGCCGACGAGCATCAGCTGCGCAAGCAGCGGCAGGAACAGGAACGCCTGCGCTATGAGAGCCAAGTCAACCAACAGATCCGGCGGCTTACACTCATGCGCATCTTCACCGTCGTACTTGCCATCATCATACTTCTGGCAGCGATTCTGACACTCGCCATCGAAGGGTCGCGACGCCGTCTGCGTGCACAGCGTGCCAAGGCCGACCACATCCGTGCCGAGGCACGTCAGTCTGCTGACATCAAGGTGAGTTTCCTGCGACGTATGCGCAATGACATTCGCGACCCGCTGGCTAACGTCTCTACGACGGTAGGTGCACTCGCAGAGTGCAAGGATGCCAAGGAACGCGAGTGGCTACTGGCCGACCTGCATCGCTCGGCACGACAGATAATAGAGCTCTTCGAAGACGCTGCCAAGGAGCGGGGGGCAAGCGTGGTGGCGGCATTATTTTTGCTGCTCTCACTGCCACACGACATGCTGGCACAATCCGCACACGAGGGCATCGACAGCACAGCCGATGCGCTGCACATCAGTCCCGAAGCCTTTGCCGTCTATAGGCGCGCACAGAAGCACCTCGACAAGAACGTGCTCACGACGATGGCCGACACAATGATGGACATGGGCATACGCGACCACAACAAGAAGACGCAGGTCATGGCCATCTACCTGCGGGCTCAACATGCATACATCACGGGCGACGTGTCCGGACTCCGGCAACAGCTCGAACACATTACAGCAGAATCGAGGGGGACGCTCGAAGAATGGATGACCTTCAACGTGTGGGGCGACATAGTCGATATCTTCATAGAGCGCGACGACATCGCCAGCGCCATGTCAACAGTGCGCGAATGCCAGAAGGTGGCCGCCCACGCCAACAATATCTACGGCATAGCAAATACCATGATCAAGATGGGCGACATAATGTGCATGCGTGGCATGCTCACTACAGCGCTCGACCTCTACACTCAGGCCCGCGACCTCATGCTCACCGACGACCTACAGCGTGACCTCTCGATAGCCCTCACCAACATCGGCCGCACGCAGCTGAGGCTCGGCAATCACACCGATGGCATCGACAACCTACGTCAGGCTCTCGTACACGCCGTGATGCCACGCCAGCGCATGACTGCACTCAATGAACTCTTTGCCTTCTACACCGACCACCAGAAGATCGACACCGCCACCCTTTACAAAAAGCAACTCGAGGCCACGGCCGGGATGCTCACCATGAGCAGCACGGCGCAACGCTCCTACCACAAGACCTGCGCACGCTACTGGACGCTACGCGGCAACCTCATACGGGCAAGGCTATATCTCGACTCCATAGGCAACGCCTTCCCGCTGACGCATACTTATTACCATGCCAAGACAGGCGACTACCAGCGTGCCCTGCAATGGCTCGAACGTGCCGCCGAGGAGCGCGACCACCTGCTGTCAAAAACCAACACCCTGCAGCTCGGAGCATTCAAGGCCGACCTCGACAACGCCCTCGCTGAGGAAGAGAACATGCGTCAGCGACAGCACAACATCCTTCTTGACAACGCCAAGCTGCGCAGCAATGCGCGCCTGCAGCAGCTACGCCACAAGGCCGACAGCATGCAGATACGACGCGGCGAGCTGGAAATGGCCGAACAGACCAACCGCATCGCCATGGAAGAGCAGGAGGAACAGCGCCGCCAGCTGGAGCAGGAGGAGGCACTGGCAAAGGCGCGCTTTCGCGTGCGTATATATATAGGTATAGGAGTAGCCGTCACGGCGATATTGGTGTTCACGCTCATCGTGCTCTATCGCAGACGCCTGGCGCAGCGACGCATGCGTCTGGCGGTGCGGCGCATGGAGATAGCCGGACAACTGGCTGTCAAAGCCAACGAGGAGAAGGCCGACTTCATCCACCAGATGAGCCACGAGGTGCGCACGCCGCTCAATGCCCTGCAGGGCTTTGCCGACATGCTGTACGGGCCCATGGCTGATGAGGCGCCACTTGAAGGCAATGAGCTGAAGATGATGCAGGACACGCTGCAGCAGAATCTCGCCATGCTCGGACAACTCATCTCCGAGGTCACGGAACTCAGCGAATGGGACGACGGGCGCCGCGAACTGCACCCGCGACCGACCGACATAACTGTCATCATGCGCGACGTCAGCGAGGCATGGGCTCCGACAAACGGTGTCAGCATGTGTTTCGACATCCCCGAGTCAAGGCTTGTCTGCGAGACAGACCCCTATTACCTCGGACAGGTGTTGGGGCACCTGATGAGCAACGCCACGAAGTTCACCACACAAGGCAACATCACACTCGCCTGCCGACAGATTGACGACAGCGGCTACGTGGCCATTGCCGTCACCAACACCGCTCCGCCCATACCGGCCGACAAGACAGAGTTCATCTTCAGACGCTTTGCCAAACTCGACACCTTCCAGCAGGGACTCGGGCTCGGGCTGAGCCTCTGCCGCGTCATCGTGGCGGCCATGCACGGCACACTCTACCTCGACACCTACTACACCGACGGCGTGCGCTTTGTCCTCGAGCTGCCACCACGCATCACCACAAACCAAGTATAGTAATCATTATTTTAATCTTACAATCATGTTCAAGCGCATTCTGCTAAAACTCTCCGGCGAAAGCCTCATGGGAGCCAAGAACTACGGCATCGACGAGACACGCCTCGCCGACTATGCCCGCCAAATCAAGGAAATACATGCCATGGGCGTTCAGATAGGAATCGTCATCGGCGGAGGCAATATCTTCCGCGGCCTCACCGGAGCCGGACGCGGCTTCGACCGTGTCAAGGGCGACCAGATGGGTATGTGCGCAACCGTAATCAACTCTCTCGCCCTGTCGAGCGCCCTCGAGGCCGAAGGCGTCAAGGCGCGCGTACTCACCGCCATACGCATGGAGCCTATAGGTGAGTTCTACTCGAAATGGCGCGCCATCGAGGCGCTGGAGCATGGCGAGGTCGTCATCATGAGCGGAGGAACGGGCAACCCCTACTTCACCACCGACACAGGCTCGGCACTCCGAGGCATAGAGATCGAGGCCGACGTCATGCTCAAGGGCACACGCGTGGACGGCATATACACCGCCGACCCCGAGAAGGACCCTACGGCCACGAAGTTCAGCACCATCACCTACGACGAGATCCTGAGCCGCAACCTGCGTATCATGGATCTCACGGCCACTACGCTATGCCGCGAGAACCATCTGCCTATCTACGTCTTCAACATGGACGAACTGGGCAACCTGCGTCGCGTCATCGACGGCGAGCAGATTGGTACGCTGGTGACACCGGCATGATGCCTGCCGCACAGAAGGCACACTGCCCCACCCTGCCACGCCAAATCATTCGTCGCTGCGCAATAAAACGCTTCATCGCACGTTATATATCTATATGCGACGAACAACACACATACTTGCCACGCTGATGCTTCTGCTCCTGTCCCTGCCGCTGCCGGCACAGGAGCAGAAGATTCAGCACCGCCCATACATCGACACGCGACGCCTGCACTATGGATTCTTCGTCGGCATCAATATGATGGACATAGAGCTCAGCAACAACGGTTACATCGACCCCGCGAGCGGCGAGCAGTGGTACACAGAGATTGACAGCTATCAGCCCGGCTTCTCCGTAGGCGTCATCGGCGAGCTGCGTCTCAACAAGACGCTGGGCCTACGCCTCGAACCAAGCATACACTTCGGGCAGAAACATCTCTTCTTCCACGAACAGCTGAGTGGACGCGACTCCACTCAGAACATCAAATCGACATACATCTACCTCCCCGTGAAGCTCAAGGTGGCGGCTCCACGCTACAATAACTTCAGACCCTACGTCGTGGCAGCGGTGGCCCCTGCCATCGACCTCACTACGCGCAAGCACAATGCCATCCTCACCGAGAGATTCGACTGTTTCATAGAGATTGGCATGGGGTGTGACATCTATCTGCCATTCTTCAAGTTCATACCTGAGCTTAAGTTCAGCTTCGGCCTGCGCGACATCATTGCACGCGACCGCTCTGACCTCATCGACGAGAGCCTGCTCAAGTTTACGCACTCCATCGACCGCGGCCGCGCACGGATGATATCGCTAACTTTCTATTTCGAGTGAGGACTTACACGTCCATCACTAAAGACTGTCGGCTTCGGCCGATGTCAGCACCCTTGCTGAGTCGGCCATGAGTTCAAGGCTGTCGGCCATGTATTCGGTGGTGTCGTCATCGAAGTGGTAGCCCTTGATTTTGTTGCCGCAGGCATCATAGCCCGGTGCTACGTTGAGCACCACGAATGCCGCCAGCAGACTTAATACAGATATTTTCATACGCTAATCGTTGATTGCGAGACACCCGCTCCCGGACATCTCAGTTTAACATCCTGTGCTCGAAGAGTCTCCGGGACCTCAGGTCCCCTCTGATGAGTATGCCGCCGCAACATGGCAGCCACCCCTCGGCACCGTCCTCCACGATGAGCATCACGGCAGATATGGGAGGATGGCAGCGGCAAAGGTACACTATTTTTGATTCCCGACCCATAAATTTCCTGTAAAATGAATTGCAACCCATCATTTTCTTTGTTTTTCATTACACAGACGCAGCCGTGCTACATGGCGCAGAGGGCTTGCTCTAAGGAGACGTCGGGGGCCATTAGCACCTTCACTCAATTTCCCTGTCCTCAATAGTGATGGTGTCCATGGAGAAGCGTATTCCGGCCTTGCGGACGGGACGCGAGTCCTCCGACGAGACACGCCATATCCCCTAGGCGAGTTTCGTTACTCCCCTAGGCGAGTATTATAACTCCCCTAGGCGAGTATCATAACTCCCCTAGGGGCATAACGCAACAGCTTTATGGGCTATGTCCATCGTCTGCTGAGCATGATGCTGCATAGGCTAATGGTGTTGCGGCTTTTGCACACGGCAAGTCGGCACGCCTTGCCACCACGTGTGCCGGAGATGTGCATGAAAGTGAGCGGGGGTGTGTATGTAAAATGCGCATGCACTGCTACTTTTCTGTAATATTTTTATCGAAAAGTTGATTTTACATACACAACTAACACATATAGCACTTTAAACCAAGATATTAGGGTGTGTATGTAAAATGTGCAGGATGTGTATGTAAAACGTAATTTTCTGCGTTTTTTGATGCAAATAATGTAGTTTACATACACATTTACGTGCACACTTGATAGTATGCATCCACATTATTTTAGCAGATATTTGCCGGAGATTGAAAAAAAGGTGTTACCTTTGCGTCCGCAACAGTCACAACAAAGAAGGCTGTTGCGGATTCAGGAAAAACAGAAGTTGTATGAAGAAACCATCTTGGCTCCGTAAGGAGTATTTGCGCGACATCGTTTTCAATGCCGACACGCCCATAGGTCATCGCATAGACATTGCCATTATCATTGCCATCTCCATAAGTCTGATAATCATGTTCGTGGAGACGCTGCAGGGGTTGCATCCCGTCGTGAAACTTGTGCTTGAGGTGTTGGAGATGTTGCTGACGCTGGTCTTCACCATCGAGTATGCGGCGCGCCTCTACAGTGCAGAACGTCCGCACAGCTATGCTTTCAGCCTCTGGGGGGTGATAGACCTCATTGCCGTGCTGCCGCCATACCTTACGATAGTGCTGCCGGGTGCCCGCTACATGCTTATGTTACGTAGCATACGCTTCCTGCGTATCTTCCGCATCTTCAGGCTCTTCTCTTTCATTGACGAGGGACACATGCTGCTGCGTGCCATAGGGCGCAGCTTCCGCAAGATAGCCGTCTATTTCCTCTTCGTCTTCGTGCTGGTGCTGTGTCTCGCCACACTGATGTACATGATAGAGAGCGGTGAACCCGACTCTGCCTTCACCGACATTGGCACAAGCATCTACTGGGCCGTCACGACGCTAAGCACCGTAGGCTATGGCGACATCACCCCCGTCACCTTTGGCGGGCGCATGCTCAGTGCCTTCATCATGCTGCTGGGCTACACGTTGATAGCTGTCCCCGGCGGCATCGTCACAGCCTCGTTCATCAACGAGACCAATGCCCCTGTGCGCGACGGGCGTTGCCCACGCTGCGGCAGCAAGGTGCGCAAGAACGACAGGTTTTGCTCGCAGTGTGGCGAGAAGCTATAGCGGGCGTGTCACGCAGACGAAGCCTCCGCGAGGCCGGCATGTGACGGTGTCTGGCAGTTGTGTCGGCTGTGTTATCTGCCAGGGTGACGAGGCGTTGCCGCTGTCGGCAAAGAGTGTGATCTGTTGTTGTCCGTCTATGAAGCTGAGGTCACAGCTGAACGTCGATGGTGCGTCCGTACCGTTTATGTCTGCGACATACCACGTGGTGCCACTGCGTCGGGCCAGCACGGCGCTCTGTCCGGGGTAGCCGCTGACGTAGCGGTCTCGTCCCATGCGGCTGGCTGACGGCTGAGGAAGTCACGCACGGGTTGTGGCTGCTCCAGGAAGCTCTCGGGGTGGTCGGCAAGGTGGTGCAGGCCGCTCTCGAAGAGTACTGTCAGCGCCAGCTCGTAGGCATGGGTGGTGATGTGCGGATGTTGTGAGTCGGTGAAGGCGCACGGCGTATAGTCCATCGTGCCTATGACGTTGCGCGTGAAGGGCAGGGTGGCGTTGTGGACGTTATGTGATTTTTGCTGCTAAGTTAAAGCATAAGATAAGAAACTTTTCACTATCTTTGCCGCCGGATTGCTACGAGAAGACAATGATAGAGACTAACAGCCTACGGGCCTGGTGGCTGGCGGCCCGGCCAAAGACCCTGTCAGGTGCCATGGCACCTGTGATTGTGTCGCTGAGTGCGGCATGGAGCGACCTGTGTGCCAATGGTGGCATGTTCCGGCATATTCCTGCTGCGTTGTGCATGCTCTTTGCGTTGCTGATGCAGGTGGATGCCAACTTCGTCAACGACTACTTCGACTTTCGCAAGGGGCGCGACGACCGCGAGACGCGTCTCGGGCCGCCACGCGCTTGCAGCGAGGGATGGATCACGCCGCGGGCGATGGGATGGGGAATAGGCATCACTACGGCGTTGGCATGCCTCGTGGGGCTGCCGCTGGTGCTGTGGGGAGGATGGTGGCTGGTGGCAGTTGGCGTGGCATGCGTGGTCTTTTGCTTCCTCTACACCACACTGCTAGCCGGCCTGGGGCTGGGCGATGTGCTCGTCCTTGTTTTCTTTGGCCTCGTGCCTGTATGCGCCACCTATTACCTCCAGACGGGCACGGTGACGCTGCCTGTGTTGCTGCTTTCCATCGGCATGGGACTGGCAACCGATTGCCTGCTCGTAGTCAACAACTACCGCGACCGCGAGCAGGACCGCGCCGCCGGCAAACGCACCATCGTCGTGCTCTTCGGCGGCTGGTTCGCAGAGTGGTTGTACATGCTGCTGGGCATCGTCGCCGTGCTGCTGCCATTGTTTCCCGCTTGCCATTCATGTCTGGCTGATAACTATTCTATCCTACCTCCCACGAGCCATCTTTCATCCTCCTCTCTGTTCCCATTCTCTCTTCTCCCCCTCCTTTACCTCATCCCCCATACGCGCACGTGGCTGCAAATGAAACGCCTCCATGCCGGCCGCGCCCTGAACGCCGTCCTCGGCCAGACAGCTGCCAACATCTTCCTCTACGCCATCCTTCAATCCCTATCCCTGCTGCTTGCGTAGGCAGTGCCTCCCTTTCTCCCATTTCCCCCGCCCTCCTGTTCCGCTGCCCCTTCCTCCCGTTCCGTTCCTTCAGCTTCCCCTTCCTCCCTACCGTTCAGCTTCCCT